>CAKSNZ010000003.1 GCA_934476515.1 uncultured Ruminococcus sp. | reverse complement strand
ATTTCCCCATGCATCATATGTATATTCTACCATTACTTTACCTTGGTGATTTACTATCTTTGTTATATCACCCTGTAGATTCTTTACATAATAATACATTGCGTCATTTAATGACATTATTTTTAAATAACCAAACAACCGTACTTATATAAGCAAATTTTCTTTATCTAATTTGCTCACATAGTTAGAATATTTCATATTCACAGAAGATACAATTAATTTATTATTAATCTTCTTATAATTTATAAATAATATACCTTCATTAGTTAAATGAATTGAATAATATTCATCATAAGCAGGATAATTAATAAAATTCAGTTTGGTAGCAGAATCAATGTTTTTTATATCATCCAAAGTAGTTTCATCGACAATGATATTGCTAAAATCATCTTTATTAAGCTTTTTCTCGGAAGCTACAGCAAAATTAATTTCTTGATTGTCGTCATAGAAAACATATAATTTTCCATTTTCATAATTATACACATTACAAAACGCTGATTTATCAATGTTTATAGTTGTGTATTGAGGCATAAGATGATTTATTTTGCTAATATCTCTGAATATATATGTACTCATTTTTGCTGGTTGTTTTGCTGAATATACAGCTGCTTCTTTTACTGTAGCAAAAGGATATTGTTTAGTATCTTTATCCTCTGACTTACAACCACACAAGTTAACAACACCAATAACTAAAACAACAAAAAGTAATGTTGAAAATAATTTTTTCATAATAAACGCTCCTATCTAAACCTAATGACATTCATACAGACAAATATACATACATCATTTATTTTGTGGTTTATTTCAAATTTAACTTACTTAACTTACTTATAATTATATTATAGCTTACCTTTATTTTTCGTAAGGAAACAACATAGACTATAATAAAGAACAATAAAATAGCAGAACACATACAAATCGGCACAATATTTTTTGATAATAATGCAAAATAAAATACTGTACTTATACCAAAAAAGCATACAAGGACGATTATTGAAAGTGTAATTGTAAGACAATTTTTGCTTCTTCTTATTTTCTCAGTAGAACAATCCAATAGTGTTTTTTCATCTTGTACACAAATATTATTCACTTCAATATAAGGTTCTGAACGGGCTAAAGTCTTTTATATCTGCATATGTTTTACTCTTTACACTTGCTTCTCTTAAAATATTTCCCCATGCATCATATGTATATTGATATATTTCTTTTTGTTATAATCATAAACAAAAGAAACTTAACTGTTTTCCACTCGTACAATCATTTAATTTTGTTTATGGTATATAACATATACTTAAATAACACTAATATTAATCTCCAAATATAAAACAATAGAAAAAGTCTAATCGTACGAAATAATAATATCTAGTAATAATTCTTTATTAACAAGACTAGTTGAGATAAATTGCATATTATCAATAATGAAGTAATTCACACATTTGATTTTTCCATTTTCGCATATTTTAACTTCGCCCATGAACATGTTATTTGATATTTTTTCAACAGACAATATTTCTAATAGTCTATATTTGTTAGATAAAACATTATATTCAATTTTATCTTCTAAATTAGAAAAAATACTTTTACAATCAATAATATTTTTAATTTGGAAAATTACAATTTTCTTATTTTCATTATAAATATAGGAAAGGTTTTCACTGTTTTCTAAAGTCCAATATTTTGGAATAAGAATTCCTTTTCCGTTCTCAAGAAACACTTTTTTTAATTTTACTGATTTATTTTTCAAATAACTACTATACTTTCCATAGAAGTATGTATAAATTATTAATACCATGATAGTCACTGAAGATATAATAGCTAGTCTAAGAAAATAGTTTTTATCTTCATCAATGCAAGCAAGTATAAGATGGCCAAGAGGACTTATACAAATAATAAACATTACTATAAAATCAAAATTATTTAAAAACCTTTTCAAAATAATCTCCTTTAATTAATTCAATTCTAATTAAAAAGGTAACCATTATTTCGCGTATACCCCCACCACTTATCAGCATAATCAATAGCTTTTGCTATCAGTTCACCAATAGTTGTTCCCAATAACGTAAGTGCAACATTGATTATTTGCGGCAAAGCTTTTGAAACAGTTTTTCCAAATAACGACATTATTTTACCTCTTATTTGACGAATCACTTTGTTTTTATTTCTTTTTAGAAAAGTTTTAAGTGCCCTTGTTGCCATATAAGTTTTACCAACTGATATAACAAGCAATACAGCGTCAATAATTCTGCTGACCCATTTCACACTATTCCACCAATGTTTTCCCAAATACCCCCATGGATCAGTATCATTAATATGATTATTCTCACAATAAGCAAACATATTTGTGCTTAATGGAGTGCCGGAGTTTGTATCTACATATGCTGTATCATCAGCATTGATAAATCTACCGGTTTTTGGGTCATAGTATCTACTTTGGAGGTAATACAGACCTGTATCTGTATCATACACGTATCCTCTATATCGGAATGGGTTGAACTCTTTAACTGTTGCATATGATGGGCTAACATTAGATTTTTCTTTTAGGATATTTCCCCATGCATCATATGTATATTCTACCATTACTTTACCTTGGTGATTTACTATCTTTGTTATATCACCCTGTAAATTCTTGATGTAATAATACATTGAGTCATTTATTGACATTGCCGTTACTGAGTTGTTGCTATCATAGTAGAAATATGCTACAACTCCACCCTGCATCATTGCTATTAAATTGTTATTATCATCATAGTAATAGTAATAAGTGTAATCAGAATTATACTTACGAGTTCTTAAGCCTTTGATATTGTACTTGTATGTTATTGTATCTTTGGAAGTTTTTACTTGAGAAAGTTGTCTTCCGTTCTTCCACTGCATTGTCATTCCGTTACGATACTTTAGTGGATTGCCTATTCCATCATATGTTATTGTTTCTCCGTTATATGATGTTAGTTTATCTTTCCATGTTGTATCGTATCCGTATGTATTTGTTTTCTTTAATGCATTGGTTGATGAGTTATATACTTGTACCTTTTTAATGTTACCTGCATTATCGTAGCTAATCTTTGTTTTTTCTTTTTGGCTATCATCTGTAATTTGGGTTAACTGATTTAGATTATCATAAGTATAACTACTCTTACTGTATGATGAATTTATTGGTACTCCTCCGGTACCTTTATCATAACTTCTTTCTACTGACGTTGCAATATTACCGTTAGCATCATATGTATATTGATACATTAAGCCTTTAGTTTTATTGTCATAATCATATAGTATTGAACTTACATCATTTGTGGTTTTGTGAGATGTTGTTTCATAATCGTACTCTGTATAAAACAATTCTTCTCCATTAAACTGTGTACTTACATTATTAAGTCTGCCAAAGTCATCGTTATTACTTGATACTTTTACATTTCTTGGAGTATTTCCATCACCACTGATATATTCTACAAATTCATCATCGTTATCATCTGTTCCACGCTTAATAGTCTTGTATCTTTCATTTATGTTAGTTTGCTCTACTGTATTTCCATTTTCATCTAAGGAGATATTTTGAACTAACTTTACACTGTCTTCACTATCAATAGTTTCTGAAGTTTTTGATACAAGATTACCATTGCAATCATAATAGTAATTAGTAGTTTGGTTTAACCAATAATCATGTTCTCTGGTTACAAGACCTTTCTTGTTGTATTCATATGAAACAACATCATATCCTGCACCTGTAACTAAAATAATTCTATCATAACGGTCATAATGATATCTGTAAAAACCACCGTTACCATAACTTATTGATTCTAAGTTACCGTTATTACTATTATAGTTATATTTTACAATACTCTTATTTCCAACTTTTACTTCTAACAATTTATTATAAATTGTGTAGTTAAAGTTATAAGCAAAACTATTATGCTTTATAGAAGAAAGCTGGTTTTGATTATTGTAAATATATGTGTTGGATGAATTACCATTTGAAATAGAAGTAGTATTACCCTGAATATCATAACCATAGGAAGTAACATTGCCTTTGCCATCTTTTACTGATGTTTGGTTTCCATTTTTATCATATGAATACTCAGTTGTATTACCTGCATCATCAGTTTCTTTAGTTATATAGTTTTCTGTTGAATCGTATTCTACAGAATTTTCCATATAATCTTTTGATGTGTCTAGGGTTTCAGATACTACACTTTCATCAACAGGTTCAGCTGAATTATTTGTGTTATCATTTGAGTTACCATCTTTTTTCTCAAAAACCAAATTCTCTGCAAAGTTAAGCATTGCATTCTTAACTTCCATTATGTTCTTATTGTAACCATAAACGAAAGCAAAGTCAACTGTTTTTATAATTTTATTTGCTTCTTCCGGTGTTACTGATAAGGTAACAGACTGTTCTGCTGAAGTATAAGCATTATACTCTTGATAATGGTCTTCAGTTGTATTATCGGCATAATTAATTTTTAGTGCTATACCAAAAGTTCTGTTATCTGTAGTTAACGGAACTGAGTTTGCCTTTGCAGTACCTGAAATATTAAATACCACATTAGCTCTATTGACATTTACAGATTGATAAATATGCTTATCCTTTAGTGAATTATTGTCACTCTCAGTATTATCATCAGTAGTATCATTATCATCGGTTGCATTTTCAGTTGTAGATTCGTAAGTTCTTTTATACTTCCTTGTTACAAAACCTTGTTGATAAATCTTTTTGTTACCATCGGTTTTTTCAATATTACCATATGGTTCTGTTTCAGTTTCAATAGAAGTATAAGTTTGTGCTGTAGAATCTGTGGTTTCCTCAACTGTTGTATCAACAGTTGGTGCAGGTTCTCCACCACTACCTTTGATTGTATTCTCAGTTACAATATCTCCACTTTGATTATACCATTTATTTTGTTCACTTTTCCAATTGTTTGCACCGAAATCACTGTATGAAAGAGCATTGTAGTCATTCATAACTTTGCCTTTTTCAAGTTGCAAACAATCAAACCATACTGAACCACTTGCATTTCTCAATGCACAATAAAATCTTATCTTTGAAGTGTTCTTAGGTAACGTAACAGTCAAACTGATTCTTTGCCACTTTGACGCAGTCGTTGTTTCTAATAAAGCAACACTGTTATCATCACTAATTACTGAACCTGATGGGTCAAATGTTTTTAATTTTAGCATTGCACCCTTTTGACCATCACGAGTACCTGCTTTTAGAGCTTTATCAATATACACATAGCCTGATAATGTAACTGTGTCACCTGCTGAAAGGTTATAATCACTTATATTCATATCATGATTAATAGAAGTATAGAACTGGTTTGTTGACTTAGCATTATGTGTGATTTTTAGTGAGTTACCACCAAAATAATAAATTCCTGTATCTACTGATGCAGTACCACCTGAACTATTTTCTGTTTTGATACTCTCATTAGACTTTTTATAATAATGATTACTACCTAAACTATCAAAGTGACTGGATTCATCAATATAGTTGCGTGTATATGAATCTGAGCCACCCATTGCTGATAGTCCGGAACCACCCTCACCTTCTTCTATATATCCATACTCATTTAATTTAGTTATTGTATTACCATATTCATCAAATGTATATGTTTCACTTCTACCGTTTCTATCAATGAAAGTAGTTGTGTTATAACCTTTATTATATTTATCAATACTGCTTTCATGTGTACCGTAAACCATCTTTAGATAGTTACCTTCTTCATAACTACCTGTTGAGGTGTTGTAGCCGTATTCAGCAGCTTTTGTTACCTTGCCATTTGAATATGTAAACTGCATTTTCATACCGTTTTCAGAATTAATATCATCATTAAAATGATATTTTACAACACTTAGGTAATTGTTACTATATTCAAATGTTGTCCATTTATTATCAATAAACTTAATACCATATGGCAAAGTACAACCTGAATAGTAGATGAAATATGCTGCATCATCAGAATCTACAGTAATCTTTGAATAACATCTTCTTGTAGAACCATCACTATCAGTTACTACATTGTAGTATACATGATATTTATGCAATGTACTTGTTATCTCTGAAAGATAACCGGAAGAATCATATGTATATGTAATTGTATTTTTACTATTATCAGGGTCAGTTTCTGACTTTATATATGATACACCATTGTTATTTGGAATATCATATACTTCAACTCTATCGCTTTCAATAGTAAGTTTGTTATTCTGTACTTTTAATGTATAGCCTAAATCGTCTTCATCATTTAGTTCTGTTTCACCATAAACAATTTTAAAATAATGGTCAACTGCATCAGAGTCAGTATATACATAATATTTATCTGTTTTTTTAACCGATTTTTCAAATTTATGCTCTACTTTTTTATATTTTTTTCGTAGGCTCTATTTTTCTTACCCCAACATTTATTATAGAGCCACAAAAATCTTAGCCACAAAAGTAAATATCGCACCATAACCAAAATGGCTAAAAGTGCGATAACTACTGGGTTTTTGATATATCACTTGGCGGAGAGCAAGGGATTCGAACCCTCGAAACCACTTTAATGGTTTACACGATTTCCAATCGTGCTCCTTCGGCCATCTCGGACAACTCTCCACAACGTTATTTATTATAACTTGTATTTATCAAAAAATCAAGTATTATTTTTCATTTTATAAATAAAAACACCTTTTCAAAATGAAAAGGTGCAATCATCAATACAAATATTGAATTCGTGTAATTGGCAAAACAACGAACTGAGCTTTACCAATAATATTTTCTTCATCAATAAGACCAATTTCTGAATAACGACTATCTAGTGAGTCTAATCTATTATCACCCATTACAAATACTTTGCCTTTAGGTATTACTGATGGAATTTCTGTATTACCTTCTTTTAGTTCAGAACTAACATAAGGTTCATCAATTAATGTGCCATCAACATAGACCTTCTGATTTTCAAAATCAATTTTAAGACTTTGTCCTTCAGTTGCAATTACTCTCTTAATAATAGGCTTATCATATTCCTTAGCATGGCTGATAACAACAATGTCGTTATCCTTAGGTGTGTACATAAAATTAGTAACAATTACCTTATCATTATCAAGAAGTGTATTCATCATTGATCTACCATCAACATTTACAATTCTTAAGAAGAAAGTAAGAATAATGATAATCACAACAACAGCCATTATAATTGCTCTTGCCAGATAATAGAAAAATCCAACAGTAGGATTATTATTGACAACTATGTAATTTTCCTTATTATTAACTTTTGTTTCTGTTTTTTTATCAGACTTATCAAAATACTTTTCTTTTTTTCTGCTTTGCATAGTATCACCTATCAGTATAAGTATTTTGCATGGTCAAATGGGAATAATGTAAACTGTGCTTTACCGATAACATCTTTCACATTAATTAATCCTACTTCAACATATCTGCTATCTTTAGAAACATATCTGTTGTCACCCATTACAAAGATTTTACCTTCAGGTATAATCTCAGGAATCTTAGCATCACCTTGAATTAGTTCTGATGATACATAAGGTTCATTAAGTTCCTTACCATCAACATAAACCTTTTGCTTATCAAAATCAATCTTTAATGTTTGACCTTCAGTAGCAATAACTCTCTTAACAATAGGTTCATCCAAATACTGACCATGACTGATAATAACAATATCACCATCAGTAGGTGTATATAGAAAACTTGAAACAAATAGTTTATCACCATCATAAAGAGTACTGTACATTGATGTTCCGTCAACATTTACAATTCTAAAAAAGAAAGTAAGAATAATCAGAACAACAAAAATTACTGAAATAATTGACTTAGTCCAATCATATATCCAATTAGGTGCTGATTTTGTCTTAATTGTATAATTATTATCCATTATATCTCTCTTCGTCTTTTTCATATAGTAAAAAAAGGGACGTGAAGTCCCCTTTAATTACTTTTTGATTTGTTCCTTAACCTTAGCAGCCTTACCTACTCTATCTCTTAGGTAATATAGCTTACTTCTACGAACCTTACCGTATCTAACAACCTTAACGTCAACAACGTTTGGTGAGTGTACTGGGAATACTCTTTCGATACCAACACCGTAAGAAACTCTTCTTACTGTGAAAGTTTCAGCAACGCCACTACCCTTCTTAGCGATAACAGTTCCTTCGAACATCTGGATTCTTTCTCTTTCACCTTCACGAATATTAACTGATACCTTTACTGTATCACCAACACTGAATTCTGGGAAAGATTCTTTCATTGAAGCTGCTGCAATAGTTTTTAATGCGTCCATTTTATTTCCTCCTGTAATTTCAGATATTCTTGCCTATGTAGCAGAGGAATACCCGCTTCAAATTTTCGGTCAATGACCTCGATTTGACTCCTATCGTATAACGACAGATTCCAAATGCCTATATATAATAACACAATAATTTGTATTGTGCAAGTGTTTTTACAAAAAATATCACAATTTATTGTTGAATTTCTTGCAAGAATTTCTGAAAATATTCCGGAAGTTCAGAATTGAACTCCATATACTCCTCTGTTCTTGGATGGATAAAGCCAATAACCTTTGCATGTAAGCATTGACCATTTAGCTTTGTAATAACTTTCTTAGGTCCATATACATCATCACCTGCTACCGGATGACCGATTGAAGCCATATGAACCCTAATCTGATGTGTTCTGCCTGTTTCTAAGATACATTTAATATGAGTAAAATTACCATAACTCTGTATAACTTCATAATGAGTTACTGCATTCTTAGAATTTTCATAGGTAATACACATTTTCTTTCTATCTTTTTTACTTCTGCCAATAGGTGCATCCACTGTACCATTTTCTTTAACATTGCCATATACAATGGCTTGGTATTCACGCTTAAAGCTATGTTCCTTAATTTGTTCAGCAAGTCTATTATGAGCAAAATCATTCTTTGCTACAATCAAAAGGCCACTTGTATTTTTATCTATTCTATGGACAATACCGGGTCTTAGTACACCATTGATACCTGATAAGGAATCTTTACAGTGATAAAGCAGTGCATTTACTAAAGTACCTGTATAATTCCCCGGTGCAGGATGAACAACCATACCCTTAGGTTTATTTACTACCAACAAATCACTATCTTCATAAACAATATCAAGTGGTATTTCTTCTGCCTCAACAGTATACTCTACAGGGTCAGGAACAGTAAATTGGACTTTATCACCGATTTTTAGTTTATACTTTTTGTTTTGTAATTTATCATTAACCAACAGTCCACCATCTTCAATAATTGATGCAACTGATGACCTAGACATATCTTCTATAGTATCAGAAAGAAACTTATCAGCTCTAACTTCTTGATTTTCATTTTCAATAATGTAATTAAGAATGTTCAACCTTATTCTCCTTCTTAGAACTATCAGACATAAATAGTAGATAAATTACAAGCAGTACTGTACCAACCGTAACTGCATAATCGGCAAAGTTGCATACTGGACTGAAAAAAGAAAGTTGCAAATAGTCTATTACATATCCATAAAGGACTCTATCAATTAAATTACCTATACCACCACCAATAATCAATGCTGATGATATTAAAAACATTTTAGACTTAATCTTTTTGAAAATGATTATATAAAGTAGAATTACAATAATAACTGAAGTTAGAGCAACAAAAATCCACCTCATATTTTCAAACATACCAAAAGCAACACCACGATTTTCAACATAATTTAAATCTAATAAATGTGGAATTGCAGTAACAACACCGGCTTGTGGTAAATACATAGCTACAAAATATTTAATAACCTGGTCTATAATAACAACTAAACCGGCTATAGCAAGAGATAACGCTACCAACTTTTCACCTCATTAATAAAAACGGTGCACACCACAACAGAATGTGCACCGTAATTAGTTATTTATTATTTAAGAACATTTACACATCTCTGACAAAGAGTTGGATGTACAGGATCAGCACCAACAGTAACTGAATGTTCCCAACATCTTTCGCACTTTTCACCATCAGCTAGTTCAACATCAATCTTAGTATCTGAACCATTATCTACTACTTCTACGCCTGAAACAATAAATACATTCTTTAGTTCAGGTTCTACAGACTTGATAAATTCAAGTTCATCACCACTGGCATTAAGAATAATCTTAGCATCAAGTGACTTCTTAAGTTTCTTTTCCTTAACTGCTTCTTCAAGAGCTTTCTTAACATCATCTCTTAAATCGTGAATCTTATCCCACTTAGCCATAAAGTCATCTGAAACATTAATTTCAACAGGCTTTGGCATTTCGTTAAACATTACACATTCACCATCGTCAGATGCTCTATGTGGAATATACTTCCAAATTTCATCAGAAGTATAAGCTAGGATAGGAGCAATCATTCTTGTTAATGAATCAAGAATGATATAGATAGTTGTCTGAGCAGCTCTTCTTGAATGACTTTCTTTCTTTTCTGTGTATAGTCTATCCTTAAGAACATCTAGATAGAAGTTAGACATATCAACAACACAGAAGTTTCTTACTGAATGATAAACCTGATGGAATTCATAGTTATCATAAGCATTTGCTACCTTGTTAATAAGTTCATTTAGCTTAACAAGTGCCCACTTATCCATTGGTAATAGTTCATCAATAGCAACAGAATTTTCGTCCGGATTAAAGTCAGAAATATTACCTAGGATATATCTTGCAGTATTTCTAATCTTTCTGTATGATTCAGAAATCTGCTTTAGAATATCATTTGAAATATGAACATCAGACTGATAGTCGGTAGAAGCAACCCAAAGTCTTAGTACATCAGCACCGTACTGCTTAATAACATCTTGAGGGCTGATACCGTTACCAAGTGACTTACTCATCTTTCTCTTTTCTTCATCAAGAATCATACCATGAGTAAGAACGGCCTTATAAGGTGCAACACCATTTGTTGCAACAGAAGTTAGAAGTGAAGACTGGAACCAACCTCTGTACTGGTCATTACCTTCCAGATATAGGTCTGCAGGGAACTGTAGGTTATCTCTCTTTCTAACAACAGCAGCGTGAGAAGAACCACTATCGAACCAAACATCCATAATGTCTTTTTCTTTATCAAATTCAGTACAACCACACTTCTTACACTTTGTACCTGCAGGTAAAATTTCAGCAGCAGTATGATTATACCAAGCATTAGAACCTTCTTTTTCAAATAGGTCAGCTACTGCATACATAGCATCCTTATCAATATGAGCTTCGCCACATTCTTTACAGAAGAAGATTGGAATAGGCACACCCCATTTTCTCTGACGAGAAATACACCAGTCTTTTCTTTCTCTAACCATATTTGTAATTCTGTCACGACCCCATGAAGGAATCCACTTAACATTATTAATAGCTTCAACTGCTTCATCCTTAAAGTCATCAACAGAACAGAACCACTGGTCAGTAGCTCTAAATAGGATAGGTGTCTTACATCTCCAACAGTGAGGATACTGGTGGATAATCTTTTTTAGTGCGAATAGAGAGCCTTGTTCATCAAGGAACATAGCAATCTTCTTATTAGCTTCATCAGTTGTTAAACCTGCAAACTGACCTGCTTCTTCAGTAAGAACACCGTTAGAGTCAACAGGACAAATTGTAGGAATTTCAGGATAGTTCTGGCATACATTAAAGTCATCAACACCATGACCGGGAGCAGTATGAACACAACCTGTACCACTTTCTAGAGTAACATGGTCACCGACAATAACAAGAGACTCTCTGTCTAGGAACGGATGAGCAGTCTTGATGTATTCAAGTTCACTACCCTTTACAGTAGCTACTACTTCATAATCTGTAACTTCAGCAACTTCCATTGCATTCTTATAAAGTTCAGTAGCCATTACAAGATATTCATCACCTGTTTTGATGATAGAATATTCATATCTAGGACCAACACAAATAGCAACATTAGCAGGTAATGTCCATGTTGTAGTTGTCCAAATAACAAACTTAACCTTTGATGGGTCAATTCCCAAGTTTGAGAATACACCCTTATCATCAGTTACATTGAATTTAACATAAATAGAATGACAAGGATCTTCAGCATATTCGATTTCAGCTTCAGCTAGAGCTGTTTTACATTCAGGACACCAATATACAGGCTTTAGTCCCTTATAGATATAGCCCTTTGTAGCCATATCAGCAAATACTCTAATCTGTTCTGCTTCAAATTCATGCTTTAGTGTAATATATGGGTTATCCCATTCGCCGATAACACCTAATCTCTTAAACTGTGTACGCTGGTCATTAATATAACCTGTAACGAATTCTTCGCACATTTTACGAAGTTCAACAATAGAGATTTCTGCTGAATTACCAACACCGGCCTTTTGTCTGGCCTTTAGTTCAGTTGGAAGACCATGAGTATCCCAACCCGGAACATATGGTGCTTTGAAACCGGCCATATTCTTTTGACGAACAATAAAGTCCTTAAGAATCTTGTTTAAAGCATGACCTAGATGGATATCACCATTTGCATATGGAGGACCATCATGCAATACGAATAATGGCTTACCATCATTTTTCTTCATTAACTTGTCATAAATCTTGTTATCTTCCCAACCCTTTAGAGTTACAGGTTCACTCTTTGGAAGTCCTGCTCTCATAGGGAAGTCAGTCTTAGGAAGATTTAAAGTCTTATTGTAATCCTGTGACATTCTACTTCTCTCCAATATATATTTAATTATTCTTCAACATCATAATTACTACCAAACTTTAGAACACCAAACTTGGTAGTACCTTCAAGAGCCGGGTCAGTTTTCTTTTCTTCCTTTACTTCTTCAGCAGGTTCTTCTTTTTCAACTTCTACCGGAGGTTCTGCAACCTTAACAGGCTCAGCCTTTGGTTCAACAACTTCTTCTGCTACTGCAGGTGTAGGAAAATCCTTAGATAGCTTTTCCTGAATTTCAGCAACAACATTATCAGTTGGTAGTGCATCAACAATATCAATGCAACTCTTAACTTTCAGTAATAGTTCTGTTCTCATTTCATTAGCAAGTTTCTGTAAAGCAACTAGGGAGTCTTTTTCTTTCTTTACTTCTGCCTGTGCTTGTGCAATAAGTTCATCAGCCTTTTTCTCAGCATTCTTTACAGCAATTTCAGACTGTTCGTTAGCTTCCTTAAGTGTAGAGTCAGCAACTTTCTGAGCTGATAATAGAGCGTTACGAACTGTTTCTTCATCAGAACGGTACTGTTCAATTCTTGTAGCAAGAATATCCATCTTGTGTACAAGTTCAGCCTTTTCGTTATTTTTCTGTTCAAATGTTTCTATAACATCATCAATAAAAGAATCAACATCTTCAGCCTTATAGAAAGAACCACCTCTGTTAGTTCTAAACTTGACATCCTTGATTTCATCAATAGTTAGCATCTTTATATCTCCCCTATATATATTGTTTTATTTTAATTTTTTGTCTGCCTTTTTTAGTTAAGCCATTAATATCATCAAGAATAAATTTACCATACTTTCGTATAGAAATAATGTCGTCTTGTGATACTTTGTCGCTTATATTTGTATCTTCTATGTAGTTCTTAAACACATTACCTGAAAGCATAAGTGTCCTTACCTTTTCTCTGCTAAGACCGGTTATAGCAGCAACAACTGCATCCAGTCTAAGAGAAGCAACTGTATAGTCATGATACTTAAATGTTGGTGTATAATCAAAGTTATCAAGTGTAACTATTTTTGACTTTACTCCAACTTTAGCAATTCTATTTATTTGAGATAAAATATATTCTGCTTGATTTTCTAACACAAAAACATAAGTTTTGCCTTCCATACAAACAATGTCACCTATAACATTTCTGTTAAGTCCGGTAGAAAGAATTGTACCAAGAAACTGTCTATGTGTTAATTTATCTTGCTTTCTATATTTATATTCAATAATTGATATTGGATATTCCTCTTCCTTAGCGAAAAATCCAAGTACCTTCCTTTGGCTGTTTTCATAGCCACCAAAGAAATAGTAATCAGTAATACCAAAGTCCTTTAATGCTTCAATACAAATTGAAATTTCACTTTCATTAAGGAAAGAAGTAAACTCAGGTTTGTTCCTTTCCATAGAAAGATAATAAAGGTCACTTATTCTGGAAATCAGAATATCCTTTTCATCTATATTTTTACTCAATTAAAAAATAACTCCGTTATTTTCTAGTTCACCAAGTAAATCATCACCGGTGAAATCCACATTTTCAGGCATAATGATAAATGTAGCATTGGCGATTTTCTTAATCTTACCCTTTTTAGCATATGTAACACCACTTAGAAAGTCAATAATTCTTCTTGACATATCCTTATTAGTGTCTTCAAGATTAAGTACTACAGTGCGATTCTTGTTGATTTCATCTGCAATACCTCTTGTTTCATCACCGAAACGTTCAGGTTTAAATAGAATAACCTGAATTTTTGTACTTGCATTAATGTTAACAACCTTGTTTCCACTATCACTGTCTGTATATGAATCAGAAGTGTATCTTCTTCTTTCAGATCTTTCTGCTCTTCTTACTTCACGCTGATGTTCTCTTTCTTCTTCGTAAGAATCTTCATCATCATATGAATCCTTGTTATCCTCATATGAGTAATCATCATACTCATATTCATCATCAGGTGAATCCCACATTCTCTTAATCTTATCTACAAAACCAGCCATATCTGAACCTCCAAATTATTTATATATCCTATTTCCAAACAAAGCAGAACCGATTCTTACCATATTGGCACCTTCTAATATTGCTTCGTAATAGTCACTAGACATACCCATAGACAAAATGTCCATAGAAACATTATCTAATTTTTTTGATGATATGTCAAGGAATAATCTATTCATTTTTTCAAAATATCTACGAATTTCGTCTTTTTTTTCACAAATAGGTGGAATAGTCATTAATCCTTTAACATTTACAGCAGGTAAAGTGCTAATTTCTTCCACTAATTCCTCAAGCATTTCCGGCATAACACCGGATTTGTTTTCTTCTTTTCCGATATTTACTTCAACTAAAATATCGGAAGTGATGTTATTCTTTAAAGAACACTTTGAAACCTCTTTAGCAAGTTTCATTGAGTCGATTGACTGAATTAAATCAACCTTACCCACAATTTGTCTTACCTTGTTGCTCTGTAAGTGTCCAATAAACTGCAATGAACAATTTTCAAGGTTGTACTGATCATACTTTGAAAGTAGTTCCTGAACCTTATTTTCTCCAATATAGGAAAGTCCCAGAGAAATTGCGTAGTTGATATACTCAGGTTCAACAGTTTTTGTTGCTGAAAGAAAAGTAATATCGTCCCTTGTTTTTCCGGCTTTCATAGCAGCCTCTGCAATTTTCTCATTGATAAAATCATAATTATACTTAATATCAGTTAATGATCTTTCCATCTTTTAAGTCATTCCCCTTTACTACAATATTATCATATAAAGAAATCGTTTCTCCATTATACAAGTTTGTATTATCTGAAGAAGGATCACAAATAACAAAATCTGAACCAGAATAAATAATATTTACTTGTTTAAACTGAAGTTCATTGCCGTATAGTACATATACACCTTGAACTTTCTTCTTAGTAGTTTTCTGGTTACCCTTACTATCTTCTGTAATCTTTGTAACATAATCAGTATGAAGAGCATCCTTATTAACTCTTATACCTTCATAAGTTTTTAGACAAATTTCTACATTTTCTTTTCTAACGGAAGCTAGTTCTGAATTCATGTAATTACACTTCAAAACAAGAATACTGTCTCCACCCTTTTTATCTTGGTTGATAGATTCAATAGATGCAGGGATTGTACTTGTTGAAGCATATGGCATATTTACTGTAATTGAATCGTAGTTAGTTGACTTTAATGTTAAAGCCTCTTCCTTAGAAATTGGACAGATTACATACCAGTTTACTCTAGTAACAAGTTTACCGATTGTATCACTTGACACTTTCTTAGGTTTTTGTTTAAGTAATTTATTGTACTTTGTAATCGTCATTGACTTTGCATTTTTATACTTATAAATTGACTCATAACCATCAGCAGAAGAAACAAAACAACCGGCCTGTGAAGCCTTTACAGAACCTACTGCTTTATTAGATGTGTTCTGTAGTTCCTGTTTCTGTGACTTTAAATCGTTTAATCGGCTTGAAATGTCAACATTCTTACCTGCTACTAACATTCTTTCTGTGATTAAATATGTAATATCATCAACATAATTTTCACTGTCAAGAAAGTTCTTATCAGCAATACGGGAATTTAGTTCTGTAATAGAATTATTAATCTGACTATTAACAGTATCAATACCAACATCACCGTTAGATGCAGTAGAACTTAACTTCTTAAGTCTAGTGATTTCACTATTAATATCTTCAAGTTTGTTGTTATTTAGTACATCATCTTCTGAACTGTAAATATCAGCTACCTTTTCATTCTTTGCAACTTTGTCACCGTCATCACAAGAGAAAGAAATAATACCGTCTGTACTGTTTTTCACTAACTTTTCATCTCTAACAATAATTGCATCTTTATAAAGAGAGTCAGTTGCAGTAATCTGTGTTGCTACTTCGGTATCTACACCGTTAAGGTCAAATACAGAACTAATGAAAACATAAATAACATATATAATTATAAAAATACATATTGCACTAATAATAATTCTTTTTGTCTTTTTATTAATCATCTTTTGCCTCATCTATATATTCAAAAACATTCTTTATTAATTCTTCACTGTTAAGTTTACATATATCAAACCATTTAATGTTTTTATCTCTTTTAAACCAAGTTAACTGTCTTTTTGCATATCTTCTTGTGTTCATTTTTAATGTTTCAACACAATTTTCTAAAGTATCTTCACCATTTAAATAAGGGAAAAATTCTTTATAACCAATGGCTTTTTGAGCAGTCAAACTAAGGTTGCTGTTCATAAGGTTTTTAGCTTCTTCTAAAACACCTTGTTGAACCATTATGTCAACTCTTTGATTAATTCTATCATAAAGAAACTGTCTATCCTCTGCATATAATCCTATTTTTATCGGTTTATATGGTGATTCAACCATCATTGCCTCTTTATCAACTTGTGACTTAGGTTTGCCTGTAAGATAATATACTTCTAATGCTCTTGCAATTCGCTTATGGTTGATTTCTTTTGATAGTTTATCATAGGACTCTTTATCTACCTTTTGGAGTTCTAGGAGTAATTCTTCATCACTCTTAGAATTCAATTTATTTCTTAACTGTTCATCAACCTTTTGCTCAGTAAACTGAACATTATTAAGTAATGAATCAACATAAAGACCTGTACCACCAACAAGTATTGGCAGTTTATTTTTATCTAAAATTTCTTTAATTGCACTATTTGCATCTCTTACATAATCTGCTACTGAATAGTTAGTTGATGGTGGAAGAAAGTCCATCATATAATGCTTTATTCCATCCATTTCTTCCAAAGAAGGTTTAGCTGTTCCAATATCCATATCTTTGTAGATTTGCATTGAATCAGCAGAAACTATTTCGCCATTATATTTCTTTGCAACTGCAATAGAAAGGCTTGTTTTGCCGGAAGCAGTAGGTCCAATTATTGAAATAATTTTTATCTTATCCATTTAGTTATGCCCTTCCAAATTGTTTTTCAATTTCATATTTAGAAAGTTCAATACATACAGGTCTGCCATGAGGACAATATCTTATACTGTCATCAGAAAAAACTGTTTTCGCAATATCTATCAGTTCCTTAGCAGTACTACTGTCACCTGCTTTTATTGCTGAACGGCATGATATATTGTGATAGATCCATTCCATATGTTCACTCATAACATTCTTTCTGTTTTCAGCTATGTAACCACAAATTTCAATAATAGTATCTTCAACATCATCATTTCTTAGGTATGATGGTGCACTTCTCACAATCAAAGTACCATTACCAAAGTCCTCTACATCAAATCCAACATTCCTGAACATATCTAAATGTTCAATTGCTACAGTATATTCATTCTTTTCAAGTGTAACTGTAATTGGAATTAACAATAGTTGAACAGAACCTGTTCCTTTTTCACGCTTTAACTTTTCAAAAATTATTCTTTCATGAGCTGCGTGTTTATCTATTAAAACAAGTTTATTGTTATCAGTTTCTACAATGATATATGTATTCATTGCTTCACCGATAAACCTAAAACTTTGCTTGTCTTCGTCAATTAATGTTTTGATTTCAATATTTTCGGAAGAAGAATTAGTTTGTCTTTCTGTTGGTAACACAACATCAACATCACTTTTCTTTTCTTCCGTAGTAATTTTCTCTAGTTCAAGTTCTTCAAAAGGATTTACCTTTTGTACTTCTTGATTTAATGAAGTATCTTCTTTTACTTCATCCATTTTTGTTTCAATCTTACTTTCGGTTGAAACATTATTTATTACATTATTATTTATATTATTACATACAGTATTGTTTGTAGTTTGATTGTTTTCTGATAGTTTCTTGTTATTCTCCAGAAATTCCATATACTTCTTTTGAACAGAAGAACTGTCGGAAACTTTATTTACCTTATTATATTTTACAGTTTTTGTCGGTAAATCAAGTTCATCAAAAATACTTCTTTCTCTTGGCTTTTCAGATGCTTTTTGAACCGATTTAGGTGGTTCTTTATTAATAACTTTATTTGCCAAATTAAAAGGATTTAGAGGCTTTATATTTACAGTATTGTTGTGGTTTAATACGGCTTCCTTTCTACTGTCTCCACGAAGCAAAGCTGACTTAACACCATGATAAACTGTATCAAAAACAGGTCTTTCATTAATAAATCTTACTTCAATTTTAGACGGATGAACATTTACATCAACTGCTTCAGGACTAATCTGTAAATTAAGAACACAAGAAGGAAACTTACCAATCATAATTGAGCCTTTACAGGCTTCTTCTAGTGCAACAGAAATTGTCCTTGACTTTACAAAACGGCCATTAATAAATGTGTTTTGCATATTTCTATTTGCTCGACCATTTGTAGGTCTGCTGATATAACCGGTTAACTTCATACCGTTAAGTTCATAGTCAACAGGTATAAGTGTTGATGCAAAATCTCTGCCATAAACTGCATATATTGATGACATTAATTTACCGTCACCGGCAGTTTTTAGAACTCTCTTGTTATCCCTAATAAAAGTAATTGCAATTTCAGGATGTGACAAAGCAATCTTGTCAATTACACTTGCAACTGCATTACCTTCGGCAACATCCTTTTTAAGGAATTTATATCTAGCCGGTACATTGTAGAAAAGATTTCTCATAATAAAAGTTGTACCATCAGGACAACCGGCATCATCAAAAGAAATTTCTTCCCCACCATCAATTTCATAAGCTGAACCTATATTTTCTTCTTTAGCTTTTGTTATAAGTTGAACCTTTGAAACTGATGAAATCGATGCTAAGGCTTCACCTCTAAAACCAAGTGTACCTATCTTTTCAAGGTCACTGTCAACTGAGATTTTACTGGTAGCATTTCGCTTAAAAGCATTGCGTACATCTTCTTTAAGGATACCACAACCGTTATCTGTAATACGAAGATAATCAATGCCACCATGCATAATTTCAACTGTAATTTGAGTAGCCCCTGCATCTATAGAATTCTCAAGTAATTCTTTTACAACAGATGAAGGACGCTCTACAACTTCACCGGCAGCAATAAGTTCTGCCGTATGTTTATCAAGTACATTTATTCTACCCATAGCGTCCACCACCTTTTAAATCATATTTTTTAGTTCATATAGTAAATTCATAGCTTCTATCGGTGTAAGTGTATTTACATCAACAGATTTTAATTTATCGGTTACTGCATTACTTGCAGTATCTAGGAGATTTAATTGCATATCATCTTCATTATTATGAGGTGATATATTAGCAAATGTTTCCTTATCATCAGTCTTACCGGAAGTAAGTTCTTTTAATATTTCTTTTGCTCTTTTAATAATCCAATCAGGAAGTCCTGCAAGTTTAGCAACTTCTATACCATAACTGTCATCAGCACCACCGGGGATAATTCTACGCAAGAAGGTAATATCGTCACCACGCTTTTTAACTGCTATGTTGTAGTTTTTAACTCCATCAAGGAGATTTTCCATAACAGTCAGTTCGTGATAATGCGTTGCAAATAGTGCCTTAGCACCTAGTTTTTTCTTATCAGCAACAAATTCAAGAACTGCTCTAGCAATACTCATACCATCATAGGTGCTTGTACCTCTACCGATTTCATCAAGAATAAGCAAAGAATTTTTAGTAGCTTTCTTTACAATGTTTGCTACTTCATTCATTTCAACCATAAATGTTGATTGACCTGATGCTAAGTCATCGGATGCACCTACTCTTGTAAAGATACTATCAACAACGCCAATCTCTGCATAACTCGCAGGTACAAATGAACCCATTTGAGCCATTAGTACAATTAGTGCTACTTGTCGCATATATGTAGATTTACCTGCCATATTAGGACCTGTAATAATAGCAACTCTGTTACTATCATTATCAAGTGTTACATCATTAGGAACAAATGGTGCACCTGAAAGAAGTGCTTCTACTACCGGATGACGAGAGTCTTTTAAAATAATTTTACTTGATTGATTAACTTCCGGTCTAGTGTAGTTATTATCACTTGCAACATTTGCAAGGCTAGTTAGTACATCAAGTGTTGCAATAGCCTTTGCAGTTTTTTCAATCCTATCAAGGTTATTTGCTACTACTTTTCTAATCTCATCAAATATAGCATATTCCATACCGAATGAACGGTCTTTTGCACCTAGAATTCTACCTTCCAGGTCTTTTAGTTCTTGGGTAATATATCGCTCACAGTTAGTTAAAGTCTGTTTACGGATATATTCTTCCGGTACTTTATCCTTATAAGAATTTGTTACTTCAATATAGTAACCGAATACTCTATTGTAACCAACCTTTAGTTTAGGGATACCTGTCTTTTCTTTTTGTTCAAGTTCAATTTGAGCAAGTAAAGAAGTACTGTTGTTCATATCAGAACGAACTGCATCAAGCTCTTCGTTATAGCCCTCTTTAATAAGTCCACCTTCTCTAACAGAAAATGGTGGTTCTTCTTCAATAGCAGTATCAATTAACTGATGAATATCCTCAAGAGGATCTATGTCTTCAGTTAGCTTTCTCATAAGACTTGAATCAAATTTACTGATTAAATTCTTTATCTGTGGTAAATTCTCAAATGCACCACATAGAGAACGAAGTTCCCTGGCATTGGCATTACCGTAAACTATCTTTGTCATTAATCTTTCAATATCAAAAATACCGATTAATGACTCAGTAATTTCAAGTCTTTGAACTGTATCATCTACTAAATCAGCAATAGCACTTTGACGGTTAAGAATTGTACCAATATTAAGTAATGGGTGTTCAAGCCAATATCTAAGTAGTCTTTTACCCATTGCAGTTTTTGTTTTATCCAGTAACCAAATAAGAGAACCTTTCTTCTCTTTATTCATCATAGTTCTTGTAAGTTCTAGATTTCTTCTTGTGTTATAGTCAAGGTTCATATACTGATTTTCGTTATACACTTCAAAGGTATTGATTCTTTCATAACCGGTAATTTGAGTAACCTTTAGATAACTTAACAAGGCACCAACAGAAGAAACCATCTCTTTTTTATCTTTGATACTATTTACATCATTTTCTTTAAACTGATTTTTCATAGCATCAAGACAAATAGAATAGCCAAATTCATCATCAGTCAGCATTTCCACAGAAGTAGAAAGTTTTTCTTTAATAAAGTTTGGCAAGGTTTTGAAATTAACAATTTCTCCACCTATTAAAATTTCTCTTGGATTGTAACTGATTAATTGGTCTTGTAGTTGGTCTTGCAAGTCTTCACCGGATATTTCTGTAATGAAAAGCTCACCTGTAGAAATATCACAGAAAGATAAGCCAATCTTTTTGTTAGCCATAAAGGCTGATGAAATAAAGTTATTTTTACCTTCATCAAGCATACCGGATTCAATAACAGTACCCGGTGTAATAACTCTGATAATATCTCTCTTTACAAGTCCTTTAGCTTTTGCAGGGTCTTCTGTTTGTTCACATATTGCTACCTTGTAGCCTTTTTGCACAAGTCTTGCAATATAGCTTTCGCAACTATGAAATGGAACACCACACATAGGAGCTCTCTCTTTTTGACCACAATCCCTGCCAGTGAGAGTTAAATCCAGTTCACGAGAAGCAAGTTTTGCATCATCAAAAAACATCTCATAAAAGTCACCTAGTCTAAAGAACAGAATACTGTCTTTATTCTTTTCTTTAATTTCAAAATATTGTTTCATCATTGGTGACAATTCAGCCATACTCTCACTTCCTTTCTAAATAGATATTAATTAGCCACAACTGCTACAACCACTACAGTCACCACTGCAACCTTGGTGTACATCTGTTGTTTCAGGATCTTCACCATTAGCTGAGTTTGTAATAATAGCAGCTACTCTACCTACAATCTTATCTAGTTCAGACTTTGCTTCATTATAAGCAATCATATGCTGATTCTGCATAATCTTGCCGTAGATTTCACGCATTTCGTTATTGAAGTTCTGAATCTTTTCTTGGTCTCTGTCTTTCTTCATACCTTCTTCATTAATAGCAATTCTCTTTAGGTTGAATTCACCAATTAAATCTTGAAGTTCTTTATCTGCATCAGATGCAATTCTTTCACTTTCCATCTTAGCGTAACATTCTTCTTCCTGAAGAAGTTTACCGATTTCTCTTGCCATAGAAACAATTTTTTCTTCCATTGTTATTCTCCTTTATATTAACCTACCTTTTAAAATCCAGTTTCTGGCTTCAGTAATTTCAGCAATTTGGAATGTACCGATTAAGTTTTCATCACCGTCACATTCAACAATAATATTGCCTGAATTTCTACACTGAAGTTTGTTATTCTTCTTGTTTACACTTTCAACAAGAATCTTTTCTTTCTTACCTACCATTGAGGCACAACGCTTTGCAGCAATTTCTTCTTGAACTGCAAGTAGTTCTTGAAACCACTTTGACTTTTCCTCAGCAGGAATTGGGTCATCCATTTTAGCAGCAGGTGTACCTACTCTTGGTGAGTAAATAAAAGTAAATAGTGAAGTAAATTCTACTTCTCTGATTAATGACAAAGTTTCCTTAAAATCTTCGTAAGTTTCTCCTGGGAAACCTACAATAATATCACTTGTCAAAGAAAGATTAGGAATCTTTTCTTTAGCATAGTTGATAATTTCAAGATACTTCTTTCTGTCATAATGTCTGTTCATCTTCTTTAGAATTCTGTCAGAACCACTTTGGAATGGTAAATGAAGGTGAGTACTGATATGTTCACCACTAGCAATAGTATCAATTAGTTCCTTTGAACAATCCTTAGGGTGGCTAGTCATAAATCTTAACCAATAGTCACCCGGGATTTTGTCAATCTCACCAAGTAACTTTGCAAAAGTAATATCTTCTTCAAGACCTTTACCGTAGGAATTTACATTTTGACCTAATAAAGTAATATCTTTGTATCCGGAATTGATTAGTTCCTTTGCCTCAGAAATAACATCAACAGACTTACGACTTCTTTCTCTACCTCTAACATAAGGTACAATACAGTATGTACAGAAATTATCACAACCATACATAATAGGCAACCAACCCTTGAAAGTGCCATCTCTCTTAATTGGGATACCTTCATAAATCTTCTTATCGTCATTATCTCTTTCGTAAACTCTCTTACCTGAGAACAAGGCTCTGTAATAAAGTTCAGGGAAATTCTGTAATGAATGAGTCCCGAAAACTAATGAAACGAAAGGAAAGCTATTGTACATTCGTTCAGCAATATGCTTTTGTTCCATCATACAACCACAAACTGCAATCATAATCTGTGGATGTTTCTTCTTAATTTTTTTTAAAGCGCCAACATTACCGAATACTCTATCCTCGGCATGTTCTCTTACTGCACAAGTGTTGAACAAGATAAAGTCAGCATCATCAGGACCTTCTACAAATTCAAAACCTGCCTTTGAAAGCATACCTTTAATTTTTTCGCTATCAGCAACATTTTGCTGACAACCATATGTGTGAATATATGCCAGAGGTACTTCTCCTCTTTTTCTGATATTCATAAGTTCAGAAATCAAGTTAAGATAATAATCTTGATTTTCCAAGAAATTTGTGTTATTTAAGTCACTTTTCTCCAAAGTAACACTCCTATCCATTGTTGTATCATCTTATTTTATCACAATATATATGTTTTTTCAACAGATATTTTTCTAATTTACTTTTGGATAGAGATAATCAGGTGTGTCACCAACAATAACAGTTTCACTAATAGCAAATTCATTTCGTATTTTCAAATTTTCCATATATGATTGACTGATAAAAACAACCTCAGCATCAACAATCATATTTACCCTATGTATTGTCTGATTTACACCTGTACTTTCAAATGAACTTTTCAGTTCAACATCAACCGAACCTGTCATATCATATGAAAATTTTATCCTAGGTCCTAAACTTGATAGCATAGTAAGGTTTGTTAAGTCACCTAAAGGTACTGAAAAATACTGAGTGTTAAGGTCATCCATTTTATTCTGGAACACATCAGAAAATTCATTTTGAATTTTATTAACTGCCGGTGTATTTACACTTAGGGATACTATTCCACCGGTTTTGTTTTCTTTTTTTACAAGTAATTTATCGTAATCGTAATCACTGTTAGAAATTACATCATCAGCAATTTTTGATACTCTTTCTTCTACAAGGCCTCTGGCTTCATTTTCCATAATTTTGTCTTGCAGTGGTTTCATATAGCTTTCAAACGCAATAGTTAATAAAATACATATTGCAATGAAAATTACAATAAACTTCATAAATTTTCTTTTCTTCTTAATTTTCTTAATAAGCAAAAAAACACCCCTGAGATATATTATCCCAGGAGTGTAAAATTGTTAAATTAGAACTTAAGATCCCTGTTCTTCCTCGTCATTAGCAATACCGTCTAAATCAAATTCAAGAATAGCATCACAATCAGGACATTCAACTTCGCCTGTTAGAAGTTGATTTTCTGAAACTGCAATTTTCTTGTTGCACTGAGGACAAGTTACTTCGTACATAGGTACATCAGCTTCATCAGAAGAATCATTATCCTGTGAAGTACAACAGCCCTTGCAACCTGTTGAACAAGAGAACTTATCTAGGTCTTCATCATCGTCACCATAGACTACATCTTCAAGCATTGATAAATCGTCGTTAAGTGTATCAACAATATCAACTGATTCATCATAACATTCTTCAAGTTCTTCTACTTCGTCAGCTAACTGACCAAGGAAATCAATAATTTCATTAAGAACCTTTACTTCGTCCTTGTTTTCGTCTAGGTTTAGACCTTCTGCCAATCCCTTAATATAGGAAATTCTTGCTGATAGGTTCATTATGCTCTACCCATATATTCGCCAGTTCTTGTATCGATCTGGATAACTTCGCCTTCGTCAATGAATAGTGGTACTTTAATTTCTGCACCTGTTTCAAGTGTAGCTGGCTTAGTAGCATTTGTAGCTGTATCGCCCTTGAAACCGGGATCAGTCTTTGTAACCTTTAGTTCAACAAAGTTAGGTGGTTCAACACCGAATACATTGCCCTTGTAAGAAAGAATCTTACATACCATATTTTCTTTAACGAACTTAAATGAGTCGCCTAGGATGTCAGCACTAATAGGAATCTGTTCCCATGTTTCTGTATCCATAAAGTAATATAGGCCACCGTCTTCGTAGCTATATTCCATATCTTTTCTTTCGATAAATGCTGTTGGGTACTTATCATTTGGGTTGAAAGACTTTTCAACTACTGCACCTGTAATAACATTTTTATACTTTGTTCTAACGAATGCTGCACCTTTACCTGGCTTAACATGCTGGAATTCAATAACCTGAACTACCTGTCCGTCAAGTTCAAAAGTAACACCATTTCTAAAATCACCTGCTGAAATCATTGGTAATCCTCCTTAAATTTTATAAAATGCGACTACTCGCACAATTTATCATTAATATTATACATACAAATGGAATAAAAAGCAACCTCTTTTTACAGAATTGTTAATTCTTTTGGGAGGGTTGCAAAACTTTTGTAACCATTCTCTGTAACAATTACGGTATCTTCTATTCTAACACCAAAATTATCTTTTATGTATATACCCGGTTCAATAGTGACAATCATACCTTCTTTTAGGACAGTGTCACATCTTGGACTTACTGTTGGGTATTCGTGAATATCAAGACCTACACCATGACCTGTTGCATGACCAAAACAACCTTCATAGCCTTTAGAATAAATATAGTCACGAGCAATCTTGTCAATATCAAAACACTTCATACCGGGCTTAACACTTGCCATTGCCATTTTGTGGGCATCTAGCACAATGTTATAAACTTCTTTCATTTTATCGGTAACACTGCCTACTGCAACGGTTCTTGTCATATCACTATGATAGCCCTTGTATGTTGCACCAATATCAAAAGTAACAAAGTCACCATTTTTGATTATATCATTACTAGGCACACCATGAGGTAAAGAAGTTTTCTTGCCTGTAATAGTGATTAAATCAAAAGATACACTTTCTGCACCTAATAGTTTCATCTGATATTCCAATTCTACAGATAAAGTTCTTTCTGTTGTACCTTCTTTTATAAGTGGTACAATTTTGTTAAAAGCTTCTTCTGTAATATCTTGAGCCTTTTGCATTAACTGTAGTTCATAGCTATCTTTAACAATTCTTAGGTCAAGAATAATTTTGTCAAGAGTATTTTCTTCTGACAAAGTAACATTTAGCTTATCGCTATATGTTTTGTACTGTTCCATAGTCAGTACATTTGTTTCAACATAAAGTTTAGTAACATTATCATTTTTTAGAACATTATTAAGTTCATCAAAAAGTTTATTAAAAACAATAACATCCGCTGAATTTACAGTTTTCTCAGCCACTTCACCATAACGGAAATCAACAAAAAGATAGGCATTTTCTTTAGTGATAAGTAAATATCCATTACTGTCCCAAAGTCCTGTAAAGTAATAAATATTCTTATCATTTGTTACTAAGAAAGCACCATTTGTAATTTTTGATTTGATATTATTTATTCTATTCTTGTAAATATCCAATTAAATCAATCCTTTTAATGCTTCAATACCAAGTCTGTAGCTGTCTTTACCAAAGCCACAAATTACTCCGGCACATACTGCTGAGATAACTGACTTATGGCGAAATTCTTCTCTTTTATGTACATTAGACATATGAACCTCAATAAACGGTACAGCAGTCACAGAGGCAATAGCATCTCTTAATGCGTAACTATAATGAGTTAAAGCACCGGCATTTAGCACAACACCATCATATACACCTAAAGTGCTATGAATTTTATCAATTAAGTCACCCTCATGGTTTGACTGAAAAATATCACATTCAAAACCGGCATTCTTTGCAAATGACTTAATATCTTGATTTATAGTATCGGCATTTTCTTCACCGTAAATATTTTTTTCTCTTGTGCCAACCATATTTAGGTTTGGACCTAGCATTACTAAAATTTTCTTCATAGTAAAAACCTTTCTGGATAACAAAATACGGACAGTAAAATATTACTGTCCGTTTTTCATAAGCATTATTACTTATACTTTCTCTTACGAGCTGCTTCAGATTTCTTTTTACGCTTAACGGAAGGCTTCTCGTAAGCTTCTCTCTTACGAACTTCAGCAATAACGCCAGCTCTAGCACACTGCTTCTTAAATCTTCTTAGTGCGCTTTCAAGAGATTCATTGTCTTTTAATCTAACTTCTGCCATTGTATATTTCCCTCCCATCTGCCACTTGGCATGGGTAATTTTGCTTAATTGCATAAATGATTATACTACAAAAACCTAAAGATTGTCAAGTAAAATATAAATTTTTGTTGAAAATTGTATTTTAAGGCTTAACAACTATGTTAACAAGTCTTCCCTTAACATAAATTTCCTTAATAATATTCATACCTTCAACTGACTTCTTTACATTTTCATCAGCCTTTGCAAGGGCAATAACTTCAGCCTGTTCTGCTTCTGCAGGAATCATAAGCTTAGTCTTAATCTTGCCATTAACCTGAACAGCAATTTCAATTTCATTTGCTTTGCACTTGCTTTCATCATATTCAGGCCAAGGCTGATCAACAACCATACCGTCACCTAAATTACAAGTTGACCAAATTTCTTCTGTTACATGAGGAGCAAATGGATTTAATAGAATTGAGAAAATTGCATATTCTTTCTTATTGATTGAACCAACTGCATTAATGTCATTCATAAGTGCCATTAATGATGCAATAGCCGTATTGAACTTAATATTTTCAATATCTTCGGATACTTTCTTGATTGTCTTATGAATTGAACATTCCAGTTCAGGACGAACTTCATCACCGTCAACTAGCTTTTCTTGTAGGTTATAGTATCTTTCTACAAATCTTCTACAACCCTTAATGCCCTTGTCATTCCAAGGTGCAGCCTTTTCAAAGTCACCAATGAACATTTCATATAGACGCATAGTATCAGCACCATACTGCTGTACAATATCATCAGGGTTAACAACATTACCTCTGGACTTACTCATCTTTTCGCCGTTTTCACCAAGAATCATACCATGGCTTGTTCTCTTAGCATATGGTTCAGGAGTAGGTACTACACCAATATCATATAGGAACTTATGCCAGAAACGGCTGTATAATAAGTGAAGTGTTGTATGTTCCATACCACCGTTGTACCAATCAACAGGTGACCAGTAGTTAAGTGCTTCTTTACTTGCTAATGCTTCCTTATTGTGTGGGTCCATATATCTTAGGAAATACCATGATGAACCTGCCCACTGAGGCATTGTATCAGTTTCTCTATGAGCCTTACCACCACAACAAGGACAAGTTGTTTCTACCCAATCAGTCATCTTAGATAGAGGTGATTCACCTGTATCTGTTGGTTCATATGAATCAACCATAGGTAATCTTAGTGGTAGTTCACTTTCAGGAATCGGAACATAACCACACTTATCACAATGAACGATAGGAATTGGTTCACCCCAATATCTCTGACGAGAGAATACCCAGTCTCTTAGTTTATAGTTAGTCTTTGCTCTACCTACTTTGTTTTCTTCCAACCAAGAAATCATCTTTTTCTTAGCTTCTTCTACTGTTAATCCTGTTAAGAAATCAGAATTAACCATTACACCTGTTGCACAGTCTGTAAATGCTTCTTTCTGTACATCTTCGCCACCCTTAACAACTTCGATGATAGGTAGGTTAAATTTCTTTGCAAATTCCCAGTCACGAGTATCATGAGCAGGAACAGCCATAATAGCACCTGTACCGTAAGAAACCAGAACATAGTCAGAAACGAAAATAGGAATTTCCTTACCGTTTACAGGGTTGATAGCTTTAACACCGTCAAGCATAACACCTGTTTTTTCCTTAACTAATTCTGTTCTTTCAAAGTCAGACTTCTTAGCAGCCTCTGCCTGATAAGCCTTAACATCTTCAATGTTCTTAATCTTGTCATTCCACTTTTCAATACAAGGATGTTCAGGTGAAATAACCATATATGTAGCACCAAATAGTGTATCACATCTTGTTGTGTAAACTGTTAGTTTATCGCCCTCAGTTGTGTTGAAATCCACTTCAGCACCTGTTGACTTGCCAATCCAGTTCTTCTGCTGAGCCTTAACTCTGTCAGGATAATCAACTAAATCAAGGTCCTTAATAAGTCTATCGGCATATTCTGTAATCTTTAGCATCCACTGTGACTTAACTTTTCTTACAACTTCACTGCCACAACGCTCACAAACGCCATTTACTACTTCTTCATTAGCAAGAACACACTTACAAGAAGTACACCAGTTAACTGCCATTTCTTTCTTATAAGCTAAACCATGCTTAAATAGCTGTAGGAAAATCCACTGAGTCCATTTATAATATTCAGGATCGGTTGTATTGATCTCACGACTCCAGTCAAAAGAAATACCAAGTGACTGAATTTGCTTTTTAAATCTTGCAACATTATTTTTTGTTACGATTTCAGGGTGAATGTGGTTCTTAATAGCATAGTTTTCTGTTGGAAGACCAAAAGCATCCCAACCGATTGGATATAGTACATTATATCCCTGTAATCTTCTCTTTCTGGAAACAACATCAAGTGCAGTATATGGTCGTGGATGACCAACATGAAGACCTTGTCCTGATGGATAAGGAAATTCAATTAATGCATAGAATTTCTTTTTGTCGCTATTTTCTTCTGCATGGAAACAACCCTTTTCTTCCCATGCTTTTTGCCACTTAGGCTCTACTACCAAATGATTGTACTTCAACTGTATTCCTCCATTAATCTACATCGTCAAACTTAACAACAGTACCGTCTTCCCACAATCTTTCAAGGTTGTAGTATTCACGGGACTTGTCATCAAATACATGAACGATAATATCAATATAATCAAGTAAAATCCAACCGTTACCACGGTGACCCTCAACATGACTTACAGAAAAACCTGCTTCGTCAAGCTGATATTCAACCTCATCAGCCAGAGCTTTTACATGAGTTGAACTAGTACCGGTTGCAATTACAATATAATCAGCAAGAACTGAAACATCAGAAATTTTGATAACTTCCACATCTAGTCCTTTTTTGCTTGAAAGTGCTTTGGCAATTAAATGTGCCTGTTCTTTTGTATCCATTTTATTCATCCTTTAAAATTAATTCATTATAACAAGACAAAGCATTAGGGTGAATTGTCAATGCTCTGCTTGAGAGATCTTGTATAGTAAACTGTAAGCCATAAATCATAGCTTCTTCAAGACTTCTTAAAGCCTTTTCTCTCATAATATCAACACCATCATAATTTCTTTCATCACCGGTAAAGTCAGCTACAAAAATAATTTTCTCAAGCAAAGACATATTACTTCTACCGGTAGTATGAAATCTAATAGCATTGATAATATCAGCATCATTAATATCTAAATATTTCTGAATATATACCGAACCTGAAATTGGATGCCACAATTTTTGACTTGATTTTTCAATCTCATCCAAAATTATACCACCCTCAGTTATAATTTTCAACTGTTCATCAAAAGGTGTTTCTTTTGTTACATCATGAAGGATACCGGCAGTCATTGCTTTCTCTTCATCACAACCATAAATTTTCGCAAGTTTTTGAGCTTGTTTTGCAACATTTACAGAATGAATATATCTTTTTTCTCCCATTCTGCCTTTGATTATCTTCTTATAAGACTCAATACTCATTACTTCACCCCATATAATTGATTATTTCTAATATATTCAAATACATTCTTATCAATTAAATCTCTTTGAAAAGCCTCATTCACATCATCTCTTACAATGGTTGAAGAAAGTTCCATAATAGGTTCTTTCAGAATTATTGACTTGCCATTATGCTGTTCCAAGACTTTTGAATATTCTACTAAAGAATTATAGTCACCATCATCTCTTGGGCAAGTAATCAGTGTAGCTAAGCTGAAAATTTCATCAGGATTTTTCCATTGTAAAAAAGTTAAGTACATATCAGCACCTGTAACTAAAAATAAATTATCATTAGGATAAAGTTTTTTTAGTTCTTCAAGGGTTCTGTATGTGTAACTTTTGCCTTTGAAATTTTCTTCTAAAGTTGAAACAATAAAATTATCATTATCTTTAGTAGCTATTTTACACATATTCACTCTGTGTTCAAAAGGAACTGCATATTGCATACTTTTATGTGGACTGATGAAAGTCGGTATAAAAATAACCTTTTCTACATTACATTCCTTTAAAACATTTTCTGCAAGAGTTGTATGAGCTTTGTGAATTGGGTTAAATGCACCACCAAAAATAGCAATATTCATTACTTATTTGCTCTTGGTAGTTTGATTACAGGTTCATCAGGGTTAGGCTTGTATAGAACAAATTTTGAACCGATAACCTGTACTACATCACAATCAAGTTTTTCTGATAAAATATCAGCAACTTGTCTTGAATTGATTTCACAATTTTCAAGAACCTTACCCTTAATAATTTCTCTTGCATAAAGTGCATCTTCAGCCTGTTTAACAACTTGGTCTGTGATACTGCCTTTACCAACCATTAAAATTGTATCAATCGAATTTGCAATACCTCTTAGGTATGCTCTCTGTTTACTTGTTAGCATAATTACTCCTTAAATATATTTTAACAACTTTTCTCTTAATATTCTTAGTGCATTACCTCTGTGACTGATAGCATCCTTTTCTTCGGAAGTTAGTTCTGCAAAAGACTTGCCACTATCAGTAATGAAAATTGGATCATAACCAAATCCCTCTGTACCGTGAGGTTCATATGCAATTTTACCTTCACTATAGCCCTCTGCTGTAATAACTGTACCATCTTCAAGAATACAACAAATACTTGAAACAAATCTTGCAGTACGCTTGTCTTTCGGTACATCTTTCATTTCTTCTAGGACTTTATTATATCTATCTTCATCAGTTGCATTTTCACCGGCATATCTGGCTGAATATACACCCGGTCTGCCATCTAATGCATCAATCATCAAACCTGAGTCATCGGCTACTGAAGGCATACCTGACTTTTCAAAAGCTGACATAGCTTTAATTTTAGCATTTTCGGCAAATGTAGTGCCTGTTTCCTCAACATCACCTAGGTCAATGTTACATTCCTTAGCAGTAACTGCGTGAATACCCAGTGGATTTAGAATTCGGTTTAGTTCTACAACTTTGTGTGCATTATTAGATGCAATTAAAAACTTTCTCATTCTTTATCACCAAAATCAAACAGTGCTTTTGCAAAATCTTCCGGAACAAATTCTTGTAGGTCATCAATCTGTTCACCAACACCAATATACTTAACCGGAATACCTAGGCCGTTCTTAATTGCAAGAACTACACCACCCTTAGCAGTACCGTCAAGCTTTGTAAGAACAATACCAGTAATGCCTGTTGCTTTACTAAACTGTTCAGCCTGATTAACAGCATTCTGACCTGTTGTTGCGTCTAGTACAAGTAGGTACTCTTTATCTGCATCAGGAAGTTCTCTGTCGATAACTCTACCGATTTTTGCAAGTTCATCCATAAGGTGCTTTTTGTTGTGTAAACGACCTGCAGTATCACAAATAATTACATCTGTGTTTCTTGCTTTTGCTGCTGAAATAGCATCGTAGATAACTGCTGCAGGGTCAGAACCTTCATTCTGCTTAACAATATCACAACCACTTCTGTCAGCCCAAATCTCTAACTGTTCAATAGCTGCTGCTCTAAATGTATCCGCTGCTGCAAGTAGAACACTCTTGCCTTGTTTCTTTAGGTTATTAGCAAGTTTACCGATAGTAGTAGTTTTACCTACACCGTTAACACCGATTACAAGGATAATAGATGGCTTTGTAGAAATCTTTAGTTCTTCATCACCTCTAAGCATATCTGCAACTACTTCTTGTAGAAGTTGTGTGATTTCTTTAGGGTCTTTGATACCTTCTTTTTTAACTTTGACTCTTAATTCATCGGTAATCTGTTCTGCTGTTTGAATACCAACATCACCCATTACTAGTAGTTCAGTTAGTTCCTCAAAAAGTTCTTCATCAATCTTTGTAAAAGACTTTAGCATTGAGTCAATTTGACTTACAACACTATCTCTTGTTTTTTTAAGACCTTCTTTAATCTTTTTAAATAGTCCCATTGTTTTACCACCTTAAATTAGTTTGCTTTCATTCCAAGCTTTGCTGCAACTTCTGATGCACGAAGTTCAAGTAACTTAGAAATACCCTCATCTTGCATTGTTACACCATAAAGAACATCAGATTCTTCCATTGTGCCTCTTCTGTGGGTAATGGTAATAAACTGAGTTCTGTCTGTCATTCTTCTCATATACTGAGCAAATCTGTCAACGTTAACGTCATCAAGAGCAGCCTCAATTTCGTCCATAACACAGAATGGTGCCGGTCTAACCTTCATAATTGAGAAGTATAGTGCAATAGCAACAAGTGCCTTTTCACCACCTGAAAGTGCCTCTAAATGAACAACAATTTTTCCCGGAGGATGAGCGATAATATCAATACCACTGTTTAGAATATCATCAGGGTTTGCAAGTTCAAGAGAAGCAGTACCACCACCAAATAATTCTTTGAATGTTTCTCCAAAGTGCTTATTGATTTCGTGGAAGTTCTCAATGAAAGCATCTTTCATTTGTTTAGTTAAGTCATTAATAAGTCTTTCGATTTCATTCTTAGACTTTTCTACATCAGAAACCTGAGCACCTAAGAATTCATATCTTTCGGATACTTCCTTGTATTCTTCAATAGCTGAAACATTAACAGAACCAAGACCTCTTATTGATGACTTAATTTCATTAAGTCTTTTTCTTGCAGTTGAAACATTTTCAATTTCAATAGAAATTTCTTCTGCTTGTCTTTTTGTAAGTTCATATTCATCCCAAAGTTTTGCAATAATATCATCATACTGCTTTTGCAGATTGATTTTTCTTTCTTCAAGACGAGCAAGTTCTCTGCCGGAAACCTCTCTTGTAGAGTTTAGGTCCTTTTCTTTCTGTCTAAGTTCTACACTTTTCTTTTCAAACTTTTCTTTATCGCCATTTAGCTTTTCAATAGCGTTATTGAATTCAGCAATTTTATCTTGATAATTGTTTGAAATATTAGTGTAGCTTTCAATCTTCTTATTAATTATATCAATATTTGAATTTACAGAAACAATCTGATTACGCAAGTTCTCTTTTCTTTCAGTTTGATGCTGACTGTTGTATTCGGATGTTCTGATTTCACTGATTAAAGCCTCTTTGTCCTTTTCAAAAGTAACAATTTCAAGTCTGATATTTTGTAACTTTTCTGAAAGTTGTTCTCTCTTTTCAGTTAGTGCAAGTCTGTTACCTGTAAGGTTAGAAGTTGTTTTTTCAATATTTGCAATTTCTTCTTCAAATGCACTAAATTCTTTATCGGCAGTTTCTTTGTCTTTTTGTAGATTAGAAATTTTATTTTCACATTCTACAATTTCATTCTTTGTAAAATCAATACTGCTAACTAAAGAGTCATATTCATTTTGACAAGCCTTATATTCAGTTCTTAATCTAATAAGTTCTTGTTGTTCGGTAGATAAATCTCCTCTAGTACCTAAAATATCAGCCTCATACTTTGCAAATTCTTGCTGACTGTTACTGTACTGTTCTTTAAGTTCATCTGCTTTATCTGCAAGGGCTTTAGCCTCTTTACGGTACTTTTCAATTTCACTTGCACGAGATAACAAGCCTGTTCGTTTATTTAAAGAACCACCTGTTAGAGAACCACCGGCATTTACAACCTGACCATCAAGAGTAACTACCTTGAAACGGTATGAATACTTCTTAGCAATAGATACTGCTGAATTAAGATCCTCGGCAATAACAATCTTACCAAGCAAGTTTTGTAAAATGCCTTTGTATTCATCTTTGCAATCACACAAATCGGATGCTACACCAACAAAACCAAAACAACGGTCAATACCATTTTCATTTAGGTATCTAGGTTTAATTGTAGCAATAGGTAGGAATGTTGCTCTACCACCTTTGTTTTCCTTTAGTGTGCGAATTGCTCTCTTAGCATCTTCTTCATTGCCTGTAACAATGTTCTGCATTGCACCACCTAAAGCAGTTTCGATAGCTACTGCATAGTCTGTTGGTACTTTAATTAATCTTGAAACAGGACCATGAATACCACCGATTTTGCCATGTCTTGAAAGGTTCATTACAGTTTTTACACTATGAGCAAAGCCCTCAAGGTTCTTTTCTAGGTCTTCTAGGATATTGGCTCTTCTTAGCTTTTCATTAGAATCAAGAGTTAATCTGTCAATCTCACCTTTGGAATTTTCATTTCTTGCTTTTAGGTTATTGATTTTAAGTTCTAAACCCTTAATAGAATTGGAAAGCATTTCTACCTTTTCGGCAGAGTCTTTACCCTGTGCCTTATAATCTTCAAGCATTTTAGAAGTAGTTTCTAAATTACTTTCTTTTTCTGACAATGAAGAATTTAGACTTTCTATTCTTTCATTAAGTTCATTAATTGATGAATCACTTGTAAGTAAAACTACCTTTGCATTAGCTGACTTTTGGGATAATTCAGCTAATTTTGAATTTAGTTCTTGAATCTCATCACCACTACGAGAAGCATCAACACTGATAGTATTTAGGTTTTCGGATACTTCATTATATTCCTTTTGCTTTTCTTCAATGTTTAACTTTAGCTTTTCAACATTTTCTTTTTTCTCTTTAATTTGAGATTCAATTTCAGTAAAGGAATTATCAAGTTGTTCAATTTCGGTTTCAAGTCTTGTTATAGTTTCTTTGTTATGCTCAATGTCGTTATTTGCAACAGAAATAAGAGCATTGTTGTTGCTAACCTCTGACTCAAACTGAGAAATATTTCTTCTTATGGTGTCAATCTTTGAAGTAATTTCACCATTTTTTAGATAGATAGATTCTGTTTCTGAACTGATATTTGCAAGTTCTTGTTCAGCATTTTCATACTGTGCTCTTTGAATATCTATTTTGTCGTCTTGTTCTTTGATAATGTTTGCTGAATTGTCAAGAGTATTTAGCCATAAAGCAATTTCAAGACCTTTCTTTTCTTCAGAAAGTACAAGGAACTTTTGGGCTTTTTCTGACTGTTTCTTTAGTGGACCGACTCTGTCTTCAAGTTCACCAACAATATCTCTAAGTCTGACAAGATTTTCTTCTGTGCTTTTTAGCTTTCTTTCAGCCTCAGTTTTTCTATATCTATAACGAGAAATACCCGATGCTTCTTCAAATATTTCTCTTCTTTCTTCACTTTTTGATGCAACAATACTGTCAATTTTACCTTGACCAATCATAGAATAACCGTCACGACCAAGACCTGTATCCATAAATAGTTCATGAATATCTCTAAGTCTTACTGTGGCTTTGTTAATCATATATTCACTTTCGCCACTTCTGTAATATCTTCTTGTAACGGCTACTTCGTCACCATCAAAAGGAAGTATTCTGTCTTTGTTATCAATAGACAAGGTAACTTCTGCATAGCCTGTCTTTTTTCTCTTATCTGTTCCGTTAAAGACAACATCTTCCATCTTAGAACATCTTAGAGTTTTGGCAGACTGTTCACCCAGTACCCATCTAATTGCGTCACTTATGTTACTTTTACCTGAACCGTTAGGTCCTACTATAGAAGTAATACCCTTATCAAAGGATAGCTTTATTCTATCGGGAAAAGTTTTAAAGCCATGCAATTCCAATGATTTTAGTAGCATAAGTCACCTCTTTCTTTAATAATAAACTGAAAGTCCTTAAGGGTATCACTTTGTTTAAAAGTAACTATGTATCCCAGTTCTTTAAGGACTTTAATATTTGCCTTTTTCTGTCCAATAGCTTTTGAAATAAACTTATTACCTACAATAACAGAAAATTCGCCTTGTGGGTATTTTTTTATTTCATTTACTAACATATCAAGAAACATTTTGCTTTCACATAATTCTCTAAATGCAGGGTGATAAAAACCTGCTACAGAAGTACTTACTAGTTCATCTGAATAATGAAGTCCTACTCTAATAACATTAATTTTTTTATCATAAAACATTTTAAGAATTTCAGCACAAGTATTTATTGTTGTTTCTTTGCTATATGGAACATATTTTTTATCGTTATAATACTTTTCAAGTAATGTGTCTTTCATAGTTATTGTTGGATAAATTCTAACAGTATCAGGAGAAAGACTGATTAATTTCTCAGCAGTTTCTATATCCTTTTCAGGTGTACTGCCATAAAGACCAATCATCATTTGTAGTCCTAAAGAAATGTTATACTTCTTAATAAGATTAGAAGCATTTACAACATCAGTAGCACTATGACCTCTTTCATTAAGAGAAAGAACATCATCACACATTGACTGTGCACCAAGCTCAATTGAAGTTACACCATAACTTTTAAGCAAAGTTAAAACTTCATCATCTATTGCATCAGGTCTTGTTGACAATCTAATACCATAAAAGTCATTTATATATTGCTTTGTAGCATTAAGTAAAGAAACCATATAATCCCTATCAATGGCAGTAAAGCTACCACCAAAAAAAGCGATTTCGGTATTCTTCTTATCAACACCACTTTTTATTGCAATTTCTATTGCAGACACTACATCATCTTGAGTTGGTTGATATGAATGACCTGTAATATTCCTTTGGTTACAAAATACACACTGGTGAGGACAACCGTTATGAGGTACAAAAATGGAAATATTAGAATGTTTAATATCCCATCAACTCCAAAGCCTCTCTTGCAGCCTGTTGCTCTGCATCCTTCTTACTTCTTCCTCCACCTTTTCCGATTACATTACTGTTTAGATGTACTTCAACTACAAAATGTCTGTTGTGGTCAGGACCACTAACATCAACAACTTCATACTGTAAAGTTTCTCCAGGATTTCTCTGGATAATTTCCTGTAGTTTAGTTTTGTAATCTTTAAAGTTCTTACCTGCTGTATGGTTCTTGATTTCAGGTACAACAAAAGAAAGTACAAACTCACTTGCCTTTTCCATACCACCGTCAAGATAAATAGCAGCAATAACTGCTTCAAATGCATCAGAAAGAATTGATGGTCTTTCTGCTCCACCACCTTTTCTTTCGCCGTTGCTTAGGTAAATGTACTTACCTAGGTTAATCTTCTTTGCAAATACAAACAAGCTCTTTTCACAAACTAAAGATGCTCTTAGCTTTGTAAGGTCACCCTCAGGTAATTGTGGACAGTTATTAAAAATATAATCAGAAACGGAAATTGAAAGTACTGCATCACCTAAAAATTCCAATCTCTCATTATATTTAAGGTGTTGCTTCTTATGCTCATTAGCATAAGAAGAATGTGTTAGTGCCACCTTTAAAAGTTCTTTATCTTTAAATGTATAGTTAATTACTTTTTCAAATTCTTCCATTATTTTATTCCTTTTAATTTATTAAATGAGTCTTCAATAACCTGTGGTACATTTGCGTTTATGTAATCAATAGTTAGTCTAACTGCATTGAAAATTGTTGTTGCGTTAGAACTACCATGTGCTTTAAATACCGGTTTTTTGATACCTAGAATTGGAGCACCACCATAAACATCTGTATTCATAGTTTCCTTAAATTTCATTAGGTCACCATATACAAATAATGCACCGATTTTATTCTTTACACTTTTCTTAAAAATATCAGTAACTGCATGACTTAGTGACTTTGCTACGCCTTCATAATTCTTTAGTAGAATATTACCTGTAAAACCATCACAAACATACACATCACAAGCACCGTTGGAGATTTCTCTGCTTTCTACATTACCAACAAAGTTAACAGGACTGTCCTGTAGTAAAGCATAGGTATCTTTCTGTAAGTCTCCACCCTTATGACTTTCTGTACCAACATTAGCAAGGGCAACCCTTGGGCTTTCTCTGTGCATAACTTTTTCCATATATACAGAACCTAAGATACCGAATTGACGAAGAATCTCAGGTCTGGCATCAAGGTTTGCACCACCATCAATAAGCAAAAATGATGAACCGTTAAATGTAGGTAAGATTGGTGCAAATCCGGGTCTCTTGACACCCTTTAATCTTTTAACAATTAAAGTACCACCTACACATAAAGCACCACTGTTACCGGCTGAAACAAAACCATCTGCTTCGTTATTTGCAACCATCTTTAGACCTAGTGCCATTGAAGAATTGTTGTATTCTTTCATAATAGCATTAGGTGTTTCATCAACAGGAATAACATCTTCTGTATGGTTAATTTCAATATTTGAAATATCTATATTATTTTCTTTTGCCACTTTCTTGATAATATTCTCATTACCTGTTAGGCAAATTTCAATTTTAAAATGTTCCTGAGCCTTTACTGCACCTTTGATAATTTCTAAAGGTGCATTATCTCCACCAAATGCATCAATTACTATCTTCATCATAAACCTCTTGAATTTATAAATTCTGTTAGCTTTGCAAATGACCTATCAGAATAAGCCTTTGCCCTCTCTTTCTTATCCCTTGGTCTTTGTTCAAGTTCAGGTAACACTCCTAAATTAGCACCCATAGGTTGAAATTTAGAAACTGTTTCATCACTGATATATCTTGACAAAGAACCTATCATTGTGTATTCAGGTAAAGTTACAGTTTGTTCTCCAATATATCTCATAGCTGCATTTATACCTGCCATTAGTCCTGAAGATGCTGATTCCATATATCCTTCAACACCTGTAATTTGACCGGCAAAGAAAAGATTTTTATTTTCTCTTACAGAATAATCACTATTAAGAATTCTTGGTGAGTCGATAAAAGTATTTCTGTGCATTACACCGTATCGTACAAACTCAGCATTTTCAAGTCCCGGAATCATTGAGAATACTCTCTTTTGTTCAGGGAACTTTAGGTTGGTTTGAAAGCCTACTAGGTTGTACATAATACCGGCACTGTTCTCTTTTCTTAGCTGAACTACTGCCCAAGGTCTATGACCTGTTCTTGGGTCTTTCAGACCTACAGGTTTCATAGGGCCAAAACGAATAGTATCGTGACCTCTTTGTGCCATAACTTCAATTGGCATACAACCCTCATATACCTTTGGATTCATTACATCAAAGTCATGTACAGGTGCTCTTTCTGCTGAAACAAGTGCTTCATAAAAATTGTCGTATTCTTCCTTATTCATAGGACAATTAATATAATCATCACCGTCACCCTTATCATAACGGGATGCAAAGAAAGCCTTGTTCATATCAACTGTATCAAACTTTACAATTGGTGCTGCTGCATCATAAAATGAAAGACTATCACCAAACATAGCTTTGATTTTGTCAGAAAGCAAATCGGAAGTAAGTGGTCCTGATGCTATGATAGTAATACCATCAGGGATTTCGGTAACTTCTTCATTTATTACAGTAATATTAGGGTTATTATTTATTTCTTCATTTACCAGATTAGAGAAAATTTCTCTATCTACTGCTAAAGCACCACCAGCCGGTACTTTGCTTTTATCGGCACACTTCATAAGAAGAGAATCTAACATTCTCATTTCTTCTTTAAGCATACCGGCAGCACTTTCTTTTCTGGCTGCTTTTAGACTGTTTGAGCATACAAGCTCACATAATTTATCTGAATGATGTGCCGGACTTTTCTTGTTAGGCTTCATATCATAAAGGTTTACCTTTATGCCACGTTTAGCAACTTGATATGCAGCCTCACATCCTGCAAGTCCACCACCTATTATATTTATACTCATTGGTCTTTAGTATAGCCACAACCCTCAGTTGCACAGAAGATTGTCTGCTTTTTGCCCTTCTTTTTATATAAAATCTTGCCACATTGTGGACACTTTTCATTTACAGGTTCATACCAAGACATATAGTTACAATCTGGATAGTTACTACAACCGTAGAACACTTTGCCTTTCTTGGTTTTACGAGTAATAACATCTCCACCACATTCCGGACATTGAACACCGATTTTCTCAACAAACTTCTTGATATTCTTACATTCAGGGTATCCCGGACAAGCAATGAACTTACCGTATCTACCAACTTTAACAACCATCTTTCTGCCACAGTTCTCACATACAATGTCAGTTTCATCTTCTTTAAGTTTAATCTTGACACCTTCCATATCTTCTTTAGCCTTTTTCAAGGTCTTATCAAAGTCAACATAGAAATTATCAAGCAGTTCAACCCATTGTTCGTCACCGTGTTCAACCTTATCCAGATCTTCTTCCATTTGTGCAGTAAACTTAATATTTACAATTTTAGGGAATCTTTCTTTTAATAGAGTTACAAGTGCCTCACCAAGTTCAGTTGGTACAAGGGACTTTGCTTCTCTCTTAACATATTCTCTACTTGTAATTGTTGAGATTGTTGCAGCATATGTTGATGGACGACCGATACCGTTCTCTTCAAGTGCTTTGATTAGAGATGCTTCTGTAAATCTTGCAGGTGGCTGAGTAAAGTGCTGGTTAGGTATAATTTCTCTAACCTTAGCAGGCATATTCTTCTCTAGTGGAGGAAGTTGCTTTTCCTTTGTACCTTCAGCATCATTACTGTCAACATAAAGTGTTGTATAACCGTCAAAGTCAACTCTGTAACCTGATGCCTTAAAGATATAGTCATTAGCATTGATTTCTGCCTGAGTTGTTTTGTGGATACAATCAGCCATCTGACAAGCAGTAAATCTGTCCCAAATCAGTTTATATAGCTTATACTGTTCAATAGTTAAACTATCCTTAACCTTATCAGGTGACAATGATGGAATTGATGGACGAATAGCTTCGTGACCATCCTGAGCATTTGAACGAGATTTAAATACTCTTGGCTTTGGTGGTAAATATTCAGGGCCAAAGTTATCATTAATATACTTTGTAACCTCTGCAATAGCATCGTTGGAAATTCTTAATGAGTCAGTTCTCATATATGTGATAAGACCTGTTGTACCATAACCCTCAACATCAACACCTTCATAAAGTTCCTGAGCAATTTTCATTGTTCTTCTTGATTGATAGCCAAGTTTACGAGATGCTTCCTGTTGCAATGTTGAAGTTATAAATGGTGGGTATGGTGACTTTTTACGAGTACCGTTTCTTACTTTTGTAACAATAAATTCAGCATCTTTGATTTTTTCAAGAATCTTGTCAGCTTCTTCTTTATTATTAATCTTAATCTTTTTACCGTCAGGTCCAAGTGCTAAAGAAGCATTGAAAACTTTTCTGCTTGATTTTGGAGAAAGTTTTGCTTCAATTGACCAATATTCTTCAGGCTTAAATGCTCTGATTTCATTTTCTCTGTCAACGATAATCTTAAGAGCAACAGACTGCACTCTACCGGCAGAAAGACCTCTACGAATCTTTTGGCTGACAAATGGACTTAACTTATAACCAACTAGTCTGTCAAGAATTCTTCTTGCCTGTTGAGCATTTACAAGGTCAATGTCAATAGAACGAGGATGAGCCATACCGTTATTGACACCTGTCTTAGTAATTTCATTAAATTCAACTCTATTTTTATCTTCTAAATCAAGTCCTAAAATATATGCTAAATGCCAAGAAATAGCCTCACCTTCACGGTCCGGGTCAGTTGCAAGATAAATCTTGTCACTTTCTTTTGCAAGTGACTTTAATTCATCAACTAACTTTTCTTTACCTTTGATGATAGCATATTTAGGAGCATAATTTTTCTTTATATCAACAGCAAGTCTAGCCTTTGGTAGGTCACGAACATGACCCATTGATGCTACAACTTCATAATCTTTTCCAAGATATTTTTTGATTGTTTTAGCCTTAGCAGGAGACTCCACTATTACTAAATTTGACATTTATCTATCCTCCGATAGTTACTTTATTTTATACTGTTTGCCCGGTAAAACTACTATTAAATCCATAAGTTCAAGATTTGTTAGTATTCCGGAAATTTTATATACCGGTAAGTTACATTTATCAGACAAATCATCTATATGTATAGGCTCATTTCCGATAGCATAATAAACCTTTGATGAATTTTCATCAAGTTTTACATCATATCTATGACCCTTTATAAACTCTTTTTCAGATTTTACATTAGACTTTTTTGCAGGAATTTTCAGCACTGTACTGTCAGGAATATCATACTCATCATCTTCATAAACTTCTAAATTGTTAAATTCATTATAGTAGTTTAGAATATCAAGATAAGTAGTTACAGGAATAGCACCATCCTTAATAAGTTGGTTTGAGCCAACAGAATAGACACTATTGATGTTTGCCATTACGGCAAAAACATCTTTGCCCTGTTCTTTTCCGGCAATATCGGCTGTGACTAATGCACCACTTTTCTTACCTGCTTCAACAACAAGAACACCTCTTGAAAGTGCAGAGATTATTCTGTTACGAGATAAAAAGTGATGTGGCAAAGGCTCTGTATCCGGAGGATATTCAGAAATTAAACACCCTCTGTGTGTTATAGCCTTTCTCATAGGCTCATTTTTCATAAGGTAAGGATAATTGATACCACAACCTAAAACACAAATTGTAATACCATCAGCGTTTAATGCACCTGTGTGTGCTGAACTATCAACACCCATTGCACCACCACTAATTATAGTTACCTTACATTTTGAAAGATTATGAGAAATACTGTAAGCCACCTTTTTGCCATAAGTTGTAGCTTTTCTTGTACCTACAATAGCAATAGTTAAAAGATTATCAACTCTAGGTAAATATCCACTAACATATATAACTGCAGGTGGAGTATCTATATTACGCAAACATTTAGGGTATCTGTCGTTATCTATAGCAAAAATAGAATAACCCAGACTTTCACATTTAGATATAATTTCATCAGCCTTTTCAATTGGAGTTTCTTCTAGATGGTTAATTTCCTTTTCGGTAAAAATACCACAAAATCTCCATTCAAAGTCCTGACCATTATAAAATACAGAAATATCCCTATACTCTTCAGTTTCGTAAAGTCTTTTAACTTTTGGATTATCATAGCCAAGAGCTAAACTTAGCCATATCCAATAACGATTATTATTCATTATTTGACATTTCCCACATAATTATACTAGCTGCTACTCCGGCATTAAGAGAATCAATCTTGCCCTTCATAGGTACAATAACTTGGTAGTTACAAGCATTAATAGTCATTTCACTTAGTCCATTAGCTTCGTTACCTATTACAACAAGTGCATTCTTTGAAAACTCAAAATCACCCAGAGTTTTGGCAGTATCTTTTAAACAAGCAGCATAAGACCTACCATGCTTATTAAATTCACATTCAATATATTCTTCTGCATCATTAATAAGATAGAAAGGCACACGGAAAATTGCACCCATACTACCTCTTACAACCTTAGGACTATAAATATCACAAGAATCTTTTGTGATAAATACACCTTTGATTGAAAAAGCATCAGCAGAACGCAATACTGTTGCAATATTGTCCGGATTTTGCACATTATCTAAAAGTACAAACTTACCATTATAATCAATTTTATCAATATCATCAGTTTTGTCAAGTGTTTTAAGTACAAGCATTACACCTTGAGGTGACTTTGTATCGGATAAAACATTGAAAATATTGTTAGGTACAACTATTGATTCATCAGAAATTGACTCAAGTCTATTGCATAATTCAAGATTTCTGGTATAGAAATTTTCGCTACAAAGTAGCACATCAATATGAATATTAGAAATTAAAACATCTTGGCAAGTTCTTAGTCCTTCTGCAACAAACTGTTTATTCTTGTTCCTATACTTTTTCTGCTTTACTAGTTTATGAATATGCTTTAGAGTACCATTTTCTCTACTTGTAACAAACTTCATATAATGACCTCTTTTTTAGATAGTAAAAAGCGTTTGAGGTAAGAACCTCAAACGCATAACACTTAAGCTTTTGTAACTTTTTCAACAAGGCTAGCAAAAGCTGCCGGATCAGAAATAGCGATTTCTGAAAGCATCTTTCTGTTAAGGTCAATGTTAGCCTTCTTAAGACCATTCATAAATGTGCTGTAGTTTGTGCCGTTTAGCTTACAAGCTGCAGAAATTCTTGTGATCCAAAGTCTTCTGAAATCTCTCTTCTTCTGCTTACGACCAATGTATGCATAGTTACCAGATTTCATAACTGCCTGCTTAGCCATCTTAAAGTGCTTACTCTTTGCACCGTAATAACCCTTAGCAAGCTTTAATGTTTTGTTTCTTCTTTTGCGAGTCATCATCGCGCCTTTTACACGAGCCATTCTATATTTCCTCCGTTATTTCGTAAGTTAAATTCAAAAAGTTAATTATTTGTAAGGGATTAATCTCTTAATCTGAGCTGTATTTGTCTTATCAGCTACACAAGTCTGTCTTAGACCTCTCTTACGCTTTGTGTTCTTCTTGTTAAGAATGTGCTGCTTGTTAGCATGAGCACGGATAACCTTACCATTCTTAGAAAGTTTAAATCTCTTTTTTGCACCACTATGTGTCTTAATCTTTCCCATTATGAAAATCCTCCTTAAAAATTACTTATTTGGCTTAGGAGCTAGAAACATTAGCATATTTCTACCTTCAAGTTTTGCTGGTTTTTCGATAACAGCAACTTCTTCACAAGCTTTAGCAAAACGGTTCATTGTGTCATAACCCTGTTCTGGGTGACCCATCTCTCTACCTCTAAAGCGAATTGAAACCTTAACCTTATCGCCTTTCTTAATAAACTTAAGGGCATTGTTAAGTTTTGTGTTGAAGTCATGCACATCAATATTTAGTGAAAGTCTAACTTCCTTAATATCAAAAGTACGCTGGTTCTTCTTATTTTCTTTTTCCCTTTTAGCTTGTTCAAAACGATACTTGCCATAGTCCATTACTTTGCAAACAGGTGGCTTTGCCTGTGGAGCAATCTTAACTAAGTCAAGGTTACTCTCCATTGCTATATTGAAAGCTTTTTCTGAAGACATAATACCTAGCTGTTCGCCTTCGGCACCAATTAGTCTTACTTCCTTATCACGGACTTCTTCGTTAATCTGTAGTTTCTTGTTGCTGATTGTCGAGCACCTCCAAAATAAATTAAAAAAGTGGACAGATAAACTCCGTCCACTCTAATACGCATCAGTAAAAAACTGTAAGTATTAACCCACGCAGACGGCACCCCGTAGGTGAAAGCATAACTGCCTTTCTTTCTTTTACTCAATTATTATATATAAAAGCATTTAATTTGTCAATACCTTTTTGACAATTAATTAGAAATTTGATAATATGATACTAACGAAAGTCGAGGTAGACAAAATGAATAACTTTTTTCAACAACAATTGTACCACAATTATCAAATAAATCAAGAGAAAAAAATGATAAGAAAAGAAAGCAACAAACTTTCCTTTATGTTGTTTATTGCAATTATATTTATGAATATTGCAGCTACAGTACTATTTATGTTTATAAGTTTTTTCAGCAAAGATACTTCTCTTACTACTACAGGAATACAAAACAGTTATTCTTCTTATGACTACATTATTAATGGTTTAGGAGAATTTGCCGGTTTCTTTGTTGTACCATTTGTATTTTGCTTAATATTTCGTTACAAATTTAGTGTTGTTATTCCGGTTAACAGTAACAAGAAATATAATCCTTTATTATTGGTATTAGGTGGATATGCAATTTGTACTGTTGCAAATATTGCAATTAGCCTACTGAACAATAATTTAAGTATATTTGGATTGACAAATACAGCCGGTGTTGAATTTACAACTAAGACACCTCTTGACCAAGTTATTTACTTTATATGTATTGCAATTATTCCTGCTTTAACTGAGGAATTTATGTTTAGAGGTGTTATCTTAAATTCATTTAGAAAATTCGGTGATGGCTTTGCAATTTTAATATCTTCTCTCCTATTTGGGTTTATGCATGGTAACTTTGTACAAATTCCATTTGCATTTATTGTGGGTTTAGCTTGTGGATTTATAGTTGTAAAGACAAATTCAATTATACCGGCTATGGTTTTACATCTACTTAATAATGGTACATCGGTACTTATTGATATTGTAGCTAACTATGTTGGTGACAATTTGTATTCTGTGATTTCTTCGGTAGTTATTTTTACACTTACGCTACTGGGCTTTATTTCAATAGTTTTACTTGTGAAAAAAGGTCTTAACTTTAAATTTGGAAATAAATCTATTGTAAGTTTAGGTGCTAAGGATAGAATAGTTCAATTCTTTGCTAATCCAGGTACTATAATTCTTCTTTCATTCTTCATTATTGAAGCATTTATTACTTTATTAGGTTTTTAATTATGTATAATGAAAAGTTTATGGATATTGCACTAGAGGAAGCTAAGTTGGCTTTAGACGAAAATGAAGTTCCAGTTGGTGCAGTAATTGTTAAAGATGGCGTTGTAATTGCTAAAGCTCACAATACAAGAGAAAAAACTAAAAATGCACTTCATCATGCTGAGGTTATTGCAATAGATAATGCTTGTAAAGAGTTATCCGGTTGGAGACTTTGGCAATGTGAAATGTATGTAACAATGGAACCTTGCCCTATGTGTGCCGGTGCCATAGTTAATGCCAGAATACCTAATATATATTTTGGTGCATATGATAAAAAGTATGGTGCTTGTGGTTCTGTTATCAATATATTTAATATGAAAGAAAATTTTAAAGTTACTTATGAAGGTTGCTTTAAAGAAAAAGAGTCACTTGAACTTTTTGATAAATTCTTTAAATATTTAAGAAACAAAAGAACATAAAATCAGTCCTTAACAAATTGATTGTTAAGGACTTTTTTCTGCTTATTTTACTGTTAAATCGTAGCTAATATCAATTAAAGAAAGTATTTTTTCATCATCAACAGAGCCATCAAGGCATATTGTAATCCAATGTTCTTTATTCATATGATATGCAGGATAAAAACCTTTTTCTTCTAAAAGTGAACCCAGCATTATTGGGTCACACTTAATATTAACTATATCTACTATTCTATCGGAATATTCACCTAATCTATTCTTAGGGATTTTCATTAACAAAGCAAACCATTTGTTATTGTTACTATGCCTGAATACAGTAGAAACATTATCATTTTTAAATGGTTTATCAGGTTCTTCACTAAATATTTCTGTAATAGATTTAACTAAACTTTCAAAATTCATATTACTTATTTTTCTTTAAAATTTTATTTGCTGCAATAAGCACACCTGTCTTACCACAATGGAAGTTAAATGAACCTTGCATCCATACTGCAAAAGGTTCTCTAAGTGGTGCATCAGCAGAAAGCTCTATACTTGAACCTAAAGTAAATGTACCGGCAGCCATAATAACCTTGCTATCATATCCCGGTAAATCATCCGGTACAGGTGTTACATAGCTATCTACCGGTGAACCTGCTTGAATACCCTCACAGAAGGCAATAAGGTTTTCTTCGTTTTCAAGAAGAATAGCTTGTACAATATCTCCTCTTTTTTCATTCATTGTTGGAGATACACCGTAACCCATTAGAGTAAATAGTGTACTTGCAAAAACAGCTGTTTTCATAGCTTCACCTGTAATATGTGGTGAGTTAAATGCACCTAGGAACATTTCTCTCTTTGTGCTGATTGTAGCACCAAGTTCTCTACCTGTACCCGGTGTTGTAAGTCTGTAACTACAAATTTCAACTAAATCTTTTCTACCGGCAATATAACCACCTGTTGGAGCAATACCACCACCGGCATTCTTAATTAAAGAACCTGCCATAATATCTGCACCGACTTGAGTTGGTTCTAGTTCTTCAACAAATTCACCATAACAGTTATCAACCATAACAATAGTTTCAGGTGACTCTCTCTTAACTATTTCTGCAATTTTCTTAATATCAGCAATAGTTAATGCTCTTCTTAGAGAATAACCTCTTGAACGCTGAATATAAGCCATTTTAGGCTTTGACTTTAGCTTTTCAACTAAAGCATCATAATCAACTTCATTATCCTTTAATGGTACTTCATCATAATGAATATCAAAGTCCTTTAATGAGCCTGAGTAATTACCCTCAATACCGATTACACTTCTGATTGTATCATAAGGAATACCTACAACAGAAAGCATAGTGTCCCCGGGTCTTAGCATACCAAATAAGGCAACTGTTAATGCGTGAGTGCCTGACTGAAAACTTTGTCTTACTATTGCATCTTCTGCACCAAAAGCAGTGGCATATACTTCATCAAGAACTTCTCTACCTCTATCACTATAGCCATAACCTGTACTATCAGCAAAGTGACTTTCTGACACACCACAAGTTTGAAATGCCTTTAGCATTTTGTTCTGATTATATTCTTGTATTCTCTCTATTTCTTGGAACTGAGTTTTGCACTGTTCCATTGCTTTTTCAGATAGTTCTAGAATTTTACTATCTAAATCAAAAAAATTCATCTATGTATTTCCTTCCATTTTCCTATTATATTAAAACCCATTTTGGTATAACATTCTTTTAAATCATCTTCACAAAATAAATATAAGTTGTCTTCTTTTACATTATTTAAAAGGCTTTTTGCATAATCATTATTTCTATACTGAGGTAATGTTGCAATTGGTGAAATTATTTTACTGTATTTATCACCTGTTATTATTGCACAAGAAACTATTTTATCTTTTAGCTCAAGTGAATAAATTTTACTGCAATTTACTCTAACTTTGGAATGTAAATCAGTTGCAAAATACCCATAATCAGCAATTTTTACAACAGTTGAATTGCAGTTATTAAAGAAGTTAAAAACATCTTTATATTCATTAACGGTAGTAAAAATGCAGTTATTTTCTTTTACATTGTTATTAATAAATTCTCTTTTCATAATTAAGCCTGTTTCTGACTTAGAAAAATTAAAATTCAGAGAATATTTTTCATTAAACAAAAGATGAGAAAACCCTAACACATTGAGAAATTCTTCAATTTCCTGTATGTTAGAATTTTCTGTTAAAAATAAAATAAACTGATTATCTAACCTTGAAATCAGTGAAACATAATCTTCATTAAAAGACTGATACCATATATCAAGAAAGTCACAGTTAAGCCCATAAGATTTATACAATACATTTATTCTGGTGAAAAATACATCCTTATCTTTTAGCTTAGCTGTAACATTCTTATATTTTGTGTCATCAGACAGATATTTTATCATTTCAATTCTTTAACAAGGTTCTTGAAGTGAATACCTCTCTCCATAAAGTTCTTGTACAAATCAAAACTTGCACTTGCAGGAGAAAGAGATACAATATCACCCTTAACTGCAACTTCAGAAGCCTTTTTAACTGCTTCTTCCATATTAGATACACGATAAATTACAGGGTTACCCTCACTATAGCTAGGTGCTTTCTTAGTTGAAGTTTCAATTTTATCAGCAGTATTGCCCATTAAGATAAGAATTTTAACCTTCTTACAAATAACTTCACCTAGTTCATCATAGTTAAGGTTTTTGTCATAACCACCGGCAATAATAATAATCTTTTCATCATATAGAGAAAGTGTACCTGATGCAGTTCTTGTAGGACTGGATGCAATAGAATCGTTGTAGTACTTAACACCATTAAACTCTCTTACAAATTCTGCTCTATGCTCTACGCCTTGGAATGTTTTTGCTACTTTAACAATAGTATCAACATCAACAATACCCCATACTGCTGAGATAGCAGCCATATAGTTCTCTACATTGTGCATACCCGGAATGAAAATATCTTTAATGTCAATAATTTCTGTTTCCTTACCGTAATCAGAATAAACTATCTTGTTATCCTTTAGATATGCACCGTTAGTAACAGTATTTCTTCTGCTAAACTTAACTAGTTGACCACGAACTTCACTTGATAATGAATTTGAAATTTCATTATCAAGGTTAAGAACAGTCTTTGAGAAAGCATTTTGATGAAGAAGAATATTCTTCTTGGCATCAACATATTCTTGCATATCCTTATGTATATCAAGGTGATTTGGTGAAACATTTGTTACAATAGCAATTTCAGGACTTTCTTTCATTGAGATTAGCTGGAATGAAGAAAGTTCAACAACTGCATAATCATCCTTAGTAATACTTTCAATTTCAGGTAAAAGTGGCTTACCGATATTACCACCTAAAAATACCTTTTTACCGGCAGCTTTTAGAAATTCTGAAACAATAGAAGTTGTAGTTGTCTTACCGTCAGAACCTGTAACAGCAATAATATGACAGTCGGCAAGTTCAAAGAAAAGCTCCATTTCTGAAGTTACAACAACACCACGACTACGCATTTCAACAAGTTCATCCATATAGTACTTCATACCGGGTGTTCTAAACACTATATCAACATCAAGATTCTTTAGGTAATTATCACCTAAAGAAAGTTTAACACCAAGTTCTTCTGCTTTCTTAGCATTATCTCCTAGGTCCTCAAAATTTCTTCTATCACAAGCAGTAACATCAATGCCCTTGTTTACGAACATTTCCATAACAGGAAAGTTACTGATACCAAGTCCACAAAATGCTACTTTCTTATCCTTTATACTTTCAAAAAAGTTATCAATTTTTGTCATAAGGTTCAACCTCCTAAATACATACTATATTATTATACCAAATGTAAAGAAAATTTCAATTATTTTATGCAAATAACGCAAAAAAACGGTGACAAAGTCACCGTTCTAATTAAAATTATTCTCTGCCAAGAAGTGAGTCAACAGAAGTTTCCAAAATATCTGCTAATGCAACAAGTTCAATATCTGTTACATAACGGATTTGACCTTCCAGCTTAGAAAGACCTGATGCATTCATATCAACGCCGTTAACCTGCAACTGTGCAAGAAGTTCCTTTTGCTTCATTCCCTTCTTTTTTCTTGCAGATTCAACACGAGCACCAATTAGGTTTCTGTCGCCTAAGTTTTGTTTTCTTAGCCTCATAATATTCTCCCCATTTACATAATTATTTTTCTTTAAAGTAATTCTTTTGAATAATTCTAATAAATAATTCTTTTAAAATATTCTTTAAAAAAATTCTTTAAATTCATTATGAACATATTATAATACTATAAAAGAAAAAAAACAAGACCTTTTTGTAAATAAATTTAAAAAAATGATACTTTTTATCGAATTATATTACAAGATAGCGATATTTTGTAATATTTTTGTAATTTTCTTATAGAAAATTATTTAAAAGAAATATAAATAGCAAAAAAAATAAGGGTCATAATGACCCTTAGCAACCAAATCTATAAGCCGAGTTCTGTCGTGAATAGCCATCTATCTTGGCAGTGTGTTACCACAACTGCTCAACGCCACCTCCTCGGGACTGCCGAGCAAGCATTATGTCCCTCCACGGTGTTGCTCCAAATAGGGTTTACACGGCTAATATGTCTCCATATTACCGGTGAGCTCTTACCTCGCCTTTCCATCCTTACCACATAAGTGGCGGTAATTTTCTGTTGCACTATCCCTAGGGTCACCCCCGGCGGCTGTTAGCCGTTATTATTGCTCTATGGAGCTCGGACTTTCCTCGGATAGTCGCTTTCGCTTCTAACCGTAGCTATTCAATCTAGTTGCTACTATATTTTAATAGAAAAATAATATTTTGTCAAACATATTGAATGAATTTATAATAAGTTGTATAATATAATAAGATTTTAATGGAGGATTACAATATGGATATTAGACAAGAATCTTTACAAAAGCATTATGAATGGAATGGCAAAATCGAAGTTGTTTCCAGAGTTAAGGTTAATAGTAGCAAAGATTTGTCACTGGCTTACACTCCAGGTGTTGCTGAACCTTGCCTTGAAATTAATAAGGACTACAACAAGTCATTTGAACTAACAAGAAGAAACAACCTTGTTGCAGTAGTTACTGACGGTTCTGCTATATTAGGTCTAGGTGACATTGGTCCTGAGGCCGGTATGCCTGTTATGGAAGGTAAATGTGCATTATTCAAGGAATTTGCTGATGTTGATGCTTTTCCTATTTGTGTTAGAACTAAAGATGTTGATGAATTTGTAAATACAGTTTATCTTATCAGTGGTAGTTTTGGTGGCATTAACCTTGAAGATATTGCAGCACCTAGATGCTTTGAAATTGAAAAGAAGTTAAAAGAAAAATGTGACATTCCTGTATTCCATGATGACCAACATGGTACTGCTATTATTGTTGCAGCCGGTTTACTTAACGCACTAAAGGTAGTTAAGAAAAATATTGAAGATGTACAGGTTATAATTAACGGTGCAGGTTCTGCCGGTATTGCTATTTGTAAGCATCTGCTAAACATTGGTTTTAAGAATGTTACAATGTGTGATATTAACGGTATTCTTTGTGAAGATGATGATACTCTTAAGGATGCACATAAGGAAATTGCAAAGGCTACTAACAGAAGTAAAAAGACAGGTAACCTAGCTGATGCAATGAAAAATGCTGATGTATTTATCGGTGTAAGTGCTCCTAACATTGTTTCTGAAGAAATGGTGAAGAGTATGGCTAATGACCCTATTATCTTCTCTATGGCTAACCCTACACCTGAAATTATGCCTGATAAGGCTAAGAATGCCGGTGCTGCTGTAGTTGGTACAGGTAGAAGTGACTTTCCTAATCAGATTAATAATGTACTTGCTTTTCCAGGTATCTTTAGAGGTGCTTTGGATTGTAGAGCAAAGGAAATCAATGAAGAAATGAAAGTTGCTGCATCTTATGCTATTGCAAACTTAATTTCCGATGATGAACTAAATGCTGAGTATATTCTACCGGAAGCATTTGATAAGAGAATCGGTAAGGCTGTTGCTGAAGCAGTTATTAAAGCTGCTAAGGAAACAGGTGTAAGTCAGATTTAATTATCTGTTACAATTTAAATAGGCAAAAATTTAGGAGATGCTAATGCATCTCCTTTTCTTATTTATATTACATTTTTCCTAACATATTGAAGTAAAGTTTCTTTATCGTTAATTAAAGTATTTTCAATAACTTTATTAAGCAAAAGATTAAGTGTATCACCTATTATTTTGCCTTTTGACATTCCACAACCCATAAGGTCCGAGCCATTGACTTTAAGATACTTTAAGCTAAAACATTCGTCATTATCCATAATATCACGAAAGATACTATTAACTTTATTAAGTTTATCAACCTTTTCTTGTTGATGGTATGATGACTGAGAAAGTACATCAGCCATTTGAATTTTCATAAGCATTGAAAAATTATCTGAACCGATATTTTTCAATACTTTCTTAATTATAATTCTGTCAGGCTGAATTCTTAAATCGTGAATTGAAATTAAATTAACCACAGTTTCAGTAAAATCTTTTGGATAACGAAGTCTTTCCAAAATTATCTTTGCAATACCTGCACCGATCTTTTCGTGACCTCTAAAATGAGAAACACCATTTTCATCTTTATTTTCTGACATAGGTTTACCTATATCATGAAGTAACATTGTCATTCTTAAGATTGGGTCGTTGTCAATATGCTTAACGCAAGAAACTGTGTGTTTCCATAAAGTTTTGTTATGGTGTGGTGTGTTTTGGTCATAATGAAACATTGTAGAAATTTCAGGAATGATAACTGCAAATACATCTTTAAATCTTCTGAGAATATAACTACAATTTTCACCACACAAAGTTTTTACAAGTTCTGTTGCAATTCTTTCTTTAGAAATATTATTTAATAGTTCTTTATTCTTTGCAATTGCGTTATATGTATTAAATTCTACTGAAAAATTGTAAGTAGATGCAAACCTTAATGCTCTTAAAATTCTTAATGCATCTTCCTTAAATCTTTTATCCGGTTCACCAACACATCTAATAGCCTTATACTTTAAATCTTCTTGACCGTTGAAATAGTCAATTACACCTTCACTTGGGTTATATGCCATAGCATTTACTGTAAAATCTCTTCTTGCTAAGTCTTCTTTAAGTGAAGTGGTGAACTCTACATTCTTAGGATGACGGTTATCTTCATAATCTCCATCAATTCTATAGGTTGTGATTTCATAAACTTCATTATCAATAATTACTGCAACTGTGCCATGCTTTATTCCGGCATCAATAATTTTGTAATCTTTGAATATTGAAATAATTTCATCAGGTTTTGCATTTGTGGTTATGTCATAATCCTTAGGTGTTAATCCAAGTATCATATCTCTTACACAACCACCTACTGTATAACATTGAAAACCATTTGACTCCATTTTTGAAATTATATTTAAAACATTTTTAGGTAAAGTAAAATTCATATATATCATCTCAATTATTTTTATATTTATTATACCACATTAATTATGAATAAAAAAGTTAAATTTAAGTCAAAAATAGCACAACTTCATGTTGTGCTATCTCGTTATATATTAATTTTTGTCAACTATCTTTTTCTTAATAGCATTTGTAATGAAAGTAAGAATAATAAATACTATTATTGTAAAAGCAAATGAACATAATAAAAACATAGAAGAATTATGATTTAGTGGTACTGTACCTAAAATTTTACCACCAAACAAGAAACCTAACACTAAGCAAACAAAAATAAATATTGATAAAGAAAGTCTTAATTTATTAAACGGTAAAGAAATCTTTACTACTAGTGCAAACAAAGCAAAAGCAGTTACCATAATACAGACAGTTTCAAGTGTTTGGGTATTAAATCCAAGTTGATAACCTAAAGTCATAACCAATATAGAATTTAAGGTTACCGTTAAACCGGCAGGTATTGCACCACAGATTATGTTAACAAAAAAGTTACCTGTAATTCTATTGTTATTATATTCCATAGCCAAGATAAATGATGGAATACCGATTGTTAAACCACCAACAAAAGAAAGTTGAATCGACTGGAATGGATAGGACATACCAAAAATAATAACTAAAACAGATAGTAAAATTGAAAAAATATTTTTAACTAAAAACAGTGATGAACTTCTCTGAATATTCTGAATTGTTCTTCTACCTTCTGCAACAATATGAGGCATTGAAGAAAAGTCATTATCGGCAAGTACAATCTGTGATACACATTTAGCAGCTTCACTACCTGATGCCATTGCTACAGAACAATCAGCTTTTTTTAAAGCTAATACATCATTTACTCCATCACCTGTCATAGCTACTGAATGACCATTATCGTGTATTGATGAAATCAGCTTTTCTTTTTGTTGAGGAGTTACTCTACCAAAGATTGTATATTCTTCTGATGCTTTTTTAATATCTTCATCAGTTTTTAAAGTGCTACAGTCAATAGCTTTATCGTAGTTATCAATATTAAAAGTTCTGGCAATATTCACAATAGTATTTACTGAGTCACCTGAAATAATCTTAATATTAACTCCTTGTTTTTTGAAATACTTTAAGGTTTCTTTTGCATTTTCACGAAGTTTATCTCTCAATAAAACATTACAAATAGGTGTTCTTGTATCACCCTTAATCATTACAAATGTTAGAACTCTGTAGTTATTTTCATATTCCTTAATATCGGTTAAAATATCATTTTCATCATCATTAAGGATAAATTCACCTGCACCACAAAGAATCTTCCTATCACTAAAAGTAACAGAAGAACATTTCTTTTCGGAAGAAAAGGCTTCTACAGAAACTGCCTTTTCATAATGGTAACCATCAATTTTATCCCTAACTGCATTCATTGTACTGTTATAGTCAATGCTATTATTTGCAAAATCAGAAAGAATATTTAGCACATCATCATAAGTATAGTCACTTAGGGGAATAATATCCTCAACAATCATTTCATCACAAGTCAGTGTACCTGTTTTGTCTAGACAAAGAGTATCTACTCTTGCAAGTGTTTCAATACAATAAAGGTCTTGAACAAGAACATTTTTCTTAGAAAGTCTTATAACAGAAACAGCAAGAACTGTACTTGTCAAAAGTACAAGTCCCTCAGGAATCATACCTATAAGTGCTGCTACCGTTTTAACAACTGCATCTTCCAGTGAAACATTTAAGAATAATAACTGATGTAAAAACAGTATTGTACCCAATGGAACTAAAATACAAGTTACTACTTTAATAATTTTTTTAATAGTTCTGAAAATTTCAGAATTATTTTCTTTATAATACTTAGCAGAATTATTTAGCTTTGCAGCATAATTATCATCACCTACTGCAACAACCTTTGAGATACATTGTCCTGAGTTAATAAAGCTACCGGACATTAGCTTGTCCCCAACTTTTTTTCTAATTAATTCACTTTCACCGGTAAGCATACTTTCATTTACAAAGCACTCACCGTCAACAACAACACAGTCAGTTGGAATTTGATTACCTCTGCTTAATGAAAGCAAATCATCAAGAACAATATCTTCATTATTAATATCTATTGTTTCACCGTTTCTGATAACCTTTGAATTGTTACCGGAAATAATAGACAGTTTATCAACTGCTTTTTTACTACGAATTTCTTGCACAATACCGATTATTGTATTGAAAAATACAACACCGATAAAAAGCATATTCTTGTATGAACCAACAAGAAAAACTGCTAAAGCAAGAACAACATTCAACAAGTTAAATAATGTACAAATATTTTTAAATAAAATATTTCCTAAGGTTTTTTCCGGTTTTGAGGTATCAACATTAACCTTACCCTCTGAAACTCTCTTGTCAACTTCTTGGGTAGTTAAACCTGTAAAAATTTTTTCTTCACTCATATAGCACCCATTAAATAAAAAATTTGGAACTTCTGTACTGAAAATCAGCACTAGAAAAATAATACTACCAAAATAATATTTTATCAATACTATTTCCAAACTATTATACTATAAAACAAGAAAAAATAATAGTATGACATATAAATAAAGGTGAGGTTATGAAAAAAGTTATTTCATTTATAATAGCTATTGTGGCTATATTAGGAGTATATAATACTATAAATCCATCAAATGCTATTGCGACAAGTAGTGACTTAAAAAATAAAACAGTACAAATTGGTGGACAACCTTTTGGAATTAAATTTTATTCAGAGGGTGCTTTGGTTACTAAAGTTAGAGAAAACTCTCCTGCTGATATAGCAGGTATGAGGGTTAATGATATTATTATTGGCATTAATAATGAAAAAGTTAAGGATAATGAAGTTGTAAGGAACAAAATAGAAGAATATAAAAATCAAACAATAAAATTTACCATTAACAGAGATTATGAAATTATTGACTTAAACATTAAACCTGAAAATCACAATGGTAATTATACAGTAGGTATTTGGATAAAAGACAGTTGTGCCGGTATAGGAACTATAACTTATTATGATCAAAGTAATAATACCTTTGCTTGTTTAGGTCATGGTATTTGTGACAAAGAATCAACTAACCTACTACCTATGGCTGAGGGTGACATTTGTCCTGCTATTATAGAAAGTGTTGACAAAGCAAAAAGTGGCTATGCCGGTGGACTTAACGGATATTTCTTAGATGATGAAATCGGTAAGGCTTATTATAATTCAGAATATGGGCTGTACTGTAATAAAGAAATAGAAACTTCCTACAAAGAATATAAAGTTGCTACTAAGGAAGAAGTTAAAAAAGGAACTGCTTATATTTACACAACTGTTGAGGGTTCTAACCCTAAATTCTACAAAGTATATATTAAACCGGAATGTCACTTCTTTTTTGATAAAATGAAAGAAATTACAATTGAAGTTACAGACAAGGAATTGATAGAAAAAACAGGAGGCATTGTACAAGGTATGAGTGGTTCACCAATAATACAAAATGGTAAGCTTGTTGGTGCAGTTACCCATGTATTTGTCAACAATCCTGAAAAAGGTTACGGAATTCTTGCTGAAACAATGTTAGAAGAGTCAAAATAAAATATTTGTAGAAATGGCATATTAATGGGGTATTTTGTAATAATAAAGGTAGTGGTGACACAATATGTTGAGATTTAAATTAATTTTTTGAAAAAAATTTAAGTGTAAACCCTTGATATATTTACCATAATATGGTATGATTATCTCAACAAATTAACAAGGGAGAATTTTCATGGAGAATAAAATCAAACTACTTCTCACAGAAGAACCAAATGAATTTGATGAGGAAACACTCCGTTTTCTCAACAGTAAAAACTTTTCAGTTCACTACTCTGCTAAAGATGGTGAAGAACTACTAAACAAAATTAACGAGATACACCCTGATGTGGTACTGTTCGACTTGTTCCTAACAAGACTAGATGGAATAAGCGTTATGCGTCACATTAGAAATGAAAGCAACTGTTCCCCACTTTTCATTGCATTTTCTAACTATAGAAGTGCTTTGCTTGAACAAGAGGCTATGAACAATGGTGCATCTTACTTTGTGCTAAAGCCTTACAACATTAACGACCTTACTGAAAACATTACTATGTTAATGAACACAAAGAACATTATGAACAACCAAGGTTATCAAAGCAATCTTAACATTGAAGTAAAGGTTACTGAGATTCTTCACCAAATCGGTGTACCCGCACATATTAAGGGTTATCACTACCTAAGAGATTCAATACTTATGTCTATTGAAAAGCCTGAAATCATCAATGCAGTTACTAAGGAACTGTATCCATCAGTTGCACTAAAGTATGAAACAACTTCCAGTAGAGTTGAAAGGGCTATTAGACATGCAATTGAAGTTGCTTGGGACAGAGGCGATGTTGATGTGCTTAACTCCTACTTTGGATACACTATCCACAACTCAAGAGGTAAGCCAACTAACAGTGAATTTATTGCTATGATTAGTGATAAGCTAAGATTACAGTTAAAGAATGCAAGTTAAAAGTTATGGGTACTGATTTTCAGTACCCACTTTTTTATAAAAGAAAACTGCTCTCTAAATTAATAGAAAGCAGTTTCGTAATTAAATCAATAAATTTTCTTAAAGAAACAACTGTGGTTACCTGTATGACAAGCAGCACCTGTTTGTTCTACTGTTACTAATAAGGTATCATCATCACAATCGGAATAAATTTCAACAACCTTTTGAAGATGGCCGGATGTTGCACCTTTATTCCATAGTTCCTGACGACTTCTACTCCAAAACCAAGTATAGCCTGTTTCAAGTGTTTTAGCCATAGACTCCTTGTTCATCCAAGCAACCATAAGGACTTCACCTGTAGATTTCTCTTGAATTACTGCCGGAATTAAGTCTGACTTAACAAAATACTTATCTAAGTTATTTTCCATAATTAACCTCTTGTTAGTTTAATAGCCTTTGGTAAATTAAGTGTACCTTCATAAATTGACTTACCACAAATTGCACCAAAAATATTAAGACTCATTAAATCCTTAATATCTGTTAAATCTGATACACCACCACTTGCTACAATGTCAGCACTTACAGAATTACTTAGCACCTCAAGCTGAACAAGGTTAGGACCTGTTAGCATACCGTCACGGTTAATATCGGTAAAGATAAACTTTTCTACACCAACATCTTCCATTCTCTTGGCAAGTTCTGTGTAGTAAATATCGCTACCGTCAATCCAACCCTCTGACTTTACCATACCGTCCATTGCATCAATACCAACAATAATTTTGTCACCAAAATTCCTAACTGCATCAATAACAATCTGAGGGTTCTTAACTGCAACTGAACCTAAAACAACTTGGTTGACACCGTTATTTAGGTAATATTCAATAGCCTTTAGGTCACGAATACCACCACCAACATCAACAAGCATACCACAGGACTTTGCAATATCACAAATAAGTTCAGCGTTTTTCATTTCGCCATCTTTTGCACCATCAAGGTCAACCATATGTAGGTATCTTGCACCGGCATCTTTAAATGACTTAGCAGTAATATATGGGTTTTCAGCAACTTTTTTAACTGTATTGTAGTCACCCTTTTGTAGGCGAACACAGTTACCGTCTTTAATATCAATCGCAGGAATAATATACATTAAGCATCAATCTCCTTACTTATTAAATCAACAAGTTCTTCAATTTGTTTTTTGTGTAGTTTTAGACTTGCAACATTAGCAATTAATCTTGCTGAGATTGGACAAACATCTTCAACAACTTCAAGTCCGTTTTCTTTTAAAGTTGAACCTGTTTCAACAATATCCACAATTGCATCACTTAAACCGATAAGTGGTCCAAGTTCAACAGAACCTTCAATTTTGATTACACGAACATCCATATTTTTTTCTTCAAAGAATGATCTTGTAACATTGGGATACTTAGTAGCAATTGTTAGTGCTTTGTATCCACCGTAAAGGTCTTTACCCTTTTGTGTTGCTACTGCAAACTTACATCTACCAAAACCTAGGTCAAGTAGTTCATAGAAACAATGACCGTTTTCAAGAATTGTATCTTTGCCAACAACACCAAGGTCACAAACTCCATTTTCAACATATGTAATAACATCGGCTGCTTTAGCTAGGACAACTTCGATTTCGCCGTTACCAATTGGAAGGATGAGCTTTCTGCCCTTGTTGATAACTGCATCACAGTTGTAACCTATCTTTTGAAATAATTTTATTGTATCCTTTTCAAGTCTGCCTTTTGTTAAGGCTATTCTTAATGGCTGCATATCATTCACCTACAACTAATAGTTCCTTTACTCTGGTTTTGTCTGCATACTGTTTAGCTTCTTCAATTGTTTCAAATACGCTAAACACTGCATTTTTGCCCTGATTAACAAGTTCTTTTGTTTTTTCAATAGCTGTAATTTCAAAGCCATCTTTAGCACAAACAAGAATTTCCGGAATAGGAGCTTCGTCTTTGTTGCTATCCTTTAACTTGATTTCAACAAGGTCATCTACATTAACAGCAAAACCGGCAGCACCTGTAGGGAAATCAAAGTTTTCCATTAATTTATCATATCTACCACCGGAAATAACTTCATCACCGATACCGTTTACAAAAGCTGTAAAAACAATGCCACTGTAGTAGTTAGTCTGCTGAACAATACCAAGGTCAATGATAATCTTGTCACCAAGATTAAGTTTTGATAAATCTTCAAATAGTTCTTTTAGGTAGTTTAATGCTTTAACTGCCTTTGTTCCACTGCATAAGTTAAGTGCTTCATCAATTACTTCTACACCACCAAAAAGTCTAGGTAGTTTTCTAATTGCTTCAACATCCGAACTTTTAGGAAGTTTATCAAGGATAGTATTTAGGGCTGAATAATTCTTGCTTTCAATACTTACTCGAATAGCTTCAGCAGTTTCAGCAGTTACGTTTAGTCTTTCTACTAATGCGTTAAATACATCAGCGTGACCGATTTCAATACGGAAATCATCAACATTAGCTGACAGACAGTCAATAGCAGTTGTTAAAATTTCTAAATCGGCTCTCTTACCTGTTGCACCAATAAGTTCAACACCCATTTGCATAATTTCATTACTTCTACCACGCAAAGTAGGGTTGTTACGATAAACTGACTGACCGTAATATAGTCTTAAAGGAACTTCATAATTCTTTAAACGAGTAGCTGCCATTCTGGCAATAGGTAATGTTGAGTCGGGACGCATTACCATTAGTCTGCCTTTATTATCAGTTGTCTTAAACATTGCTTCTTGTGGATAACCTGAGTCCTCCAAAGAAAACAAATCATAAAATTCAATACAAGGAGTATCTACCTTTGAGTAGCCCCTATTCACAAAACAATTCTTAATCTTTTCCTGTACATCACAAGAGGTGATACATTCTTCAAACAAGTAGTCCTTTGTACCCTCCGGTGTAATCATTAAATTCTTTCTCATAAATTACCTCGCACTTTAGTGTGCTAATATGTTAACACAGTAAAGAAATTTTGTCAACCTTTAATTTTCTTTAACCTTCTCAGCTTTTTCGACTTTATCTAAAGGTTCTTTGGAAATATATTCTTTATTTCTAAGAAGTTTCTTGTTTACATCTTTGCCAAGTAGGTTATAAATTACAACGAATGCAGGGATACCCATTAGCATACCGGCAACACCAAATAGTCCACTACCTACTATAACGCTGAACAAAATCCAAAAACCTGAGATACCGATTTTGTCACCGATAACCTTAGGTCCGATAACATTACCATCAAGTTGCTGTAAAAGAACAATAATAATAACAAACCAAAAACATTCTGTTGGGTTAATCATCAATAGAATGAAACCACTTGGAATCGCACCAAGGAATGGTCCAAAGAAAGGAATAACATTTGTAACACCTACTACTACTGAAATAAGTAGAGCATAGTCAAAGTTAAACACTAAAAGAATAATATAGCATAAAATACCGATAATTAAAGAGTCAATTACACGACCGATAATAAAGTTACCACATACTTCATTTGACATATGTGTTACTTCAAAAATCTTATTTTGCCACTTCTTAGGAGCATAAGCCATAGTAAATTTCTTAACTTGACTACACATAAGATCCTTTGATGAAAGGAAGTAAATTGATGCTACAATACCGATAATCCAGTTATACACACCATAAGAAACAATCTTTGCAGTAGAAAGAATTTCAGGGAAAATACTGCTTAATAATGACTTAACAGTATCCATAATATTGCCACCGGAGAACATCTTTGTAAACTTATTAATAAAATCAATAAGTCCATTATCCATTTGTAGTGATAAACCAAATGTAGCATTTGCCCAATCTACAAACTGAGCTGCCAATTTTTCAAATTGTTTTCCGTAGCTAATAATATTTTTAGATAACTCTGCAAAGCTATCTACCAAGCTAGGTATAATAATAACCATTAAGAAAGCTATTACAGAAATGGCTATTACATAGGTAGTTATAATAGCAAGTGGTTTTCGCATTACTTTACATTTTTCATGTTTCTTGCCTATGCCTTTATAGGCTTTTTCGTAAAAGAAGTTATATGGGAACTTTAATATATAAGCAATAATAAAGCCATACATAAATGGTGTTAATACAGTAAAAATTGTAGAAATAATACTTACTACTTTGTTAAAATTCATAATCAAAAAGCAGAATAAAGCTGCAACTGCTATTAGGATTATACCTCTTTTTAGTCGTTTATCTTTCATATATTCCTCCTTAGAACAAAGACATTTGTGAACTTTCAGGTAAATTGTTTAGACAACCTACATTTTTAAGTGTTTCAATAACTGCTCTGGAAACTTTAGTTTTAATAATCATTTCCTCGATTGAAAGATACTTATTTTTCTTGCCACATTCAGCAAGAGAAATTGCAGCAGCTTCACCTATACCTGACAGTGACATAAATGGTAGTCTGATTTTACCATCTTCTATAATAAATTTCTTAGCTTCGGATTTGTAAATATCAACAGGAAGACACTCAATGCCCCTTGCCAACATTTCGTTGATAATTTCCAAAGTAGAAAATTCTGTTTGTTCTTTAGCAGATGCTTCGTTACCCTTTTGCTTGATAATCTTCATCTTTTCTCTAACTGCATCTCTGCCTTTCATTACAGTTGCACCGTCAAAGTCTTCACCACGAACTGTAAAGTAAGCTGCATAATATGCAAGTGGCTTATGAACCTTATACCAACCATAACGCAAAGTAGAAATCATATAAGCAGCAGCATGGGCCTTAGGGAACATATACTTGATTTTCATACATGAATCAATATACCATTCAGGTACATTGTGACTACGCATAGCTTCAAAATGTTCTTCTGTTAGAAGTTTTGTAGCGTTACCCTTACGAACAATTTCCATAATCTTAAATGCCATACCCGGTTCAAGACCTTTATGCATTAAGTAAGTCATAATACTATCACGAGTACCGATAACTTCTGAAATTGTACAAGTACCGTTTTTAATAAGCTCTTGAGCATTACCCAGCCATACGTCAGTACCATGAGAAAGACCGGCAATCTGCATAAGGTCGGCAAAACAAGTTGGCTTTGCATCAATCATCATTTGTCTTGTAAAGTTAGTACCACATTCAGGTAGGCTAAGTGTACCTGTCTGACAATCAATATCCTCAGGTGTAACACCCAAAGCCTTTGGTGAAGTAAACAGTGAATAAACATCAGGGTCTGACATTGATACTTCCATAACAGGAATACCTGTAAATTCTTCCAAGTAATGATAAACTGTAGGAGAATCATGACCAAGTTCATCAAGTTTACAAATTGTATCATGGATAGAATGGAAGTCGAAGTGAGTAGTAACATTATCAGACTTCATATCATTTGCAGGATGTTGTACCGGACAGAAATCATAAATTTCTTTACCCTTAGGAACAACAACCATACCACCGGGATGCTGACCTGTGGTTCTTCTAATACCTGTACAACCACTGGCAAGTCTTAGTTCTTCGGTTTTGCTATAGACTCTACCCTTTTCCTCTTCATATTTCTTTACATAACCAATAGCAGTTTTATCAGCAACTGTTGCTATTGTACCGGCTTTAAACACATTATCGTGACCGAAAAGTTCTTCTGTATATCTATGGGATTTACTCTGATACTCACCACTAAAGTTAAGGTCAATATCAGGGACTTTGTCGCCCTTAAAGCCTAGGAAAGTTTCAAATGGAATTTCGTGACCGTCTCTATCCATCGGTGTGCCACATTCAGGACAATCTTTTGGTGGCAAGTCAAAACCTGAACCATAGCTACCATCTGTAATAAATTCGCTATGCTTACATTTACTACATACATAGTGAGGAGCAAGTGGATTAACTTCTGAAATACCTGACATTGTAGCAACAAAGGAACTACCAACAGAACCTCTTGAGCCAACCAAGTAACCATGGGCTTCACTATCTGCAACCAGCTTTTGAGCAGTCATATATAGAACTGAGAAACCATATGTGTTGATAGAATTAAGCTCTTTGTCCAGTCTGGCCTTTACTATTTCAGGTAATGGGTCACCGTACTTTTCCTTTGCTCTTTTCCAAGTAATTGAGTTAAGTTGTTCCTCAGCACCTTCAATAAATGGTGGGAAATTACCTGGTGGAATTGGACGTACATAATCGCACATATCAGCAATAGCATTTGTATTTTTAACTACAATTTCATATGCTTTCTCTTCACCAAGATAATCAAATTCCTTTAGCATTTCTTTAGTTGTTCTAAAGTATAGTGGTGCTTGTTGGTCAGCATCGGCAAAGCCTTTTGATGCTTGTAAAATCTTACGATAATCCTTATCGTGAGGGTCTAAGAAATGAACGTCACAAGTAGCAACAACAGGAAGATTAAGTTCTTCGCCAAGTCTTACAACTGTTCTGTTGTACTTAATTAAATCTTCCCTAGTAGCAGAACCGTTTCTAATCATAAATTCATTATTGCCCAAAGGCTGAATTTCTAGATAATCATAGAATGATGCAATATCCTTAAGTTCTGCCCAAGGCTTACCGGAAGTAATCGCTCTAAATAATTGACCGGCTTCACAGGCTGAACCGATAATTAAGCCTTCTCTATGCTTAATAAGTTCTGACTTAGGAATTCTAGGCTTTCTATAAAAATACTTTAAATGAGCATAAGAAATAAGTTTATACAAGTTCTTTAAACCAACCTGATTTTTAACAAGAATAATCTGATGATAAGCAGGTAGTTTCTTTTGGTCTGCACCGTTAAGGTGAGTGTTAATATCTATAGTTGACTTAACTGCATAATCATCCATTAGTCTATCGCATAGACTAATGAAAATTCTTGATAGAATTTCAGCATCATCAGTTGCTCTATGGTGATTAAAGTTACCTAGTCTTAAATATTTAGCAACTGTATCCAGTTTGCAATTCTTAATATCCGGTAAAATTGAACGACAAATTGCAACTGTATCAATAGAAGTAAGGTTATATTCAACACCCATTCTATCGCAAACTGCTCTAATAAATGATGTATCAAAAGGTGCATTATGAGCAACTACAACTGCACCATCTACAAATTCCAGGAAGTCTTTTACTGCTTCTTCATCAAGTGGTGCATCCTTAACCATACCATCATTGATACCTGTAAGTTCAACAATCTTTTCAGGAATTGGTTTTTCGGGATTAACGAAAGTTTCGAATGTATCAACAACAACACCGTTCTTAATTTTTACTGCACCAATTTCAGTAATCTTTTCTTTCTGTGCAGATAGTCCTGTAGTTTCTATATCGAAACAAACAAATGTACCATCTAGACTTTCATCTTGACCACCTTTAACTGCTGAAACAAAGTCATCAACAAAATAGGCTTCACAACCATAAATAACCTTGATTTTGTTTTCATCTTTATTGATTTTTTCAGCTGTATTCATAGCTTCAGGGAATGCCTGTGCTACACCATGGTCAGTGATGGCAACAGCTTTGTGTCCCCATTTATATGCACGATTAACAATATCACTTGCTGAAGAAATACCATCCATATCGGACATATTTGTATGCATATGTAGTTCTACACGCTTTTCGTCGGCATTGTCTTTTACATCAATTTTTTCAGTAAAACCGATAGAACGAGCATTTAGTACAAGTTCACCTGCATATCTGTCATTTTCAATATCACCATCGGCAATAATTGTTTGACCCTTTTTAATTTGGTCAAGAACTTTGGTTGAGGCTATATCACCGAAAACTTTTACATTTACAGAACCTGAATAGTCGGTACATAGAATATTGAAAATGTTTTTATCCCCTGAACGAGTAACCTTTTTTTCAACACTAAATACATCACCCCATACTGTGATTTTACCTGTATCATAGGCAATATCACTCATTGGTGAAGGTGCTTTCTTGATAGTTCTACCGTAAAGTGGTCTGCACTTTTGTAAGTTAACTTGAGGATAAAGGAACTTACCCTCTCTAACTTCTACAAAGCCTTCTTTGTTCTGTAGTCTTTCCTCTGCATTTTCTTCAAGGCGTTTTTCTTCAATAGCATAAGTTTGAACTACTTGTTGAACTTCTTGTCTGACTGTTGTTTGTTCGACAGTTTTCTGTTCTTCAATATAAGATTCATTTTCGGCATCCATTTCAAGGACACCGTCAACATTTACTTTTATTAGTAAACCAAATCTCTCTTGTACAAGATTCTGCAACTCATGGTTAAAGTTCTTTGCCTTTAATAATGCACCACCACCATGCTTTATGGTAATGTTAAGCAAATTGTTTTCAAAAGTTACTTCACAATCCTTAAATGTACCGTTAAGAGTTGGAATTCTGTTTCTCAACTCATTAAGTAACTCATCAAAACAATCAGCAGAAAATAGTGATGAATTAAACTTAGGTGTAATAATTACCTTGCTTAGTGCAAGTTTAGAATTCATCAATTCACTGTTTAGGCTAGAAAGCTCTGTATCACTAAAAAGCCTATCACAATGAATTATGAAAGACAAAGTTCTGGTACCTTTATTAATTCTTAAATTTTCCACTTGAGAATGTACCAGACTTTCGTCTAGCACATCCTCACATATGTAGTCTGAAAAAATTTCTTTAACTGAACTCATTTATACTTCTCTATTTCTCACAATTTCTCAATTTCTTCTACTAATCTATCAAGTAGTTGGTCTTCCGGTACTTTGCAAATAATTTCACCTTTTTTGAAGATAAGACCAACCTTATCACCACCGGCAATACCAATATCGGCTTCTCTTGCTTCTCCCGGACCGTTAACAATACAGCCCATAATTGCAACTTTAATATTTTTCTTGCAATCTTTTAGTCTTTCTTGTGCTTCATTAGCAAGGGCTATTAAGTCAATTTTTGTTCTGCCACAAGTAGGACAAGATACAAACTGGATGCCACCATCATACATATCAAGTGACTTTAGAATATCTTTAGCTGCATAAATTTCCTTTACAGGGTCTGCTGTAAGGCTGACACGAATTGTGTCACCAATACCTTGTACTAATAAAGCACCAATACCGGCAGCAGACTTAATAATACCCATTCTCTCAGTTCCGGCTTCTGTTACACCAAGGTGAAGTGGATAATCACATTGCCGAGATGCAAGTTCATATGCTTCAACCATATTCTTAACTGAAGAACTTTTCATTGAAAGAACAATATCATTAAAATCAAATTTTTCTAAAAGTGAAGCATGATATAGTGCTGAGTCACAAAGTGCCTGTGGTGTAGGACTACCATACTTTGCAAGAATTGACTTTTCAAGTGAACCGGAGTTTACGCCGATTCTAATAGGAATACCATTATTTGCACAAGCATCGGCAACTGCCTTAACATTGCTATCATCACCGATATTACCAGGATTAATACGGATTTTGTCAACACCTGCTGCAACTGACTCAAGAGCAAGTTTATAGTTAAAATGAATATCAGCAACAACGGGGATTGAAATATTCTCCTTTAGTGCTGAAATAAGTTTAACTGCTTCCATATCAGGTACGGCTGCTCTAACAATATCACAACCTGCCTTTTCAAGAGCCTTTGCTTGTTTTACACTATCTTCAATATTATGTGCCGGTATATTAAGCATAGATTGAATTGCAATTTTCTCTCCACCACCAATAACAACATTACCGGCTTTTACTTTTCTTTTACTTGCCATAAAATCACCAAATTAATTTAAAAATATCATTAGCAGTAATTAAAATCATTAATAAGATTAGTAGTCCCATACCAATTCCGTTGACAATAGCTTCAACCTTTCTTGGTACAGACTTACCTCTAATTGCTTCAATAATCAAGAAAACAAATCTACCACCGTCTAGTGCCGGGAATGGTAACATATTAAATAAACCTAAGTTTACTGTAATAATCATCATAACATAGATTATACTATTTACAGCACTCATAAATCCTGATGCTAGGCTTTCTGATGCAACAGTAGTAACTGCTGATGCAATACCGATAGGACCTGACATATCCTTTAGTCCAAACTTACCGGTTAAAAGTCCACCTAAACTTGCATATATCATTTTACAAGTTGAAATTGTTTGTTTAAATGTTTGGGAAAGAACGGAACCAAAAGTCTTTTCAATAGGCTTTACATAAAAGTCTATTGAAACCTGTGGGTCACCGTTATCTTTAGTTGTATAAGTAAAGAACTGTACATTCTTTAGTAGCTTTTCTTCACCGTTTCTCTCAACTAAAATATCAGCAGTGTAACGCTTACGGGTTTCTTTCTCTACAATTTTTTCAACCTTATAATCCTTGATACCACAAGCATCATTTATTTTCTTGTAATAATTTTCGTAAATAGAAAAGGCATCTTCTTTACTTTTTTCCTTTACTATTTCGTTAGTTGACTTAGAAAGTAGCTCATTAACTTTACTTACTTGTTCATCACTAAGTTTATTATTTTTATCTTGAACCAAACTAACTGCCATATTATAAAGATTGTTGCCACAGTCCTCTTTATAAATCTCTAATGTTGAACCATCAACAGTTTTAAGTTCAGCAGTAGAAATTGGGTAGTTAAAATCCATACTTGTGGATATTCCATATCCGTTAATTTCCTTAATCACATCTCCTGACTGCAAACCTGTGCAAGAAGAAAATGATGTTGCCGGAAATGACTGTACTTCAGTTGAAGAATACGTATCCTGTTGTACCACTACAACAAACATCAACACAAAACCAAGAATAATATTCATAACTGCACCGGCAATTACAACTATCATTCTTTTCCATACCTTTGCATTATTGAATGCTCTAGGTTCAGGTGACTCTTCATCTTCGCCTTCCATAGCACAGAAACCACCAATAGGAAAAATTCTCAGTGAATATTTAGTTTCACCTTTTCCAAAAGAAAAAATCTTTGGACCCATACCAAGTGAAAATTCGTTAACTTTAATTCCACTTTTCTTTGCAGTAATAAAGTGGCCGAATTCATGAATAAAAATAATTAATTCAAATAGTAATACACCAATAAGAATTAATGCAATAGTTGTTAAAACAGAAGTAATTTTAATCTCCTCCAATTACTTGACAGAATCTAATACATACTGTCGTGCAGATTTATCCGCATTTAATACATCTTCTACTCTCTTTATCTCCTGTACTTCCACATTATTTAATGCATCATACACAAGGTCACCAATTTCTAAGAATTTAATTTTGCCATCTCTAAACATCTTGTTGGCAACCTCATTTGCACCATTTGCAATAGCCGGTGCAGTTTTTCCAATTTCAATAGCCTTTTTACAAGCTCTTAAACACTTAAATGTATCATAATCCGGCTTATAGAAAGATAAATTGGAAATCTCAGTTAAATCAAGTTCTTTAACAGGACTTTCATATCTGTTTGGATATGTAATAGCATACTGAATTGGAATTCTCATATCAGGAAGTCCCAACTGTGCTATAACAGAATTATCCACAAATTCAATCATACTATGAATAATTGACTCTCTATGAACTACAACATCAATCTTATCTTGTGGCATATCAAATAGCCAACTTGCCTCAATAATTTCAAGACCTTTGTTCATCATTGATGCTGAGTCAATTGTAATCTTTGCACCCATAGACCAGTTAGGATGATTAAGTGCATCCTTAACTGTAACATCCTTTAGGTCATCAATTTTCTTTCCAAAGAACGGACCACCTGATGCAGTAAGAATTAGCTTTTTAAGTTCTTTCTTTTGGTTCATACCTTGTAGGCATTGAAAAATAGCTGAGTGTTCACTATCTACAGGGTACATATTTACATTATTCTTCTTTAATGCATCCATTACAAGGCTACCACCTGCAACTAAAGTTTCTTTATTTGCTAAAGCAATATCCTTATGTGCATTAATTGCAGCTAAAGTCGGTGTTAAACCAACCATACCAACAACAGAATTCAGAACCATATCTGCTGAAGAAATTGTTGCTGCCTCAATAAGTCCATCCATACCCGAAAGGACTTTTGTATCAGTATCGGCAATTTTTGTTTTAAATTCTTTTGCCTTATCTTCGCAAAAAACAACAGCAAGAGAGGGTTTAAACTCTCTCACCTGTTGTTCTAAAATATCAATATTACTATATGCAGTTATAGCTGATATATTTAAGTTTAGTTTGCGAGATACATCAAGAGCCTGAGTTCCGATTGAACCTGTTGAACCCAAAATTGATATATTCTTAACCATTTTAACCTCTTACATAATAATCACAGTAAATAGTGTTACTACATAAACAAATGGTGCAGTAACAATAACACTATCAAATCTATCTAGCATACCACCATGTCCCGGCATAATGCTACCATAGTCCTTAATGCCAAGAGTTCTCTTAATAATAGAGAATGAAAGGTCACCTAGCATAGATAGTGGTGTATTAACAAGTCCAATAATAATTAATGCCCAATAATTAATGTAATCATAACCGAAAATAAAGTTAAAAATTAGACCGATAATAACGGCACTAAGAATACCTGTCAGAACACCACCGGCTGCACCTTCAATAGTCTTTTTAGGACTAATTTCAGGACAAAGTTTATGCTTACCATATTTAACACCGACAAAATAAGCACCGGCATCAGCAATCCAAGGTACACCCATAATAAGTACTGCATAGAAAGCAGTATAAATATCAAACAATGTTGTTAAGTAAGTCGTTGCACCCATACCTGTTGTGATAAGTACAGTAGTAAAGAATGCATAGGCAATATTCCCTAGTCTGACTTCATGATGGAAGAACACCATCATACAAAGCATTGCAATTAGGTAAATAAAGAATGGCAAGAAATTAAATCTTGTAAATGATACCATAGGCATTGCAAAACCAAAGGCAATACTTAACAAACTGATTCTGTATTCTTTTAAAAGTTTCTTGGCTGTTAACACTTCTGACACCATAAGTGCAGTAAGAAGTGAAAGAATAATTGTAGTAAATAGTGGTGAAACAAACTGACTTAATAGCAATACAACTATTACTATTGAAATACCAACACCAGCAGTAATAAGCCTTGTTTTCATATTATCCTCCTAAACCCCACCAAATCGACGGTTTCTCTTGGCATATTCAATTAAGGCGTAATTCATATCATCAAAGTTAAAATCAGGCCACAACTTATCCATAATTACATATTCGGAATATGCAGATTGCCACAATAGGAAGTTGGAAGTTCTATATTCTCCGGATGGTCTAATGATTAAATCAGGATCAGGCTGACCGGCAGTATAGATATTATTTGAAATAGTATCTTCTGTTATATCATCAACAGAAAGTTCACCATTCTTAACCTTTTCTGCTATAGACTTTGTTGCCATAACCAGTTCATCACGACCACCGTAGTTCATAGCTAGGTTAAGAACCATACCATCTCTGTCTTTACTACCTTCTTCAGCATCAATCATTAGCTTTTGTAAATCCTCAGAAAAGCCATTAATATCACCAATGAACTTTAGCTTAATAACATCATCTTGGAAATCTCTCAATGCTTCTTCAAGGTACTGTTTAAACAGTTTCATCAAAGCATCAACTTCATCTTGAGGTCTTTTCCAATTCTCTGTAGAAAATGCATACATAGTAAGGTACTTAATGCCAATATCACTACAATAACGAATTATCTTTCTAAAGTTCTTTGCACCGGCAGAATGTCCTGCACTACGAGGTAATCCTCTTTTCTTTGCCCATCTGCCGTTACCATCCATAATAATTCCAACATGTTCAGGTAGAATAATGTTGTCTATTGAATATTCTTGTTTTTTTCTAAATAAAGCCATTTTAGATTGCCATAATTTCCTTTTGCTTTTTCTCAGAAATAGCATCTATTTCTTTAGTGAACTTATCAGTTAAATCCTGAACTTTCTTTTCACCATTTTTCTGGTCATCTTCTGTAATGTCACCGGACTTCTTAAGAGCCTTAATCTTATCAATAGCTTCTCTTCTTGCATTACGAACCTGAACCTTAGATTCTTCAGCCATTTCCCTGATTTCCTTAACAATTTCCTTTCTTCTATCCTCAGTTAGAGGTGGGAAGTTAAGTCTTAGAACCTTACCGTCATTCTGTGGGTTAATACCAACATCAGACATCTGAATTGCTCTTTCTAGGTCTTTTAGAAGAGAAGTATCCCAAGGCTGAACAACAAGTGTTCTAGCTTCTGCAATTGAAACTGCAGCAACCTGATTTACAGGTGTTGGTGTGCCATAGTAATCAACTGTTACCTTATCAAGAACTGCAGGGTTTGCTCTACCTGCACGAATACCACTGTATTCTTCTTCCAGGTGGTTAACTCTTCTCTGCATTTTATCCTTTGTACCATTAATAACTGTTTGCATTTATATATCCTCCAAATTACTTTTCACAAATTGTACCAATATTTTCACCACATACTGCTCTGAAAATATTGTCAGGTTCGTTGACACTAAATACCAATATAGGCATATCGTTATCCTTACATAGTGAAGCAGCTGTGCTATCCATAACAGCTAGGTTATTGGCAAGAACTTCATCATATGTAACCTTGTCATATTTCTTAGCATTAGGGTTTTTCATAGGGTCGCTATCATAAACACCGTCAACCATAGTTGCTTTCATAATAATGTCAGCATCAATTTCTACTGCACGTAAAGCAGCAGCAGTATCTGTACTAAAGAATGGGTTACCTGTACCACAACCAAAAATAACAACTCTGCCCTTTTCAAGGTGACGAACTGCACGATTACGAATATAAGGTTCTGCAACCTGTGGCATAGAGATAGCTGTCATAACTCTAACATCAACACCTTCTTGTTCAAGTGTATCGCCAACACCTAAAGCGTTGATTGTTGTAGCAAGCATACCCATATGGTCTGCTCTTGTTCTATCCATTTTACCGGAACTTCTGCCACGCCAGAAGTTACCACCACCAACAACAATAGCAACCTGTACACCTGCATCTACGCATTTCTTAATTGATTTACAAAAAGTTTCGACAATATCGAAATTAATGCCCTTCTTTTCTTCACCGGCTAGAGATTCACCGGATAATTTAAGAAGTACACGATTATATTTCTTTTCCATGGAATTACACTCCTATCCATAATATATATTTTTAGACACTATAATTGTACACTAAACAAAGAAAATTGTAAAGGAAATTATTAATGATTTTTAACAAAAATTATAAACAAAAAAGGCTACCTCGTATGAGATAGCCTTAAATATAAGCAAAAATTAAATTACTTAGTCATTGCTGCAACTTCAGCTGCAAAGTCGTCTTCACGTTTTTCAATGCCTTCGCCCTTTTCAAAACGAACGAATTCAGTAATTTCGATAGAACCACCAAGTTCTTTAGCTGTGTTGTTTGTGTACTGCTGAACAGAAATCTTGTTTTCCTTAACGAAAGCCTGGTCTAGTAGGCAGTTTTCCTTATAGAACTTGCCAATCTTACCCATAACAATCTTATCAGCAATTGCTTCTGGCTTACCTGAGTTAACAACTTCAGCCTTCATAATTTCTTTTTCATGTTCTAGAACTTCTGCAGGAACATCTGATTCCTTTAGATATGGTGTGTTAAGAGCAGCAATCTGCATTGCAACATCCTTACCATATGTTACGAATTCAGGCTTGTCAGCTAGGTCTGTCTTGAAGTTTACAAGAACACCAATAACGCCACCGGCATGAACATAAGCTACACAAGCACCTTCCATTAGCTTGAAACGACGAATCTGAATGTTTTCGCCGATAACAAGAACCTTTTCCTGAAGTAGTTCAGCAACTGTCTTGTCTGTACCTGATGCGTTGCAAGCTAGTAGAGCTTCAACATCAGCAGGATTATTATCAATAACTGTCTGAGCACAAGTATTTACAAATGCCTGGAAATCAGCATTCTTTGCAACGAAGTCAGTTTCAGCATTAACTTCGATTACAACGCCCTTCTTGTGATCTTCTGTAGTCATAGCAAAAGCCATACCTTCAGCAGCAATTCTACTTGCCTTCTTAGCCTGCTTTGCAAGACCCTGTTCTCTTAAAAAGTCAACAGCTTTTTCCATATCGCCGTCTGCTTCAACTAATGCCTTTTTACAGTCCATCATACCGCAGCCAGTCTGTTCTCTTAAAGCCTTAACATCTTTTGCTGTAAATGATGCCATTTATATCATCCTTTCGTGGTAATTATATAATTTAAAATAGAATATTAATTATTCTTCTTCAGCTGCTTCTTCTTCAACAACTTCAGCAGCACCCATCTGACCTTCTCTGCCTTCGATAACAGCGTCAGCCATTGCACCGGCGATTAGCTTAACTGCACGGATAGCGTCATCGTTACCAGGGATAACGTAGTCGATTTCGTCTGGGTCACAGTTTGTATCAACAATAGCAACGATAGGAATATTTAGCTTCTTTGCTTCTGCAACTGCGATTCTTTCTTTTCTTGGGTCGATGATAAATAGAGCACCTGGAAGTTCATCCATGTCCTTAATACCACCTAGGAATTTTTCAAGCTTTTCAATTTCAAGGTTTAGCTTGATAACTTCCTTCTTTGGTAGAAGATCAAATGTACCGTCTTCTTCCATAGCACGAAGCTGCTTTAGACGAGCAACTCTTCTTCTGATTGTTGTGAAGTTAGTCATCATACCACCAAGCCATCTAGCATTTACATAGAAAGCACCGGCACGAAGAGCTTCTTCCTTAACAGATTCCTGAGCCTGTTTCTTTGTACCAACGAAAAGAACGCTCTTACCTTCTGTTGAGATTTCCTTTACAAAGTTATAAGCTTCGTCAAGTTTCTTAACGGTTTTCTGTAAATCAATAATATAGATACCGTTTCTTTCTGTGAAGATGTATTCTGCCATTTTAGGGTTCCATCTTCTTGTCTGGTGACCAAAGTGTACACCAGCTTCTAATAGCTGCTTCATTGAAACTACTGCCATTTTTAATTTCCTCCTTAGGTTAAATCCTCCGTGAGTGTTATTGATTTTAATTGCCGAAGTTAAGTTACCACCATGACAATTAGCACCCACGTGCGTAATGCGATAGATATTTTATCATAAATAAAATGAAAAATCAAGTGCTTTTGTAAGAAAAACACTTGATTTTTTATAGTTTTATGTAATTTTAAGTATTGATTATCTGTCAAAGAACCTTACATCTTTATATGTAAGCAAATAATCTTGTGATTCATGCCATTTGCTTTCACATAGTCTAGGATTATAGAAATATAAAATTCTATGCTGAACTGCTGAATGACCTTCTTCTAGAATGTACTTAACTGCTTTTCTTGCTGCATCATTTGGCTTGTACTTAATACTGCCATCATAACCGTAACCTCTTCTTACAGAATCAATAGATTTAAAGTTGCCCATTACATATGTATCTCTAATAGCCTGAGCTACAAGGCAACAACCGTAAAATCCCATTGAACCGGCTTCACCCATTACAAGTCTGCCTGCAATGTCAAGGTCTTTATCAGTCATCTTGATTTTTACACCATCATACTGATAATTAGGGTCAGGATTTTTAATAGCAATTAAGTAACCGGCAGAAAGTTGTCTTTTCTTGGAGCTTTCACTTGGTTCGGAAAGTGTACGCAACTTAGTACCCTTAACATCTTGATTCTTCTTTACATGGTAATAATCAAGAGTTTCGGTTTCGTACTCTCTTGTAGTAGTTGTTGTTTTAATCTGTTCTTCAGAACCTTTTTCTGTTGGAGTTCTGTGGTTTTTCTTAACAGCTACTTGGTATTGTTTTGTTGATGACTGAGTAGTTGGCTCAGTTACCTGATGAGTAGTTGAAGAAATTTCAGCTTCACCAAACATATCAAAGGCATTACCATAACCCATACCAACATACTCGTCACTTTCATCACTATTTAAAGAACCTTTTTCGTCCTCATAAGCAATTTCGGTTAGTGCAGTAACCCTTGGATAAAGTATAGCCAATGGAGTTAAAGTTATAGCAACAACAAGAAAAACAATCAATAATCTTACTTTCATTGATTTACTCATTAAAATTCCTCTTTAGTTTTTAATTTGAAGAAAAAACCTTCACTAATTATTATATTACTTTAGAATATGTATTTCAACGGATTTTTGCACAAGATATTGTGTTAATTAGTGTGCAACATTACCAAATGATTGGCTATTTTTGTCTTCTGCGTTTAAAACCTCCAAACATTTTCTTAGGTGGTGGTGTAGGGATGTTCCAATCTACAAGGATAGTATCCTCTCCTATTAGACCGATTTTTGACCAAGGAATGATAAAATCTTGCTTTCTGCCTAACAAACCAAAGCACCTAAATCCTCCATAAATTATAAGTGAACAAAGTGTAGCATTACAGGTATCAATCTCTAGGTCATCAACATAACCGATTCTACAACCATTTGAACGATTAATCACCTCCTTATGACGAAGTTCATAAAAACTACAATTCATAGTAACCTCCGTTGACTTTTTAATTTGCCTTTGTTATTATTAATATGTATATAAATTTATTAATATAACCCGGAGGTTAATATGGATTATAAATTATTTTGTGATTCAACTTGTGATTTAACTGACGAAATTGCTAAGAAACAAAATATTGAAATTATCCCTATGCAATTTTCTGTTGATAACAAAAACTACTCTCATTATCTTGATGAAAGAGAAATGACATTAAGTGACTTTTATGCTGCACTTAAAAATGGTGCTAATGTAACAACTGCTCAAGTTCAATACGATACATTTGCAAATAGCTTTGAACCGTTCTTAAAGGAAGGTAAGGATATTATTTATATTTGCTTTACTTCCGGTATGAGTGGCACATATAACACTTGCAAAATTGCAGTTGAAGAATTGAAGGAAAAGTATCCTGAAAGAAAAATTTGTGTAATTGACTCACTTTCAGCTTCTGTTGGTGAAGGCTATCTTGCTTATCTTGCCGGTGTTAAGATGAATGAGGGTGCATCATTTAAAGAACTATGTGACTATATTGAAAATACAAAGATGAAAATTTGTCACTGGTTTGTTGTTGACGATTTAGACCAGCTTAAAAAAGGTGGCAGAATCGGTGCTTTATCAGCAGCTTTCGGTAAGGCATTACAGATTAAGCCTCTTATCTCTGTTGACAATGACGGTAAGCTAATTGCAGTTGCTAAAATTAGAGGTAATATGAAAACATATTCAACTCTAATTGACAGGGCTAACAGAGATGGTGTAAACCTAAAGGAACAAACAGTTTTTATTGCACATGCCGAATGTCCTGAAAAAGCTGAAAAGCTAAAAGAAATGGTTGCTCCACTGGTTAAGGAAGTTAAAATTGTTAAAGTCGGACCAATCATCGGTTCTCATGTTGGTCAAGGTATGTTTGCCCTTACATTCCAAGGTGAAAGAAACTTATCATAATTTTTAATTAATTTTTACAGAAAGAAATCCGTACTCAAATGAGTACGGATTTTTTATCTTTTGTTATGATTCGAAGATTGCAATAGGCACATCAAAAATATTCCTATTAATGCTCCTACAAATAATCCTATAATAAAACCTAAAAGCATAATATTGTTCACCTACCCTTTGACAATTTTATATTAAGGATTATGAGATAATACTTTAGGGTGAGATAATGACTATTTATATTGACACATTAATTTTTTCTAACATTATTATTGATTACCTCTTACTAAGTATTACTACAAAAATTTTGAAAATTAATTACAAATTATACAGAATAATTCTTGGTTCACTATTCGGTGGAATTTCTTCTTTAACTATATTATTACCTTGGGGTAATTTCTTATTCAATTTTGTCGTAAAGCTAACAATAATTTCAATAACAATTCTTATTTCATTTGGTTACATAAATAAAATTACATTTGGTAAAAGAACTTTTGTACTTTTCTTAATTACAAGCTTATTTAGTGGGCTAATACTTTTTATGTTATCAATTATTAAAAGTGATTTTATTATGATGAAAAACAATATAGTTTACTTCAATATCTCCCCTATATTGTTAATTATTTTTACTACTATATCATACTTTATACTTAGTATAATTGAGAAAATTAGGATTGACAGAAAAGATTTAATACACAAAATAACTTTTATTTTCAATGATAATAAATATAGTTTTCTCTCAAAATATGATACTTGTTGCAACATAAAAGAACCATTTAGTGGGAATGAAGCAATATTAGTTGAAAAAGAACTGATAAATACAATAATTGTTCCTGAAGGTAAAATTAGAATTATTCCTTTTAATTCACTTGGAGGTGAAGGGTTGATAGAAGGATTTTTGCCTGATGAACTTTACATAGACAATATTAAAATCGAAAAACAAGTTTATATTGGCATTACAAACAACATATTTAAAAATGAAGTGAAGTCTATATTTAACTATAAAAATATATGTGAGTGATTTTATGATTAGACAATTAGTAAATAAAGTAAAGTTAATACTTTGCAAGAATGATGTGTTTTACATTAACAGTAGTGAGTCCTTGCCACCACCTTTAACCAAAGAAGAAGAACAAAATCTGTATAATGAAATTTCTCAAGGAAAAGAAAACAGTAAAAACAAACTTATTGTTCATAACCTAAGGCTAGTGGTTTATATAGCAAAAAAGTTTGAAAATTCCGGTGTACCCATTGATGACTTAATTTCTATCGGTACAATCGGACTTATTAAGGCAGTAAACACATTTTCTCCTGAAAGAAGTATCAAATTAGCTACATATGCAAGTAGATGTATTGAAAATGAAATACTTATGTATCTTAGAAAAACTTCTAATATGAAAAACGAAGTCTCTATTGAAGAACCTCTCAACACCGATTGGGACGGTAATGAACTTTTACTATGTGATATTCTTGGTAGTGAAGCTGACATTGTAAACAAAGATATTGAACAGGAACTTGAGAAAAAATTACTGCTACAGGCAGTTGACAAACTAAATTCCAGAGAAAAATTGATTATGGAAATGAGGTTTGGATTAAACAGTAAGAAAGAATTTACTCAAAAGCAGGTTGCTGATGAGTTGGGAATATCACAATCTTACATTTCCAGACTTGAGAAAAAAATAATTAAAAGACTTAGAAATGATTTGAAAAAAGTAGTATAAAAAAGAAACACGGTATTGGTATTTCCCTTAGTTTGACTGATTAGAAATACATACCGTGTTTTCTATTATTTATCTGTCCATCTGTGAAGAAACATCTTCGATACCGTCTTCAACATCATCGGCTGCATCTTTTACTGCATCTCCGGCATCTTGAACAACATTACCTGCCTCACCGATTACACCGTCATTATCATTGTTACCGTTTTTATTATTGGTTGAGTTTTCTGTACTTGAAGTCATTTCTGTTGTGGAAGTGGAAGTTTCCGTTGTAGATTCAGTTGTGGATGTAGTAGTTGAGTCAACTTTGCCCTTATCCTTGTTGCCACAACCTACAAGAGAAAATGCCAGAATAATTGCCATAAACACAGGTATAATAATTTTTTTCATTTTATCACCTCATAAAAAATTACCGTACCACAAGGTACGGTAATAGTGTGCAACAAAATAATTAAATTATTAGTTTTATGGATAAATAGTTTCAATAATTTTCTTAGCATCATTTACCCATTTAAAGATAGTGATGCCACCATCTTCTCTGTATTCAACACAAAGTCCTGATTCTTTGCCATTTTTGAAGTTTGCAATATATGATAATTTACCATATTTATCAAATCTTGCACCTACACCCTCAGGCTTATTGTTACTCCAAGTACCGGCATGGAATGAACCATCAGATGAACGAACACCTACACCAAAGCCATTACGCTTATTGTCTTTCCATTCACCTGTATAACAAAGACCACCATTCTTATAATAGAATGAACCAAAACCATTTCGCTTATTGTTTTTGTAGTTACCTTCATAAGCAGTTTTGCCATTTGACATTTCAGTTCTACCATAACCATCACGCATACAATCATCATTAATATCACCGTAGTAACAATACTTTTCATTACCACTATTAATAATTAGATCGGCATTTTTGTCAAATCTTTCTGCTTGTGGTGTTTCGTTAACACTTGTAACTACCTTTGGTGGTTCATTTTCTTTACTGTTATTCATCATTGCATTTAGAACTTCACGCAAGATTTCTTCATTAGTAAAGTTTGGTGCAACCTTAGTATCATCATCAATAGAATTATCTTCCACTGTTTCTTGTTGTTCAGTAGGATTTTCTTCTACTTGATTTTCTTCAACAGCAGTAATTTCGGTTTCTTCTGCTACATCAGTTTCACCGGTAATATCTTCTGTCTTTTCATCATTAGTATCGTCAGTAATTTCTTCAATATTACTTTGTTCATCAGTATTTTCGGAAGTTTCAACTTCTTCTTTTTCATCATCAACTACTGTCTCATTAATTTCAATGTTGTCTTCAATATTTTCCTCTATAGTTGTAGTTTCTTCCGGTTCAACTGTGTTTTCTAAAGCATCATCAATTTTAGCTGAAATAGATTCTACTTCAACTGTATCTTCATTATCTAAAGCGATATTTTCTAAATCTAATGATGAAGAATCTTCAACATCATCAAATACAGATGGGTTATCTTCTTCATTAAAATCAAAATACTCAGACTTAGAAATATCAAAGGTTTGGTTCATATTTTTCTTTAGATTAAAGTCATTGTCTTTAAAGTTAAAGCCTGTTTCTCTATCTTCAGGAGTGTTGTAAACCTTTGGAGCGTTTCTATCAGCTATAATAGTTTTTGCTCTTTCTACTTCTCGTTTAACACTTCTGATTTCTTCATCAGTACCAAAATACACAACACCTCTATTTGTTAGGGCTGTAACTGTAATATAAGGATTGCGTTCTGCTAAAATTTCAAGTACTTCATCATCTTCATTAATTTCAAGAAGATGTAAGTCTGCATTAAGGGACTGACCTCTATAATAAAGCACAGGCTCATCACCATTTGTACCACAAGAAACAACAACTGTTTCATCATCTAGAGCAAAAGTAACTGTCTTGATAGTATGGTCATTAGAAAATTCAATAGAACTAACCTGCTTACCTTCATCGTTATAAGTTCTTATTTCATAAGAATTGATAGAAACAATAACAGATTCTTCAATGGTCTTTTTGTCCTTCTGAACAACCCACTTCATAGGTTTATTCTTTTCAAGATTGTATGTATATTTAATTGTAAAATCATTGAAATTCTGAACAATTTTGTCGGATTGTCTCTTGTTATGCTCAAAAAAGTTCTTTCTTATCTTTGATAGAATATCATCCTTAACACTATAAGGAATGAAAGAATTAAAAGACATTCCGTAAATTATCAAATTTTCTTCATAAAATGTGGACATAAACTTTGCTCCTTAAAGTAAAGGCACAGTTAATAACTGTGCCTTCATTTAGTAATAATCGGATTACATTGAAATTGTCTTTGCAATTTCATATAGGTGAGTATCAAATACTCTTTCCATATTAAGTGCTTCTGTAATATCGTAGTCAACAATCTTGCCGTCCTTAAGTGCAACAACTCTCTTTGACTTACCTTCAGCAAGAAGTTCAACTGCTTTGTAACCCATTTCTGAAGCAACAACTCTGTCACGAAGTGTTGGAGAACCACCACGCTGAACATGACCAAGAATTGTAGCACGAGATTCAATGCCTGTTCTTCTTTCGATATACTTAGCTAGGTCAACAGAACCACCAACACCTTCAGCAACAACAACGATAAAGTGTTGTTTACCGTTCTTTCTTGTTTCAAGAATTCTTGAGATAACATCCTGTTCAATGTTGTATGGAACTTCAGGAACTAGAATAGCAGTAGCACCACAGCTAATACCTGTCTGAAGTGCAATATCACCACATCTTCTACCCATAACTTCAACAACAGAACATCTATCATGTGACTGTGAAGTATCACGGATTTTATCAACCATTTCCATTGCTGTGTTCATAGCAGTATCGAAACCTACTGTATAGTCAGAACAAGCAATATCATTATCTATAGTACCTGGGATACCAATACAAGGAACACCAGCCTCTGAAAGAGCTCTAGCACCCATAAATGAACCATCACCACCGATAACAACAACACCTTTAACGCCCAGATCCATACAGTTTTGAGCAGCATGTTGGATACCTTCAGGAGTCTGGAACTCTTTACTTCTAGCAGTATAAAGAATTGTACCACCTAAGCTAATAATATTTGTAACAGAACGAAGATCCATTTCTACAAAATCTTTCTTTAGAAGTCCACGGTAACCTCTCTTGATACCAAGAACATTAAAGCCTTTGTTGATACCTGAACGAACAACTGCTCTTACGGCAGCATTCATACCTGGTGCGTCGCCACCACTAGTTAGCACTGCGATTGCATCTTTTGCCATTGTTAATTCCCCCTGGATATTATTTACTTTATCATTATAATACATAAGTACGGTAATAATCAAGTATAATTTTCTGTTTTTACTTAATTACAACATTTTCTTTACCTAATATGTAGTATAATTCATCAATTAGCACATCATTTACATCAGCCCACAAGGCACGAGGGGCTTTGTACTGTTTGTTTTCATCGGTAACATAAAAGATAACCATTGTACTTCCGGAGAAAATTTCAAGAATATTTTTTACTTTCTTAAATTTTTTACTATTTCTACTAGTAATCCTTAAGTACAGTTTATCAGGTTTTACTATTCTTTTGTTGTCGATTCTTGTTATTGGAGATAACTTTTTTTCTCTTCTACTTGGTAATTCTGTTGGAATGTTGTCTTTTGGTGGTGCAGGTCTGATTTGATTGACAATGACCTTAGGGTCTTCATTTTCCCTTTTATTGACAGTACCAATCATTTCAACAATATTACTTTCAAAAATATAGTTACCATAGTCAGCTAAAGTTTTTGGGAAGATAATTGCCTCCATCATACCGTATTTATCTTCTACATTAAGGAAAGACATCATTTGGTTTGACTTTGTAATTTTGTTCTTTACCTTATCAATAATTACAAATAGTTTAATCTGCTGACCGTCTCTGTAACGCATATTATCTTTATTGATTACATCACCTACCCTATCAGCTCGGATAAGTTTTGCATAATTATCATATTGTGATAAAGGATGACCACTAAGGTACATACCTGCAATTTCTTTTTCCATTGCTAATAGTTCAGAAAATGGAAATTCAGAAACATCAGGCATATTAACCGTTTTTGTATTTTCTTCTCTACTGTCACCCATATCAAAGAAAGAAAGCTGGCCTTCTACATTTTTTCTATGGTCATATTCTAAATTATCAAGAATATTTTTATAAACAGAAAGCATTTGCTTTCTATTTGCCCCTAAGTTATCTAAAGCACCTGACTTAATCAGACTTTCGATACCTCTGCTATTCATATTCTTGCCATATAGTCTTTTGCAAAAGTCATAAAATGAAGTGAAATTTCCATTCTTTCTTTCTTCAATTATTTCATCAATAAAGTTTCTGCCTAAATTCTTTATTGCTAAAAGTCCAAAACGAATATTATTATCAACAGGTGTAAAGCCACTATATGAGTAATTCACACTTGGTGGTAATACTTTGATACCGATATGCTCACATTCTTCAATATATACAGAAAGTTTGTTTTGGTTATCAAGTACACTGGTTAATAATGATGCCATATAGTACTTTGGATAATAACACTTTAGATATGCAGTTTGGTAAGAAACTGTTGCATAAGAAGCTGCGTGAGATTTGTTGAAAGCATAGGAAGCAAAACTTTCCATTTCATTATAAATAGAATTTGCAGTTGCTTTATCTACACCTCGTCTAATACAACCCTCTACTTCAACTTCACCTTTTTCATTTACAAGACCGTTAATGAAAATTTCTCTTTCCTTTTCCATAACATCATGCTTTTTCTTACTCATGGCTCTTCTTACAATATCAGCTCTACCTAGTGAGTAACCGGCAAGTTTACGGAAAATCTGCATTACTTGTTCTTGATAAACAATACAACCGTAAGTAACTTTTAAAATATCTTCAAGTAATGGGTGTTTATATTTAATTTTGCTTGGATTATGGCGATTTTCAATATATGTTGGAATACTATCCATTGGTCCGGGACGATACAAAGAAATAACTGCAATTAAGTCTTCAAGGCTATTAGGTTTTAGCTGAGTTAGAACTCTTTTCATACCTGCACTTTCAAACTGGAACACACCTTCTGACTGACCTTTTGACATCATATCAAAAACGCCTTTGTCATCTAAAGGTATATTTTCTATTGAAAAATCTTTATTTTCCCTATGAATCATTTTAACTGCATCATCAATAACAGTTAAGTTACGAAGTCCTAGGAAATCCATTTTTAGAAGTCCAAGTTCTTCTAAGGTTGTCATAGTAAACTGAGTTACTACATTATCGTCATTCTTTGAAAGTGGTACATAGTCGGATACAGGGTCTTTGGTAATTACAACACCGGCAGCATGCATTGTTGCATGTCGAGGCATACCTTCAATTTGCTTACTCATATCAATCAGTTCTTTAATTTGAGTATCTGTATCATACATTTTCTTTAAATCAGGATTTTGTTGAAGTGCTTTATCAAGTGTCATACCGATTTCGAATGGTATTAGTTTTGCCACTTGGTCACATACTGCATATGAAACACCTGTTGCTCTGCCTACATCACGAACAACACCTCTTGCTTGCATTGTACCAAATGCAATAATTTGGGCTACTTTATCCTTACCGTACTTATCAATAACATACTGAATAACTTCAGGTCGTCTTTTATTGCAAAAGTCAATATCAAAGTCAGGCATTGACACTCTTTCAGGGTTTAAAAATCTTTCAAAAAGTAAATCGTACTTTATAGGGTCAATACCTGTAATACCGATACAATAGGCACAAAGTGAACCTGCACCTGAACCTCTGCCCGGACCTACAGGAATACCACTACCCTTTGCAAACTGTACAAAGTCATTAACAATAAGGTAGTAGTCAACAAAACCCATTGACTTAATAACACCTAGTTCATACTCTAGCCTATCTACAATAGATTTATCGGGATTACTTCCATAATGCTTGTACAAACCCTCATAACAATTTCGCTTAAAATATTCGTAATGGTCCTCATTATTTGGTACATCAAAATTAGGAAGTTTCCTTACACCAAACTCAAATTCCACATTACATCTATCTGCAATTTTTTGCGTATTTTCATAGGCAGAAGTAAGGTCAGGAAAAAGACTTTTCATTTCTTCTTCTGTTTTTAAATAGAATTCCTCAGTTTGGAATTCCATTTTATCTTCATCATAGATAGTATGGTTAGTTTGAATACAAAGTAGCACTTCATGCATTTTGCTTTCTGACTTTTCAATATAATGACAGTCATTTGTAACTACCATAGGAATAGTCAGTTCACTTGAAATTTGCTTAATTTTATCTGCTACTAAAATTTCTTCTTTTATATTATGGTTTTGAAGTTCAAGAAAATAATTATCTTTACCAAACAAATCTTGATAATACTTTGCTACTTCTTTTGCACCCTTATAATCATTAGCCAAAATTCTCTGTGGCACTTCACCGGCTAAACAAGCAGAAAGACAAATTAAGCCCTCATGATACTTTTCAAGTAATTCTCTGTCAATTCTTGGTTTCTTATAAAAGCCCTCAGTAAAACCGGCTGAAACTAATTTAATTAAGTTCTGATAGCCTTTATTATTTTCACAAAGTAAAATCAAGTGGTAATAATCTCTGTCTTGTTGAAACCTTGAATTAGGTGCAACATAAACTTCACAACCTATAATTGGCTTAATACCGTTCTTTTTACATGCTCTATAAAAGTCAATTACACCATACATTACACCATGGTCAGTAATTGCCAAAGCATTCATATTTTTTTCTTTACACGCAGAAGCGAGCCTATCAATACGACAGGCTCCATCTAATAAACTATATTCACTATGTAAATGTAAATGAACAAAAGCCATTTTACTCACCTATAACTTTGGAAATAATCTTGCCATCTGTAACATTAATAGCAAGTGTATCTCCATTTTTAACATCCTTAACTGAAGTGACGGTTTTATCATTATTTGTAACAACAGAATAACCTCTTTTTAGAGTTGATACCGGATTTAGTGACTCTAGTTTTGTTGCCAGAAGTTCAATTTTGTTAGCAGTATTCTGGAATATTCTGTTACTGTTATTCTCATACTTTTGACTTAGAAAATCTAAGTCATTATATAATTTTGCAATTTTATCATCTGGTGAAAGTGACAATAACTTTGTTGTCATTTCTGAAACAATATTATTATTTTCAATTAACTTTTTATCCATTAATGATGATAAATATTGTCTTTGAGCATCTAGATTTTGCAAAATTTCGTTTCTATCAGGAACTGCAAGTTCTGCACCGGCTGACGGTGTCGGTGCTCTTAAATCAGACACAAAGTCGCAAATTGTAAAGTCGGTTTCGTGACCTACTGCTGAAATTACAGGAATGTGGCTATTATAGATTGCATAGGCTAAATTCTCGTCATTAAACGCCCACAAATCTTCAATAGAACCACCACCTCTACCGATGATGATGGTATCGCACAAATCATATTCATTTAACTTATTAACTGCATCAATAAGTTGAGGGGCAGCATTATCACCTTGAACAAGAACAGGACATAGAACAATATTAACTGAAGGAAATCTTCTGGTTAAAATATTCTTAATATCTTGTACTGCTGCACCTGTTGGGCTGGTAATTACACCAATAGTCTTTGGGCAATATGGAATAGGTTTCTTATGACTTTCATCAAAAAGGCCCTTTGACTGCAACTTTTCTTTCAGTTGTTCATAGGCTTGATATAAAGCACCTATACCGTCAGGTTGCATATCTTCAATATAATACTGATACTGACCGGTAGCCTCATACAAAGTAACTCTACCTCGGCAAATTACTTTCATACCCTCCATAGGTTTAAACTTTAGGTTACGGGCATTTCCGGCAAACATAACTGCACGAATAACAGACTTGTTATCCTTTAGAGAAAGGTAAATATGACCACTTCTATAATGGTCAGTTAGGTTAGAAATCTCACCACACAAAAAGACATAATTAAGCCTTTGGTCACTATCCAATATTGACTTAACATAAAAATTCAGTTGTGAAACAGTTAAAATTTTAGGTTCAACCGGTAGCATCTTTCCATCCTCTATATGCAAGGCAAGAAATACCAACTGCATTATCTGTTGAATATTCAGGCTTTGCAAAAACACAATCTAATCTTTTTTCCATACTTTCTCTAATTATGCTATTGCTCATAACACCACCTGCAAAAACCAGAGGCAGATCTCCGTACTTATCTTTTAAAGCAATAGCCATTTTATAGATAGTTTCTTCAATATACTTTAAGCAATAAAAAGCAACTTCTTCTTTAGGTACATTATTTTCTATCATTTTTTTACATTGATTTTCAACACCACTGATACAACAATTTGTACCTTTTAGTGTTGGTTTAGGTTTTACTTTACCTTTAAAATTAAGTGCAAATTTTTCAAGTTCTTTACCACAAGGAAAAGTACAACCTAGAAGTAAACCAATTCTGTCAACTGCTTGACCTGCATTTAAATCAAGTGTATTGGCTACTAAATCAATATTAAAATCTTCATCAACAAGCAAGGCCTCAGTTGTACCACCACTAACATGAAAAGAAATAAACTTCTTACCTATTAAGTCAAGTCTATTAGCTGAATAAAGTGCTGAAACAATATGGCCATGTTGATGGGTAAATTCATACAAAGGTATATTTAGTAATGCTGAAAGTGATCTTGCTAAACCTAACCCTACAGTAAAGCAAGGCATATAACTGCCCTCTACAGGTCTAGGCTTTGCTGATACACCTACTGCTGTAATAGGCTTGTCAATATACTTCTTAATTTCTTCTACAAGGTCAGGAAGTTGCTGAGTATGGTGAAAAACTGCATCACTTTGACGAATACCTTTCTCACCGGCTTTAACAGGTAACAGCTTTCTTACACTATAGTCCTCGTGGTTGTCACTATCATACAAAGCAACTGATGTTGTATAGTTGCTTGTATCTATTCCAAGAAACAAAGGCATTATAAATCCCTTGCAATAGCACCCAGTACGCCATTGACAAATTTATATTCATCTTCACCTGAGAACTTCTTACTTAGTTCTACTGCCTCATTGATAGTTACATTTGCCGGAATATCATCAAGGTATTTTAGTTCATAAACTGCTAAACGCATAACACCAAGAGAAACTTTATTAAGTCTTTCGATTTTCCATTTGCCTGTTAAATGTGAAGAAATAATTTCATCAATTTCTTCAACATGCTGAGTTACACCATCAGCACATTTTAGGGCAAAATCTGAATAAGTATCATCTCTTGATTCTTCAGCACATTCTGAAATTTCTTCTATTGAACTATTTGTAAATAGCTTTTCAAAACAAATTAAAAAAGCCTGTTCTCTTTCTTCACGGCGTGTAATATTGTTATCACTCATAATTACTATCTCCTCAAAAATATTAATGTGATTATATCATATTTTTAAGGTAATGTAAATATAGCTAAATCTCAGTTATAGTGATATTTTCAAAATTTATGCCTGTTTGACCATATACAACATCCTTGATAATCATAGGACTTGACTTTTTCATATCTTCTTTCGGTACTACAACAGAACAACCTTTTTCTGTGATACAACATAAACAATCAGTAAAGCCTTTTGCTTTTAGTAGGTTTTCAATATTGGTTTGGTATGTAATATACTTTTCGATTTTTTCTGCTTGAGCCTTTGCACTTTCCTTTGAGTCAGTTGATGAGTCGGATTTTTCCAGCACTTCCTTTGCAATATCCACAACCTTATCTTGGGACTGTTCTCTCTTGGTTCTGGCATCTGCAAAGTAATTTGATTGTTTTGAAGATAATTTTGTTTTTGACGGTGAAGTTACTGTTGTATCATTATTAACATATTCAGCAGCACCCAGTTCTTTTGTTGAAGAAGTAAGTAGAGTATTATCTCCACCAAACTGCCAATTTAGATATACTGCTGCACCTAGAGCAATTACTAAGGCAGCTACTATTAAATTTCTTTTTTTCATTTTCATAACTATTTCTCCTTTAGCTTAGTTATACAAACTTTATCTGATGAAATATTTAAAGTTTTTGTAACTGATTCCAATACAGTTTCTTTTATTTCAGGATTATTTGCACCTGTACAAATAACAAGTACACCTCTTACTGCAGGTTCAATTTCTTTTACTTTGGTATCATCGGTATAAATTTGTTCTGCTGAGTTTTCCATTGTTATCATCACCTTTGCTTTTCCTACGCCTTCTATTGACTCAACCATATCTTTTATTCTTGTTTCTTGGGTAGATTGATAATCACTTATGGAACTTGGGTTTATAGTATCATCACTACTTTTACCTGAAAAAAATGTAGAACAAAATATTAATGCAATTCCTATTATTCCAATAATATAAATCACTCTTATTAAATTTTTATCTTGCTTAAGCTTTTGTAACTTTTCTTTCATTTACTGCTCCAAAATTATCTGTGGTGTAACACTGAAATTTTCTTTAATAAGGTTAGTTATTTTGCTACTTGTTAACTGATTATCATTAGTAATATATATGCTGATTGACTCAATAATTATGCCATTATTTTGGTCTGTTTTTAGAGTTACTACTGCATTATTTATATTGATGTTATTCTGCTCTAGGATTGACTTAACAGATTTTTCTAGGTTGTTTTTTGTTGTAGAAAGGACTTTTTCGTTATATTCTTCCGATATTTTCGTTTCATTTGGCATATTAATATTTATTTTATTATTTTCCGTAAATAAAGACTTTATGGGCATTATCATAGTAATTACAAGTACAGTAGAAATTATAAGGTTAAGTGTTTTTCTTGTAACACCCTCAGGCACTAAAAATTTAACTAAAATACAAGCAACTGTACATATGCATAACATTACTGCTGTATTGCTGATTAAGTTCATGTACCATTCCCCATTGTTAAAATTATTGCAGTACTGATTACATAAATAGCCATTACACATAAGATAATTACAAGTAAAGTAGTAAGTACTGTACTGCAAGATTTTATAATTGATATTGGTCCTTTGATACCTAACATATTACCTATGCCACCGGTTATATTTAGTGAGATTATCCACAATAAACAATGAATTATAATAGGTAAAAATACAATCATTACACTAATAATTACAAAGACACCTAGTCCGGTTTTTAGTAAGCACATACTACCTTGAATTGTTTTATATGCTTCTGATAAAGCTGAACCTACTATAGGAATAAATGATGATAATGTAAACCTTACTGCTCTGGTGGAAATTGAATCTGCTGATGTGGTAATTAAAGTTTTAAAGGTTAGTAAACCTGAGAAAACTGTCATTGCAAAGCCGATTATCCACTTTATAATTTTGGATATTTCATTTATAATACCTTGCATATTAAGGTCAGAAGAAATTGCAGAAGTAACAGAAAGTCCCAAAAATACACTTAATAAAGGTGAAACAATATTCTTTGCAATATAAGTAACACCCTGACCTACCATAACAACCAATGAATAATATGACGCACCTGTAATACTTTGTCCATTTGTAATTAGTATTACTGCCATAATGGGTATATACAGTAGCATAAAGCTACCGGCATTGTTAATCGACTCTATTGCTCTATTTATAACAGAAATTACAGGTGATGAGATTGAAAGGGTAACTACTAATACAAAAACTGTATCTGTAATGCACTTTAGTTCTTTATTCTTTAGACCATCCCTAAAATTATCAAATACTGAATAAATAAGAAGTAAAGAAAGAATTAGTGCTGATGAAGAAAATGGTGTTACTCCCTCATCATTTACAATATCAAAAATCTTTTCAAATACATTTGAAAAAGACATATTGATTATACTGTTGTAATCCTTTTCATCTACTCCAAAATCTTTTAGAATTTCTTTACTTTTATCATCAAGGCTATCGGTAAGTGTACCACCACCGATTTCTTCCAAAGCATCTGAATAAGTACTTGCATAACATTTTGTTGTAAGTGAAAGTGGTATTAAAAGTATTATAAGAATTATAACTATCTTTTTCATTGTACACCTGCTAAAGATAGTGAGATTTTCAGTACTTCTTTAAATAAAGGAATTGCCATTACAAGGGTGATTACTTTACCTGCAAAAGAAATTTGTGAGGACAATGAATTACAGCCACTTTCCTTGCACATATCACAACAAAATTCTGTTAAGAAACATATGCCTGTACACTTTAGAAGAATTGTTACATACTCAGTATTTATATTTACACTTTTGAATAGAAGATTTATGTAATCTACTACATCAACAATATAGTCAAGAATATAAAGTAAAACGATAATTGAAGTTGTTATTATGATTATTAAGGATATTGATGGATGGGTATTTTTTAAGGCAATAGAAAGTACAAATGCAACAACTGCTACCGAACAAACTAATAATATTTCGCTCATAAACCAAACACCGATTTTATTGTGTCAAATAATGTATTGATTTGTGAAATTATCATCATTAGTGCTACTATTAGTCCCATTATAGTAGTTAATAAGGCTTGTTCTTCTCTACCACTACGAATCAGCAATTGATTTAGCACTGCAACAATAATTCCTATTGCTGCAATTTTGAATATCATATCTACTTCCATAAAATCACCTTAAATAAATAACACTACAAATGCCAGTCCCGAAAACAGACCTAACATTCTGTAGAGTTTTCCTTTATTTTTTATATCTTCTTTTGAGAGTTTATATTGTTCTGAAAAAAGTTCTTGATACATTTTTATATGGGATAATTCACCGTCAATATCTGTTGTTCCTAAATCTTTGAAAAATGATGATAAAAGTTCTCTATCTTTATTATTAAAATTGAGATTTTCTATTATTTTTTCATAGTGGTTATTTTCTGCATTTTTCAGTGGTGCAAGTTCATCATCGGCTAAGTTGAAAATAATTTCTTCTATATCATCTTTTCTAAATGTTATTGTTGCTTGTAATCTATTTAGGAACAGAAGTATTGTGGAAAGGTATTTTCTTCTTCTTTGTAATTTATAGGACATATAAAAGCCTATTGAAGTAAAGAAAGTGAATGCAAAAAACAAACCTATATATTTTAAAATCAATTTATTTACCAATTTCTTTCATACTGATTATTGAGTCAACTGTACAAGGAGTACCTATATTTTTCAGCATTACAACTGAAGAAAAGCCGTTAAGTTCTTGCAGTTTCTTAAAAATCACTTTGTTCTTTAGTTCAAACGGTGATGATGAATGAATGGTAGCTATGAAATTAACACCGGAATTAAGTCCATAAGAAATAGCTTTTACTTCTTCTTCGGTAACTATTTCATCACAAACCACATAGTCAGGTGCCATATTTCTTACAGAATGTTCAATTGCATCAGTCTTTTTGTACATAGAATACACATCACAGTTACCTAAATCTTTGGTTAACTCACCTCTATAGGTTGAAGAAATTTCATTACGACTATCGATAACACAAACTTTCTTACCATAATTTAGAGAAAGTTCTCTTGCTAAATCCCTAATTAAAGTTGTTTTTCCTGAACAAGGCTTGCCACAAATTAAGATACTGCCAAAATTATTATTAAGTTGCTCAAGTAAATTTCTACTGCAACCTATATACTCTCTTGCAATTCTAACATTTAAGGAAGTAATATCCTTTACATTAACTAAGTCACCTTTAGAATAGACACCTGTACCGGAAATACCCATTCTATGACCACCATTAATAGTAATGAAACCATTTGAAATTTCTTGCTGACGGTTATACACAGAATATGTACAAGCTTTTGTAAAAGTTTCTGTAATTTCAATTTTAGATACTTTAATGTAGTTTAGGTTGTTAAATAAATCAGCAGTAAAGGACTTGTCCGTTAAGTAGTAAGTTACACTTTCACAAGTTAAGGCAACAGGTCTGTTGGTTCGTAAACGAATTTCCTGAATATTTTCCTTGATTTCACTAGGTAGTTTACTGATTGAATGTACAATTCTTTCCGGTAAAATCTTGAAAATATCCTTTAACACATCATAAGTTTTGTCCATAAATTTCATTCCTTTCTGTAAATCATATGTTTATGGGCAAAAAAATATGACTACTAAAAGATAAACAATTAGTAGTCATAAAAAATTATTAAATTAGCTTTCCAGCATATTTAGAAGTTGTTCTTCTGTAATAATAGTAACACCTAGGTTTTGGGCTTTTGTTAGTTTACTACCTGCCTCTTCACCTGCTACTACATAGCTGGTTTTTTTACTTACAGATGATGAAGTTTTACCACCGGCATTCTCTATCATCTTTGAAGCCTCACTTCTTTTTAAGGTTGGAAGTGTACCTGTTAGAACAAATGTAAGTCCGGTGAATTTACCTTCTTCTGACTTTTTCTCTACAGGTGGCATCTTTACACCACATTCTTTTAATTCTTTAATTAGGTTGATACTTTCTTCATGGCTAAAATATTCTACAATACTTTCAGCCATAACAGTACCAAAACCATCAATGTTGGTGTAATCTTCAACTTTACTATTCATTATATTCTCAATAGTTAAAAGGTTATCACAAAGTAATTTTGCAGCCTTTTGACCTATATGACGGATACCTAAAGCAAAAATAATTCTGTATAGTTCTTGCTCCTTTGACTTTTCAATAGAGTCAATTAAGTTTAGAGCTGACTTTTCAGCCTTTCTTTCAAGTCCTAATACATCCATAGGAGTAAGTTTATACAAATCTACCGGTGACTTTACCAAAGAAGAATTTACAAGTTGTTCTAATACTGCCGGACCTAAGCCTTCAATGTCCATTGCATCTCTGCTTACAAAGTGAATTAAGTGTCTTAATAACTGTGCAGGACATTCAGTATTTGTACAACGAATTGCAGCCTCTTCACCATCTCTAGTAACTTTACTGCCACAAGACGGACATACTGTTGGGAATACATATGGCACAGTATTTTCTCCATGAGATTTTAGAGAAACAACTTCCGGAATAATTTCACCGGCTTTACGGATAATTACAGTATCACCAATACGAATATCCTTTTCCTTGATGAAATCTTCATTGTGAAGAACTGCACGGCTAACAGTAGTACCGGAAATAAATACCGGTTCAAAAATGCCTACCGGTGTTAATGCACCTGTTCTGCCAACATTAATTTCAATATCAAGAAGTTTAGTTTCTTTTTCTTCAGGTGGGTATTTATATGCCTCTGCCCATTTAGGGAATTTAGCAGTTGCACCTAATAATTCTCTCTGAGAAAAATCATCCACTTTAACTACTGCACCGTCAATAGGAAAGCCAAATGTACCACGAATATTATTGATTCTTTCAATTTCTTCAATAGCATCTTCCATATTGTCATATCTATTATAGAATGGAGCAGTTGGAAAGCCCAATTCTGTTAAATAATCAAGGCTTTGCTTATGACTTGTTAAAGTTATGCCTCTGATTTGCTGAATATTAAATATAAAAATATCTAGGTTTCTTTGAGCAGTAATTTTAGAATTTTTCTGTCGCAAAGAACCGGCAGCAGCATTACGAGGATTTTTGAAAGGCTTTTCTTCGTTATCCTCTTGAATTTTCAGAAGTTTTAGGAAGTTATCATCGGACATATAAACTTCACCACGAACTTCAAGATACTCAGGTGCATTCTTTAGTCGTTTAGGTAAAGACTTAATTGTGATTAAGTTATCTGTAATATCTTCACCAACAAAACCATCACCTCTTGTTGAACCTCTGACAAATACACCGTTCTCATATTCACAAGAAACAGAAAGTCCATCAAACTTAGGTTCAACTACATAAAGTGGATTTTGTACTACTTCTCTGACTTTACGGTCAAAATCAAGAAGTTCACCGTGACTAAATGAATCATGAAGGCTCATCATTTGTACTGTATGAGTAACTTCACTAAACTTTTCACCTGCACTGCCACCAACCTTTTGGGTTGGTGAGTCTTTCTTTAATAGTGTTGGAAACTGCTTTTCAAGGTCCTCAAGTTCTCTTAAAAGTTTATCATATTCATAGTCACTGATTTCAGGGTTATCCTGATTATAATATAAATTGTTGTGGTAGTTTAGAAGATTGGTTAATTCTTCTACTCTACTTTTCGCATTATTAATATCCATAATTATCTTTTATTCACTTCAGAAGTGCCCTTTTCCCTTAAATATGTTGACTCTAAGTCTGCAAGATGAAGTTTTACTGCTAATGGGTATTTATCATATGCCTGGCTAATAGAAAAGCCACCACCTTCATCAAAACCACCCATATGCCAACGAATTGCCATAGCTTCATCAAGTCTTAGACGCATTTTTCTTTCAATTAAAAACACTGACTTTTCACCATGACCGTATGGAAATTTATCATCAATGGTAAAGTAAGGGACTTTCTCCCATTTACCTGTTTCTTCATTTTTGGCATTACGCATACTTACTGTATAAAATTCAGCTTTACACAAATCGTGAAGTAATGATGAAATAGTGAAACTTTCTAAATCATCGGTTTCTTCATCAAAATGCTTATCCATTAAGGTATGATATACAGAAAGTGAATGTGCGCAAAGACCACCTTCACAAGCATTGTGATAACGAGTACTTGCAGGTGCTGTGAAGAAATCTGTCTTTTCAATCCACTTTAGTAGTTCTTCACTACCTTCTCTGTGGATATTTTCTTTATATATTCTGATAAATTCTTCTTTATTAGTTTGGATGTCAAATGTGTTCATATTCATCTCCTAAAGTAAATTTTCATCATATACAGCTCTTACACCACCAATAAACTTTGGTCGAGTACGAGCAGCAATAATTCTTGCTTCACCGATAAATTTATTCTTTAGTTTTAGAGGTACTGCAGTTTCTTTTAGGTGCATACCGATTAATACACCACCAATATCAATACCTGCATCAGCCTTAATATGTTCAACCATTACAGGGTTATCAAAAAGTTCATAAGCTGTTGTTGCTGATGAACCACCTGCCTTTGGCTGAGGAATTACATTTACTTGTGGTAAAGATAATTTATCAGCAAGTTCCTTTTCTACTACTAAAGCTCTGTTAAGATGTTCACAACACTGTACTGCCATATAAACACCCATTGACTTTAGCTTTGGATAAAATACGCTGTAAACTTCTTTAGCTAGGTTAAGGTTGCTATCAGTACCCATAGGGTTACCATGAATCTCTGATGTTGAACAACCGATTACAAGAATATCCCCTGACTTTAGCTTTGCCTTTTCAATTACTTCATCAAATACTTCTTTTGTTTGTGACTTTACATCTGTTTTCATAATACTCACCTCAAGTAAAATATATCACAAAATAAAAATATAAAATGCAAATTAAGGCACCATAACGGTGCCTTATTTCACAAAAAAGAGGCATCAATAAAGATGCCTCTCAAAAATCAATTATTCAGCAACTTCTGCTTTGTCTTCAGCTTTGTCAGCTTCTTCAGGTAGAAGTGCACGCATTGAAAGAGAAACTCTCTTCTTATCAAAGTCAATAGCAATAATCTTTGCTTCAACTTCCTGACCTACAGAAAGAACATCCTGAGGCTTGTCGATTCTCTTGTTAGCAATCTGGCTAATGTGAATTAGACCGTCAATACCAGGAATAATGTTAGCAAATGCACCGAATGTTGTTAGACCAACAATCTTGCACTTAACTACAGAACCAACCGGATATTCATTCTTAAGAATGAACCATGGGTTGTCTTCTTCCTTCTTATAGCCTAGAGAAATCTTCTTTGTTTCTTCGTTAATGTCCTTAATGTAAACTTCAACTTCGTCACCAACATTAACAACTTCTGATGGATGCTTAATTCTTGACCAGCTTAGTTCGCTAATATGAATCATACCATAAACGCCACCGATGTCAACGAATGCACCGTAGCTTGTTAGAGACTTAACAACACCCTTGTAGTGGTTGCCAACTGCTAGTGTTTCAAGTAGCTTAGCCTTTTCTTCAGCTCTCTTTTCCTTTAGAACAGATTTAATAGAACCGATAGCTCTCTTTCTTCTGCCCTTTCTTGAAACTTCTAGAAGTCTATACTGTACTTCCTTACCAACTAGTGCTGATGGGTCTTCATCTCTTGAAAGTGTAGCCTGTGAAGCTGGGATAAAGATTCTGTTGCCCTTTAGCATAACGATGATACCACCGTTAACAGCTTCGATAACCTTACCTGTGAAAATTTCGTCGCTACCGTTAAGTGCTTCAAGTTCTTCCCAATTCTTCTGAGCGTCAACTCTCTTCTTAGAAAGCATAATTGTGCCTTCCTGGTCGTTAGTCTTCATAATTAGAAGTTCAATTTCGTCGCCAACCTTTAGAACATCCTGAGCAGTTACAGTTGGGTCATATGAAATTTCGTCTTTTGGAATAAAACCAGCCTGTTTTCTACCAACATCAACTGATACATCGCCATTAGGAGCGATGCTCATAACAGTACCCATAACCCTCTCATTTGTATTCATACTTTTTAGAGATTCTTCTAGCATCTCCTCAAAGCTTAGTTCATTTTCATTTACGCTGGATGTATTTACTTCACTCATCTTATCCAGTACCTCCTTAATAATCCTTGCCGGTGTAGATGCACCTGCAGTTACGCCAATACTATCTGCTTTCTTCACCATTTCAAGTGGGAGTTCATCAGCTGTTTCAATGAAAAAAGTATTTTCACAGTTGGATGAACAGATACTATACAGCTTGAAAGAGTTGGAACTGTGCTTATCGCCAATAACAAACATTAAGTCAACTGACTTTGAGATATTGGCTGCTTCTCTCTGACGTATAGACGTTGCATTACATATTGTATCAAAAATTTTTGTATTTGTATAGACATTTTTCAAACTTTTTAAACTTTTTTCCCATTCTTTTAGGTCAAAAGTAGTTTGAGCCACAATTTTTATGGTTTTATAATTCTTTTGAGGAATTATACTAAATAATTCCTGTAATTCCTCTTGATTTTTAAAGGTGTAACACTTTGACTTACAGTGTCCCATTATGCCTTGAACCTCAGGATGGTTCTTGTCACCGGCAATAATAACAATACTATCATCATCTGTTTCACTTACAATTTTATGTATTTTAGAAACAAATGGACAAGTAGCATCAATATAGTCTAGGTGTCTTTCTTTTATTTCATCCACAATAGACTGTGGCACACCATGGGAACGAATTACAATAGTTTCATTCTCTTTTGCTTCACTAATCTTGTCTATTGTTCTAACACCTTTTTCTCTAAGTTCATTAACCATTTGCATATTATGGATTATAGGACCTAAAGTACAAGCCGGTTTATTTTCGTCAATCAATTTATAGAGAATGTTTATTGCTCTATTTACACCAAAACAAAATCCTGCTGACTCAGCAACAATAATCTTACTCATTACTTATCTTTTCTATCCATTTCTCTAAATTTTGAGATTTGCTCCATAATAATTCTTGAAGCCTCTCTATATTCTCTTGGTGATGGTTCTTCATCATTTGAGAATCCTAATTCTTCATAAGAAAGTGGTTTACCGATATGGATAACACGCTTTGCAAAAATATTTTTCTTATTACCCACAACTGTAATACACATTGGTACAACCGGTGCTTTGGTTTGACGGGCAATTACTGCACAACCACTTCTTGGTCTCATAAGTTCACCGGTTTTTGTTCTGCCACCTTCAATGAAGATTGTCATAACTTTACCGTCATTGATTAAATCTTCACCTGTTGCAATAGCTTTACCGTCATTTGCACCTCTTGTTACAGGAAATGCACCAAGTATCTTAATCAGTCCACCAAAAAATTTATTTTTAAACAGTTCTGCCTTTGCCATAAAATATACTCTTCGTTTATGAGTTAAACCAACAAATACAGGGTCTGTATTTGAAAGATGGTTTGATGCAATAATATAACTACCGTTCTTTGGAAGCTCACATTCTCTGATTACTGTGTATCTGTATAGTAACTTAAAAATACAAATTACTATAGCTCTACAAGCAAAATAAAAAGCTTTATGCTCTTTAATTTTTATAGGTTCATTGTTTGTTATATTCTGTGTTTCTTTTTCCTGTTCACTCATTACATTCTCTCCTTTATTACTTTTAGGAGAAGTTTCTTTGAACCGTCAAAGTCATAATCACTTGTATCTACAAGAACACTATCCTCAGCAGGTTTTAGTGGTGCAATTTCTCTATGACTATCCTGATAATCTCTTTGGTTAACATCCTTTAGCACTTCTTCATAAGTTGAGTCAATGCCTTTTTCTATATTTTCTTTGTGTCTTCTCATAGCTCTTTTTTCAGGAGAAGCAGTTAAGAAAATTTTAATCTTGGCATCCGGTAAAACAACTGTGCCAATATCTCTACCATCCATAATAACATTATCACTTTTAGCCATATTTCTCTGTAAATCTAAAAGAAATGCTCTTACTTCAGGAATAGCAGAAACTGCTGAGGCAAACATACTGGCCTCAGGTGTTCTGATAAAACTTGAAACATCTTCACCGTTAAGTAGAACAATCTGTGTTCCTTCATCATTAAAACTTAACTTAACATCAATATCATTAAGCATTGAGATAATCTCTTCTTTATCTTCTTTCTTTAGTCCTTTACGAGATGCTGCAAGACCGATTGTTCTGTACAAAGCACCTGTATCAACATAAATAAAAGAAAGTTCCTTAGCAACTTCCTTAGATAGTGATGACTTACCTGCACCTGCAGGTCCATCAATAGCAATAGCAATAGACATAATTTTAACCTTCCTTTATAGCACTGTAATATCCTGCAAGTCTGCCTGTTGAAAAGGCAATTTGCAAGTTAAATCCACCCGTATAAGCATCAACATCAATAACTTCACCACAAAAAAATAAACCTGATACTATTTTGCTTTCCATAGTTTTAGGGCTGATTTCTTTAGTGGAAACACCACCGGAAGTTATAATTGCTTCTTTGATACTACCCAGGGACTTAATTTTTACAGTAAAATTCTTTAAAATTTTATTTAGTTCCTGTCGTTCTCCTTTTGTAATTGAATTACATTTTTTAGTTGGGTCTATGCCCCACATTTTCAAGACAACAGGAATTATCTTCTTAGGTAATAATTTACCTAATGAATTGTTAATTTGATTATTTTTATGTTCAGAAAAATCTTTTTGAAGTCTTAAATCTAACTTTTCTTCAGATAAAGCAGGTTTAAGGTCAATGGAGATTTTATAACTTTTCTTGTCAAAATTTCTCATATGAGAACTTGCTGAAAGTACAAGTGGACCTGATACACCTTGATGAGTGAAAAGCATTTCACCTTGTTCACTAAAAATTTCTTTACCGTTTTCATAAGCCATTAAATTAACATTCTTTAGTGAAAGACCTTGAAGTTCCCTGCAAAATTCGTCACTTGAAATTAATCCTACTAATGATGGCTTTATTTCTGTAATAGTATGACCGACAGTTTTTGCTAACTTATAACCATCACCTGTTGAGCCTGTACCGGGATAACTCATACCACCGGTAGCGATTATTACACAATCAGCCTCATACTGATTACCTTTTGTATCAAGTACACCACTGACTTTACCATTAGAAGTTAAAATAACCTTTGCAGTTGACTCAATGATTTTTACACCATTATGCTTTGCAAAAGTATAAAGTGTATCTGCAACATCCATTGCTTTATCTGAAACAGGGAAAACTCTGTTTCCTCTTTCAGTTTTAGTTTCAAGTCCTAAATCATTAAAGAAATCTATTGTATCTTGGCAATCAAAATTATTAATTGCACTGTATAGAAATCTTGGATTTGTAGGGACATTTGCAATAAATGTATCTTTGTCACAGTTATTTGTAATGTTACATCTACCTTTACCGGTTACTAGAATTTTTCTACCGGTACGGCTATTCTTCTCAAGTAATGTAACATTAGCACCATAATATGCAGCAGTACCGGCAGCCATAAGGCCTGATGCACCACCACCAATTACAACTACATTAGGCATATTATTTATTGTCCTTTTCTTTTTCTCGTTTAGTATAAACACCTTGCTTTGTCCAAACCTCTTCAAGTTCTTGGAATGTGTGTTTAACCTTTTCTTTCTGTTCAAGTACACAAGCAACAACCAGTGCATTAATTAGTGAAAGTGGTGCTACTAAAGAGTCAACTACTGATGCCATATCACTTCTGGCAATAAGTACATTGTTAGCACACTCTACTAATGGTGAAGCCATACTATCGGTAATGGCAATAACTTCAGCTTCTCTTTCTCTTGCGAATTCCATAGCCTCTACTGCAGTAGTGGAATATCTTGGGAAACTAATACCAATCATTACATCATCTTTTGAAATTCTAAATAGATTTTCATATGTTGAACTTTTAGATGTTGTATTGATAATATGTACATTACCGTAAATCAGTTGTAGGTAATAACCTAGAAATGTTGCAAGGGATGAAGTTGAACGAACTGCAAAAACATAAATTTCTTTTGCTTTAGAAAGTGCTTTTACTGCATTGTTAAAGTCTTCATGAGAAATTTCTTCAATTGTTCTTCTGATTTTGTCAATATCAGAATTTAGAACAGAAGTAAGAACATCATTGTCACCGATTCTTGTTTCGGTAACTTCAATTCTCTGTACAGAAGTTAACTTTTCCTTAATCATTTCCTGCATAGCTTTCTGTAATTCAGGATAGCCCTCATAACCAAGTTCAGAAGCAAATCTAACTACTGTACTTTCTGAGACACCAACTGTTTCACCTAGCTTTAAAGCAGTCATATATGCTGCTTTGTCGTAGCTTTCTTCTATATACATTGCGATTCTTTTCTGTCCTTTAGAGAAAGAATCCATTTTCATTTCTATTCTTGTTAATAGATGTTTAATCATGATTCTATATACCTCTTTATATCTTTACACAATTAATTTTATTTTAACACAAAGAAATAATTTTTTCAATCAAAATTCCACCAAAATAAATGGTAATATTTTGTAGGTTTATGAGTCTTTGAAACAATATAAATTATAAATTGCAAAATCTTGCAAAAAACACTTTAGTATGTTAAAATAATCACATCCTAATGAAAGGAAGATTTATAATGATTGCAATTATTGACTATGGTGCAGGTAACATTCAAAGTGTTTACAAGGCACTGAAATTTATTGGTGCTGACTGTAAAGTTACTAGCGATAAAGATGAAATTTTAAAAGCTGATGGTGCTATACTTCCAGGTGTTGGTTCATTCGGTGATGCTATGGACACAATGACTAAGAGAGGTATCAAGGACACCATCATTGAATACACAAAAAGTGGCAAACCATTCCTAGGTATTTGTCTTGGTCTTCAGTTACTTTTCCCTGAAAGTGAAGAAACTCCCGGTGTAAAGGGTCTTGATATTTTCAAGGGTACTATTACAAAAATTCCTAATCAAAACAGAACTTTAAAAATTCCACATATGGGTTGGAATAATATTTCTATCAAACAAAAAAACGGTATCTTCAAGGATATTGAAGGTGAACCTTATGTATATTTTGTACATTCATTCTACTTAAAAGCACAGGACAAGGATATTGTTGCTGCTACAACACAGTATGGTGTAGAGATTGATGCTGCTGTACAAAAAGGCAATATTATTGCCACACAATTCCACCCTGAAAAAAGTGGTGAAGTTGGACTAAAAATGTTAAAGAACTTTGTGGAGATGGTTAAGTAATGTATGCTAAGAGAATAATTCCTTGTCTTGATGTAAAAAACGGTAGAGTAGTTAAGGGTATGAGTTTTGTAAATCTTGTTGATGCCGGTAATCCCGTAGAAGCTGCTATTCAGTACGACAAAGAAGGTGCTGATGAACTTGTACTACTGGATATTACTGCTACAAGTGATGGCAGAGATACTATGGTTGATATTGTTGAAAAGGTTGCAAATTCTATTTTCATTCCTTTTACAGTTGGTGGTGGTATTCGTACAGTTGATGACTTTACCACAATGCTAAGAGCAGGTGCTGATAAGGTTTCTGTTAACTCTGCTGCTGTATACAGACCTGAACTTATTAACGAGGCATCTTATAAATTTGGGGCACAATGTGTTGTTGTTGCTATTGATGCTAAGAGAAAAGGTAACTCATGGGAAGTTTATACTGCCGGTGGCAGAACACCTACAGGTATTGATGCAGTAGAATGGGCTATTGAAGCAGAAAAAAGAGGTGCAGGTGAATTACTTGTTACCAGTATGGATGAAGATGGTCAAAAGCAAGGTTATGACCTGGGACTTACAAGAGCAATTTCTGAAAAGGTAAATATTCCTGTTATTGCTTCAGGCGGTGCAGGTGCATATGAGCACTTCCTTGATGCTTTTGAAAAAGGTAAAGCTGATGCAGTTCTTGCAGCATCACTATTTCATTTTGGTGAAATACCTATTCCTAAACTTAAAGAGTATTTAAGAGAAAATAATATTTCTGTTAGACTATAATATTAATATTTTAAACTATAAAATTAAGGCACAACTGATTAAACGGTTGTGCCTTTTTTACTTTGCTATTTCAAAAAGTCTTTTTGCATTTTGATTTATATTATCTACTGGAAAATCTCCGACTTTTTTATTTATTAATTCAAATGTTTCACCATATGTTGTTGGTGAATTTCTAATCATATTATGAGCATCACTACCTATAAAGTGAATTAAATCCTTATTAAGTAGTTTTTTAAATTTTCTGAATATTGCTTTATTCTTATAAGAAACTGCATTTGTTTGGAACATTACACCTTCACTTGAAAGTTTCTGTAACAATTTAGGATTTTTAATTAAACTTTCATATCTTTCAATATGAGCAAGTATTGGCATTACACCATACTGACTTATAATTCTAAATAAGAATTCATATGAACTTCCGGTAAAGGTAGTTGAATAAGGAAACTCCAATAAAATATAATCACTGTTGCCATAGCAAACAGGCTTTAGTGACTTATTATTCATAATAATATCCGTTACATAAACCTCAGCACCAAGACAAAATTCAATATCACTTGGTAAATTTGGCTTTAGTAAATTAAAAGAACTTTCCCTACGAGATAGAAAGGACTCCATACTCTCTTGATGGGTATAGTAATGAGGAGTAAGGCAGATATGCCTTACTCCTTGGTTATACAAAGTATTTATAATATTGACACTAACATCCACATTTTCTGCACCGTCATCAATCTGTGGCAAAATGTGTGAATGAACATCATATAAATTCATAAAATACCTCAAAAATTCTTATGCAAGAGCCTTACAAACTAGGTCGCCCATTTCTGAGCAAGTAACCTTGTTCTTACCTTCTTCATAAATATCAGGAGTTCTGTTTTCTGCTAGAACCTTATTAACTGCATTTTCAATAGCTTCAGCAGCCTTTGGTTCATTTAGAGAATACTTTAGCATCATTGCAACAGAAAGAATTGTAGCTAGAGGGTTAGCAATATTCTGACCTGCAATGTCAGGTGCTGAGCCATGGATTGGTTCATATAGACCTAGGCTAGAGTCTGATAGAGATGCTGATGCTAACATACCGATAGAACCGGAAATCATTGATGCTTCATCAGAAAGAATATCACCAAAGATATTGTTTGTTAGGATAACATCAAACTGACCTGGGTTAATAACAAGCTGCATAGCTGTGTTGTCAACATATAGGTGATTTAGTTCAACTTCAGGATAATCCTTTGACATTTCGATTACTGTTTCTCTCCATAGACGAGATGCTTCAAGAACATTAGCCTTATCAACAGAAGTAAGTTTCTTGTTTCTCTTCATAGCCATTTCAAAAGCTACCTTTGCAATTCTCTTGATTTCAGAAACTTTATACTGTTCTGTATCATATGCTTCAACTTCACCGTCAGCTTTTCTTCTACCTCTTTCGCCAAAGTAGATACCACCAGTTAGTTCACGAACAACCATAACATCAAGCTTATCACCGATAATTTCATCCTTTAAAGGTGAAGCACTCTTTAGTGGTTCAAAGATAACTGCAGGACGTAGGTTAGCAAATAGACCTAATGCACCACGAATACCAAGTAGGCCTGCTTCAGGTCTTTCTTTACCCGGTAGCTTATCCCACTTAGGACCACCAACTGCACCAAGAAGTACAGAGTCGGATGCTTTACATTTATCAATAGTTTCCTGAGGTAGTGGTGTACCCTTAGCGTCAATTGCTGAGCCACCTAGTAGAGCCTCATCATAATTTACCTGAAAACCATATTTATCAGCAACACAATCAAGTACCTTAACTGCTTCGTTAACAATTTCAGGACCGATACCGTCACCCTTTAATAGACAAATATTGTACTTATTCATTTTTAATCTCCTTCTTTATTAAAAAACTCTGTTAATATAATATCACAAAAAAATAAATATGTAAATATTATTCCTCACCATCTTCCTTAGGTAGAGGGATTTTTTGGAATACTTCGGATACTTTATCTCTCTGCCACAACATTGGAGTAATACGGATAGAATAACCGTAACCACCATCCATTACCCAATCAAATGGTTTAGCCTGTGGCAAACCGTAAATAGCAAGTAGTGTCATAATTACACCACCATGAGTTACAATAATTGCATCAGTTGTACCGGTTTTCATAAGACCTGTAACAATATCCTCAAACATATGGCAAATTCTTCTTGTAAAGTCTGCTGAGCTTTCACCATGTGGTGGTTTTACTTCGCTACTGCCACCAATCCACTGTTTAAATAGTTCATCATCCTTTAGTTCATCGGCAGTTTTACCTTCCCATTCACCAAAATTACATTCAGAAAGTTGGTCAATAACAATAGGCTTCATATTAGGATAAAGAATCTCACAAGTTTCTTTACATCTCTTTAAAGGACTTGTAAACAGTGCAGTTGCACCGGGGTACTTCATATTGTGGTCAAGTTTCTTAAGTTCCATTTTACCTTTATCAGAAAGTGGAACATTTGTTGTACCTATATATTTACCTTTATGAGTTTCATCAATATTTCCATGACAGATAAAGTGTATATAGTATGATTTCATAATTACTCCAATCTTTACAATTAGTTTATTTTGTATTATACTCATAGTATAAGGATGTGATTGTATGAATAATACATTTGGTAGTATTATCAGTTATCTTAGAAAAGAAAAAGGAATCAGCCAAAAGCAAGCTTCAAGTGACTTAGGAATTAGCCAAGCACTTCTCTCCCACTATGAAAAAGGTATTAGAGAATGTGGTCTTGACTTTGTTGTAAAAGTGGCTGATTACTATAATGTTAGTTGCGATTATCTTCTTGGCAGAACAAGTGAAAGAGATGTTATCACTGTAAGTGAGGGTACTAAAAAAACAATAACTGCTGAAAATCCAAGTGAAAAAATTATTGTGGATAGTATTGATTTTACTTACAGAATTTTGTCTGATATGAATCATAGGGATATTACAAGATGTACCACTGAAATGTTAATGTGCAGTATTTACAACGTAATAAGACTACTTTACAGAAATAACAATCTTAATAATGAAGAATTCTTTACAATGACTAAAGAAAGTTGCGACTGTTACTGTGAATCAACCTATCAACATAGAAAAGGCAGATTAACAGACAAAATAAATGAATTTAGTAAAAGTAGGCGAAATGAAAATAAAGTTTATCTTTCCTACGATATTATCAATAAAAAATACAGTGACATATCAAGTTCAGTATTCAACCTTGTTCACAACACAGAAAGAATAATCAAAAAATAATATTATAAAAGGTGGGAATTTATCCCACCTTTTTTAGTTTAAATTAATCATCAGCAGAACCTGTATTTGGTTCGGTTGAAGTAGGTTCGGCACCTAAAGAAACCTTAATTGTAACAGTTTTGCCATATTCGATTTGGTCACCTGACTTTAGGTTCTTATAGTCAATTACAGTATTGTTAGGATACTTTGAGTTATACTCAGTTTCTTGCATTACAAGTACACCTGTATCTGCAAGCATAGTAGCAACTGTTTTAATATCCTTGCCGGCAATATCAGGTAAGGTTCTCATCTTTGCACCCTTACTGATTGTTAAGCTGATATTTACTGCTTCATCTTCGGATGTAATCGGTGTACCGGCAGCAGGAGTTTGTTCGCAAATATAACCTTCTTCAATGTTGTCGCTAAACTTTTCCTCTGAATTAATATTGATAATATACTTATCAGAACCCTTTAGCTGACTCTTTACTGCTGAATATTTTTTACCAACAAAGTTATCAACAACTGCACCCTTCCATGCCTTAGTAGCCGTTGTTTCTTGTACACCACCATGGTTGCCGTTTACTAAACCGAAACAGTTAGTAGCAACAAGAACTGCACCGATACCAACAAAAACTACAAAGGAAATTAATGCTGCAATCAAGGTAACTTTCTTGTTTTCATTATTTTTCTTTTCTTCTTTTTGCTGTTTACTTGGGTCAGACAGACTGGCAGTTTTGCTGATTTCTTCTTGTATTGCTTGAGCTGTTGGAGCAACAGAAAGCTGACTGCGAAGTTCATCAAAATCTGCAATTCTTTCTTTTCTGTCAACCTGTAAACCGTTTGCAAGAGCAGTAACAACATGAGGAGGTAATCGCTTAACAGTATTTGTACTCATTAAAAGACTACTATCCTTTAGTCTTTCTCTTGCATTAGCAGGAACATGACCTGTTAATGTATGGAACAGTGTTGCTGTAAAGCCGTAAATTTCTGTAACAATATCAAGAGTAAAGTTCTTTTCATATTGTTCAGGAGCAGCACAACCACTATAAAGCTGACTCTTTAGTGGAGTACCTCTCTTTCTTTCCATAGCAGTACAGAAACCGGAAAGTTTAAGCTTGCCATCTTTAGTTATGTATAGGTTTGATGGTGAAACTGCATAGTGTCCAATGCCCCTCTTATGAAGTGACTCTAATGCTGAGATAAGTGGCATAAACAGTGGTCTTGCAACTTCCCATTCAAGTTGTCCGTTATTTCTCTTTAGGTAATCTTCAAAATGACTTAGTTCTTGGTATTCTTCAATTTCATAAGCAGTATTGTTTTCTTCAAAAATATCAAGAATTTTAATCATTACTGACATATTATTAAGTTCTTGTACAATCTTATAATATGAAATAAAGTTAGAACGCAAGTTCTTAAAAACGGTTTCATCATTATAGCCTACAACAAGGTCTTTCTCACCTTTTGAACGGTCAAAAATACCAATAGGCAAAAACTCTCTGATAATAACCTTTTTATTTTCTTTCTTATCATAACCTAGGTAACGGGTACTTTCGCCATTGGTATCAATACCTCTACCTACAATATATCTATCTTTTAAAACAGTATGAAAACCTAGGAAAGGTTCCGGCTGAGTATCTGTGTTATTAAATCCACAATCAGGACAGATTTGTTCATCGCCTATTTCTTTCATACAGCCCATACATAGTGCCATACTGCTCACTCCTTTTCATAAATTCGCACTATTATCTTAGTTTAATGCTTAAAATATTATATCATAGTAGGGATATATATTCAAGAAAATTTATAACCTTTTGATATTACAGTTTTGTTAACTAATAGGAGTAATTTCTTGTATTCTGTCAAAATTTGTATTATTTATTATATTGTAATATTTTTCTCTTAAATTTTTATTATAAAACCTCTTGTGCTTTCTAATATTAAAAGTATAATAATATAATATAAAACATAATAGAAAGGTAGATAATATGATAATTTATGCTACTAAAAAAATGCTGGATAGATACAAATTGAATACTCCTGATGAAATGATATCTGAAATTTCCCCTCTTGCTAAGAAATTAAGAGAAATAGAGAAAGACGACTCCCTTTACGAATGGGGATGTAAGTTATTTTATTTTGATGGCAAAAAGTGTCTGGAACTTATGCATTTTGAAACTAAATTCGTTGTTTTTCTTATTAATTATAAGGTTGGTTATATAGATAATACCATGAACGATGTTTTTAACTATATTTTTGATATGTACTCATCAGATAAAGAAATGGTTAAGGCACTTAAAAAATATGTGAAATCATCACCGGTTTCTATCTTCGATAAAATTACAAATAGAAGTATAATATCAAGTTTAAACCATGTTCAGTCTGATTGGGCTTGGGATGGCTCTCGGTTTTACAATTACATAAAAGATGGTATTTTGCACACTAAAAAAATTAACAGAGATGTTAACGATTTCATAACCACAATTAAAATAAATAATAAAAGTAAATACATTGTTCCTTATGAGTATTTTGCTAAAGTAATGAAAGAAAAATTTAAATAAGAAATTAAAAAAGTCAAGGATTCAAAATCACTTGACTTTTTTTAATATGCTAAAATTGTTTTATTAAAATAAAGATAAATAATTATGAGGTTCTGGGCAATTCATTGCACTGCTCATTATACAACCACCATCTGCACCGGCATTTCTAACCATTGAAAAGTTTTTTGGTGAAATACCACCTATTGCATATACAGGTATTGATACACTTTTACAAACTTCTTTTAGAAAATCAAGTCCCCTACCCGGTAAACCTTTCTTGCAATCAGTATCAAAAATATGACCTGCTGTAATATAAGTACAACCAAGTTTTTCAGCTTTTAATGCATCTTCTACAGAATGACAAGATGCTCCTAAAATTTTGTACTGTGATTTTTCTTTATCTGTAAGTGTTGCAAGAACTTGCAAAGGTAAATGTAAAGAATTGTGATTTAGTTTTTCTGCAACATTAGGAAAATTATGCAAAATACACTGAGTATTGTACCTATTGCAAATTTCAATTACTTTTTTAGCTAAATCTTCATAGTCACTTTCCGGCAAATGTTTTTCCCTAAGTACAATTGCCTTAGGTTTTGCTTTTGCAAGTTTTTCAATGCGTAATAAAAAGTTTTCCTTACAAATTGTACTGTTGGTTATTACTATAATATTAGACATATAGATAATCATTTAGAACAGGCTGCAACCCCTCATCTGTAATTTCATCATACATTTTCTTTAGGCTACGGTTATCGTTAATTTCGAACTGTTCATCACCTTGTTCTTCTTCTGTTTCTTTACCACTGTACTTACTTTCGTGATCACCGATACCGGTAGATACACCGGCAGAAACTTTTGTTGCTGCAATCTTTACAATACCATTTCTGAATTCTGCACTTTCTCTTGAAGAAACTGTAATACCTACATATGGTAAAAAGATACGATATGCACATAGAATTTGGCAAAGTTGAGTTTCGTGTACATCAAGTGGATTAATCTTTTCATTATTGATAATCGGTCTTAGTCTTGGACAAGACAAGGACATTTCTGCATGAGGGTACTTTCTCTGTAAATAATACACATGAAGTGCACTTGCTAAAGCATCTTTTCTAAAGTCTGATAGTCCTAAAAGTGCTGAAAAAGCAACACCTCTCATACCACCTCTTAATGCTCTTTCTTGAGCGTCAAAACGGTATGGCCATACTCTCTTGTGACCTAGCAAATGAAGTGTCTCGTATTTATCGGTATCATAAGTTTCTTGGAATACTGTTACATAGTCAGCACCACATTTATGAAGATACTCATATTCATCAGTATTTACAGGGTAAACCTCAAGTCCTACCATACGGAAATACTTTCGTGCTAATTTACAAGCCTCACCAATATACTCTACATTGCTTTGACCTCTGCTTTCACCGGTAAGAATCAAAATTTCTTCCATACCACTATCGGCAATAACTTTCATTTCTTTTTCAATTTGTTCCATTGAAAGTTTCATACGATTAATGTGATTGTAACAGTTAAAGCCACAATAAACACAATAGTTTTCGCAATAATTTGCTATGTATAACGGTGTAAACATATATACGGTATTGCCAAAATGCTTACTTGTTTCTACCCTTGCTCTCTGAGCCATTTGTTCTAGGAATGGTTCAGCAGCCGGTGATAAAAGTGCTTTAAAATCCTCAATAGAACAAGTTTCATGTTCAAGTGCTTTTCGTACATCTTTTGCAGTATATTTTGAATAGTCATAAGAATTCATATGGTCCATTACATTCTTACAAACATCTGACTCAATAACTTCCATACCGGGCATATATTCCATATGGTTTTTACGGTAGGATGGGTCATTCTCCAGTCTATGTTTCTTTTCAAGTGCTTTTGGTGACAAAAACTCTGAGTCAATTAAAAATTCGTTTTCCATTAAAATTCACCTCTTAATTACGCAAGAAACCTGTTAATGGGTCTGAAGAAGATGCACCACGAGTTAGAACTCTGCCTAAACCTGATAAGTACGCCTTTCTACCGGCTTCTATAGCATTCTTAAATGCTGATGCCATTAATGGTAAATCACCGGCAGTAGCTAATGCAGTATTTGCCATAATTGCTGATGCACCCATTTCCATTGCTTCACAAGCTTGAGAAGGTTTACCGATACCGGCATCTACAATAATTGGTAAATCAATTTCATCAATTAGAATTTGGATAAAGTCTTTAGTAGCTAAACCTTTATTTGAGCCTATTGGTGAAGCTAAAGGCATAATTGATGCTGCACCGGCATTAACTAAATCACGAGCAGCATTTAGGTCTGGGTACATATAAGGCATTACCACAAAACCCTCTTTTGCCAGAATTTCTGTAGCCTTAATAGTTTCTTGGTTATCAGGAAGTAGATACTTACTATCTCTCATAATTTCAATCTTTACAAAGTTGCCACAACCAAGTTCTCTGGCTAGTCTTGCAATTCTTACTGCTTCATCAGCATTTCTTGCACCACTTGTATTAGGTAGTAATGTAATACCCTTTGGAATATAATCAAGGATATTTTCTTGTTCCTTAGTATTTGCTCTACGAACTGCAAGTGTAATAATTTCAGCACCGGCATCCTTAATAGCTGAGTCAATAAGTTTCATAGAATACTTACCTGAACCTAAAATAAATCTAGAGTTAAATTCATGACCGCCAATGATAAGTTTATCATTTTCCATTATAATTTCCTTCTTTCAATGTATATCAAGTTTGTTTTATTTTTCTTTAAAAGAAATTAGCCTCCACCCATAAAGCTAACAACTTCTACTACATCACCATCTTTTAGTACAGTTGTTTCATAATCGGACTTTGAGATAATTACTTCATTACATTCAACTGCAATAGTCTTTGGATTATAATTTGCAATTTCAAGATACTGTGAAATAGTCTTTCCTGACATATCAACTTCTTTACCGTTAATTGTTACCACTTTTACACCTCCTATAAGTAAAAAAAGAAGCTACCCTATGTTTGGGTAACTTCTCAAAATACATTAATAAATATATCCCTACGTTGGCATTATCCAAATCAGGTAATGGTCGAAGATTATATCTTCCTCTCAGCCTGTAACACAAGCTCCCATAATTTCTACTTTAATAGTATTATACTCTTATTTATTATTATTTTCAATAGTATATAATTTTATTTTAATTTTTTCGCCGTTTTTTCGCCGTTTTCTTTTAAAGAAATAAAAAAATACCCATAGGTTAGCTAAAAGTGGCTTACCTATGGGCTTTTCTTTGGTGGAGATGAAGGGGCTCGAACCCTCGACTCCCACAATGCCATTGTGGTACTCTCCCAGCTGAGCTACATCCCCATTCGACAAGATAATTCTATCACAAGGTAATGAAAAAATCAAGAATTATCTTTTATAATATCTGCTACTTCAACAGGAATTACCTTTTGTAATGAAGATAGTGGCAACTCAACCTGGTTACCCACTCTACCTGCTGAAAAGTAGATAGTATCATAATCATTAGCAGTCCTATGAATAAAAGTCTTAAACTGCTTTTTCATACCGATTGGTGAACATCCACCATGGATATATCCTGTTAGTGGTAAAAGTTCTTTTTGGTGAATCATTTCTATTGACTTTTCTTTTGCAACTTTTGCAGCTTTCTTTAAATCAAGTTCTTTATTTGCCGGTACAACAAAAACATAATGTTCTTTACTTTTACCAACAGTTACAAGGGTTTTAAAAACCTTGCCTACTTCTTGATTAAGTGCATTTGCCACTTCTTCTGCATTAAGTTTTGTATTGTCATAAGCATAGTGAGAATACTCAATTTTCTTTTGATCAAGAATTCTCATTACATTAGTTTTTTCTTGTTTTTTTGCCATAATATCACCACTAATTTTTGCTCATCATATTATAAGATGTTTTTACTGCATCTTCAGAAATATCACAAAACAGTTCATACACATTCATTTTACTTAACACCTTATCAAGAACTGTTAATAGGCTTGTCATTTTATCTTTATCGTTTATACAAAGTGTCTGAGGTAATAAGTTTGAAATAGCTTTCTTTGTAGTTATCTTATTGATAATATTTTCTTTACCTTGATTAATACAACAAATACCTTTTAGTGGTACTAAAATATTTTTATTAATATCATGTTTACCTGAAAAAGGTGTACCACAAGCATATATTTTATTATCAATAATTCTTATTACCGGTTTGTCGTCATTTATCATAGTAGCCTTATCACCAAAATACTTCATCCACAAAGCACAGTGAGTTGACTTGCCTGTACCACTATTTGCAGTAAAAAGATAGGCTTCATTATCAACAGAAATTGCTGATGAATGAAGAAGTATGCCGTCATAATCCAAGATAGACTCATAGAACAACATTCCATAAATAACATACTCAGCAAGTGATCGTGATAAATGAGGAAAAGAAAGGATATAGTTATCTATCCTTTCTTCTGTAACATTTAGAGTTATGTCCGGTTTTAAGTTTTGATTTTCTGCTAAATATTTTTCAGAACGATTAATTGTCTGGCTATATTTTGGCTCATAATAAACATTTAAACCACACATATTATATAACATAAAAACCTCTTATTTATAATAAGTTAAAAGAATTGCTCTGCCTCTGTTAACAGTAATTTCTGCATTATCATCAACAAATACATTACTAATGCCACGAGAAACATTGTATGTTAAAGTTTTGTTATTTAACATATATTCTGCACCTTTATAAGTTACATTTACACTTTCACAACCGTAAGGGAATACTGAGAAAATTAAGCCTTTCTTGTTTTTCATTTCGTATGTACCTTCTTTTAGGATACGAATTTCCTCACCGTTATTTCTTGCAACACCGTTGTAGTTATATTCTGAGAGAAATGAAAGTGTTGCAATATTTGCAAAAGTATGGTCTGTTCTACCACCGATTGAGCCTAACAGTAAGAAATCCTTATAACCTCTACGAATGCACTCCATTACACAATGTTCTGTATCGGTATCATCCTTATGGGTATTTAGCTTAACTACTTCGGTGTTCTCAGGTAATTCTTCAGTTAAAGAATCAAAGTCACCGATAATTAGGTTTGGAGTTAGACCTGCTTGTTTTGCAAAAGAATAACCGGAGTCAGCACAAACAATAAAGTCATCATTTGTACATAGACTTTTGATTTCTTCTACATTAGTATCCGGTGAACCGGAAATAATTACACATCTCATTTTCTTCTCTCCCATTCTTTAATGTCTTTTATTTCATTATACATATCAACATAGCTATTATGTCTTGACTTTTGGATTTTGCCTTCTTCTACCATTTGCAGAATAGCACAACCCTTTTCGCAAGTATGGCTACATGAAGTAAACATACACTGACCAATATAATCTTCAAATTCCGGAAACATATATTGAAGTTGGGTTTTGTCTTGAATATTAAACTTTTCAAGTTGCATAGTGGAAAACCCAGGAGTATCACAAACATAACCACCATTAAACTTTAAAAGTTCAACTGTTCTAGTAGTGTGACGACCTCTGCCAAGTTTGTCACTAACCTCTCCTGTTTTTAACTGAAAATCAGGAAAAAGCTTGTTTAATAAAGTTGACTTACCAACTCCACTGTTGCCGATAAATGCTGTAATTTTATTTGGCAATAATGAATATATTTCATCTACACCTTCCCCTGTAACTGAGGAATAAAGAATTGTCTTAATTCCGGTATTGTTGTAGATATTATATATTTCATCTCCACTTTTTATGTCAGACTTGGAAATTACAATAACCGGCTCAATATTGTTATAAACAGCAGTTGCAGTCATTTTATCAATAACTGTATAGTTTGGTGCAGGAGAAACTGTACTGCAAACTATAACTAATGTATCAATATTAGCCATTGGTGGTCTTACAATAGAGTTCTTTCTTTCATGAATTTTCACCACTGTAGGATAACCTGTTTCAGGAATTGAAATTGTAACCAAGTCACCTACAACAGGAGTGTTGCTATCTTTACGAAAAGAACCTCTTGCTTTACATTCATATGTATTTTCAGTGGTTTCTACATAATAGAAACCACTGATTGCTTTAATTATTCTGCCCTCTACATTATTCATTAAAAAACACCTTTAGTTTGCTTGAGCTGTTGTAGGTTGTGGGTCTTGAGTTGGCTCTGTGTAATAATTTGATGTATCTTCCGGAGAAGTTGTTTCATCCTGAGTTGGTGGAACAGTTGTTTTCTCCTCAGTTGTAGGTTCTGTAGAAGAGGTTGTTGTAGCAACTACATAATCATGATACGTTGGAGTTGCTTTCTTGTTTTGGAAGTCAATAGTATATTCTTGATACAACTGACCGTTTAGATATACTTTAACCTTTGAGTCGGTTTCTGTACCTGTTAAAGTAAAGCTATATGTCTTTAGTTCTGATGGAATAACATTTGTTGTTGCAAATACATTACCGTCAAATACAACCTGTAGAGAAACACTGTTTGTTTCATTCTTTGGCAACTGAACATCAATCTGAATAGACTGAGCATCCTTTTTACCACCGGAAAGAACAAGTTTTACAGTATAGCCCTTCTTTACAGTACCACCCTGTAAAGGATTTTGTCTTATTACAGTATCCTTTTCTTCATAACTGTTTTCGTCATATTCGTATTCTACATACAGACCTTTACTTTCAAGAATTTCCTTAGCTTCAGAAATATCTTTACCTGTTACATCAGGAATTTTAACTCTCTTTTCAGCAGGGCCTTTTGAAACATAAAGATATACTGATGAACCGATAGTTGTCTTTTGTCCCGGATTTGGGAATTCTGATGATACATAGTCAACATTAACATCTTCACTCTGTACATAAACAATTTCAGGAACAAGGTTTCTTGACTCTAGTTCCTTTATAGCATCTTCTTCTGTTGTGTTTAGAAGATGAGGTACTGTTACATCAGAATTTTTACCGTTAACTGTCAGTTCAATAGTTGAACCTTTCTTAACTTTCTTTGAGTCTGCTTCAGGTTGCTGAGAAAGGATAACACCTTCCTTTTTTGTTGAGTCATACTCAAAATCCAGCTGAAAAACAAAGTTCTCTTTATTATCACCTTGCTTTACATCAAGGATAGTTTTACCAACATAATTTGGAACATCTGTATCTGCATTAGTATTTGAGAATGAAGAAACAACAAAGTAAATACCAAAACCAATTAGGCAAATTACAAATGATGCAACAACACCTAGAATTGCAGACTTTTTCTTTGTTCTAACCTTTTTCTCAGGTTCTTCACTGTCGAATTCTTCCGGAACAACATTCTTAGGTTCTTTCTTGTTGTCATCAGTATTTTTTTCTTCAAAGATTCTCTTTGTTTCGTCCTTCTTTTTAGCTTCTTTCTTCTTTTCAGCCGGTTTTGGTTCTACCGGCTTTGGAAGGCTATAACCAAATACAATGCTTGGATTTAATCTAAAACGGTCAATATCATTAAGCATTGCTTGAGCTGACTCGTATCTATCCTTAGGGTCTTTCTGCATTGCATGAAGGGTGATTTCTTCAAGACCTTGTGGAATATCAGGGTTAATCTCTCTTGGTAGCTTAGGAGTTGATTGAAGTTGCATAATAGCAACAGAAACAGCATTATCAGCTACAAAAGGAAGTTTACCTGTAAGCATTTCGTACATCATAACACCAACAGAATAAATATCTGTTTTACCGTCGGTGTTACCACCTTTTGCCTGTTCAGGTGCTATGTAATGAACAGAACCGATTGCTTGTTCTGTCATTGTTCTTGTAGCAGAATTAAAGTTACGAGCAATACCAAAGTCAGTTACTTTGATAGTACCGTCTTGAAGCAACATAATATTCTGAGGCTTAATGTCACGGTGAACAATACCCTTTTCATGAGCGTGTTGTAATGCTCTTAAAATTTGAGTTGTTAGGTGCAATGCTTCTTTCCACTGAATTACACCTTGCTGAGCGATATACTCCTTTAGTGTAATACCGTCAATGTATTCCATAACAATATACTGAATCATATCACCAAAAGAAACATCATAAACCCTTACAATGTTTGGATGTGAAAGAACAGCAATAGATTTACTTTCGTTTTTAAATCTTCTAATAAAGTCTGCATTATCAAGAAATTCATCCTTTAGAATTTTGATTGCAACTTCTCTATCGTCAACAGTATCGTAACACCTATAAACATTGGCCATACCACCAACACCGATAAGTTCTTGGATTTCATATCTACCGTCAAGCTTTTTGCCTGTGTACTTATCTATCATAACTCTTCCTCCTTAATATATTGTAATAACGGTAATGTTGTCAGTACCGCCACCTAGTTTAGCTTCTTCAACTAATTTGTCGGTAATTTGATTTTTAGGGTTGTTGTTTACAACACTTGCTATACCCTCTTTACTGACACAATTAGTTAAGCCATCGGTACAAATAATAACTATATCGCCGGGCTTATATTCATACTGAGTATAATCCACCTTGATAGTGCTTTTTACACCGATTGCTCTTGTAATAAAGTTTTTATTTGGGTGAACTAAAGCCTCTTCTTCTGTAATCTCACCACGATTTACCATTTCTTGAACTAAGGAATGGTCCTTAGTTAGCTGATAAGCCTTTTGATTACGAACAAGATAAGTTCTTGAGTCACCTATATGTACAATATGAAGAATATTGTCCCTTAGGAATATACACTCACAAGTAGTGCCCATTCCAATAAGTTCAATATTTTTTTGTGCTAAATTATAAACTTCAAGGTTTGCACCGGAAACTATGTTGGTTAGCAGTGTATATAGTTCTTCATTTGTGAAATCACTGGTATAAAGATTTTTCATTTCTCTAGCTATATATTCGCAAGCAGTTGTTGAGGCTGTGTGTCCACCATTAGCACCACCCATACCGTCACAAACAACAGCCCATACTGAACCGTCACACATTTTTCCGGAAAGACAATAATCCTGATTATCGTTTCTAACAAGCCCTTTATCTGTTTTACTATGTATATTCAAGATTACTTTCCTCCTTTCTTGTGCTTACCTTTTAGTTGTCCACAACTTGCATCAATGTCACTACCTAAGGTTCTCCTTACAGTAGCTGTTATACCATACTTAGCAAGTACATTTGTAAAAGATATTAGCCTATCTTTGTTACTTTTACGATAATCATTACCTGTAACATCATTTACAGGAATCAGATTAACATGGCATAGCATACCTTTTATTAAATTGCCAAGTATATTAGCTGCTTCGTCACTATCGTTTACACCATCAATCATAGCATATTCAAAACTTACTCTACGATTGGTTTTATCTATATAATACTTAATGGCTTTCATAAGCTCATCAATGTTATAAGCATCGTTAATTGGCATTGTTGCACTTCTCATTTTATCAGTTGGTGCATGGAGAGAAACAGAAAGTGTAATCTGTAACTTTCTATCAGCCAAATCATAAATTCGTGGAACAATACCACAAGTTGACAAGGTAATATGTCTTTTCCCTATATTTAATCCATCATCTGATGAAACTAAATCAAGAAACTTCATTACATTGTCATAGTTATCAAGTGGTTCACCCATTCCCATAAGAACAATATTGGAAATTCTTATGTTAAGATCCTTTTGGGCTGATTCTATCTGGGCAATCATTTCACCGGCAGTTAAGTTTCTTGTAAAGCCTTGCTTACCTGTTGCACAGAACTTACAACCCATTTTGCAACCTACTTGAGTAGATATACAGATTGTGTGTCCATAGTGATAACTCATCACAACAGACTCAACACACTGTTCGTCATTAAATTTAAACAAATACTTAACTGTATTATCATACCTTGAAATTTGCTTTTTTTCAATATATGCAACAGAAATGTAACAATATTCACTTAACTTTTCTTTTAAGTCCTTTGGTACATTCTTCATTTCATCAAAGGAAGTTATACCTTTATTTATCCACTGAAAAATTTGTTTTGCTCTAAACTTTGGGCAATTTAATGACAAAATAAGCTCTTCAATTTCTTGTAAATTCATTGACTTTAAGTCAGTCATTTAATCACCCTTTCTCAGTATTGCAAAGTAGAAACCATCTGAATTATTAGTTTGTGGGAACAATGAACATTCATATTCATTTTCCTTTATGGTTCTTTTAATATTCTTTGGGAGAATTAACTTCTCACCTACAAAATCTTTATGTTCACTTAGGAATTTTTCTACTAAAAGATTGTTTTCTTTTGGGTTAAGGGTACAAGTGGAATACATTAATTTTCCACCGTTTCTTACTAGATTAGCAGATGAACATAAAATTTTATACTGTATTTCTGTTAAGTCATTATTAACTATATTGTCTTTGTATCTGATTTCCGGTTTTCTGCGAAGTAGGCCAAGTCCTGAACAAGGCACATCACAAATAACCACATCTGCAACATTCTCTTCATCAAAGGAAGTTGCATCATTAATTTCAGTATTTATAATACTTATTTCTAACCTTTTAGAAGTGGAATAAATCAGCTTGATTTTGTGTTTATAAAGGTCATAAGAATTTATCTTGCCTTTATTATTCATAAGAATTGCACTGGTAAAGGACTTGCCTCCCGGTGCTGAACAAACATCATACACAACATCATTTTCTTTAGGAGATAATGTTGTTAATGCAATATTTGAAGAAAGGTCTTGTATGTAAAATTCTCCGTACTGAAAGGCTTTTATACTTTCTACAGAACCTGTATTTTTCAAAGTGATTACATTTTCTAAAATAGACTTTTCAGCAATAATATTTTCTTCTCTTAAATTTTCAATTAAAGTATCTTCATCAGTTAGAAGTGTATTTACTCTGGCATATAGTGGTGGCCTACCATCTACTGAATTTAGCATATGGGTAGTTACCTTTTCGCCATAACTGTCAAGCCATAATTTTATAATATCTTCCGGTACTGAATACTTAACTGATAGTAATTTTGTTTTGTCTTTTATTTTGCTTAAGTCACACTTAGTTTCTGCTCTTGAGATACTTCTAAGAATACCATTTATGAAACCTGATGACTTAAAAAGCCTTAAGTTTTTTGCAAGTTGTACTGCCTCGTTAACAGATGCATTATCAGGAACTTTGTCCATATAAAGCATCTGATAAACTGACATTCTAAGGATAGTTAAAGTTTTGGTTTCTATTTTCTTTAGTCTTACAGAAGAAAAGCTACGGATTACATAGTCAAGAGTTATCTTCTTTTCCAGTACTCCGTAAATAATTGCTGAGGCAAAAGAAGAGTCTAGCTTATTAAGATTATTCTCTTTTAATGCTTTATTCACTGCAATTGAACTGTAGGACTCTTCAGTATCAATTTTATAAAGCACATCAAATGCTACTCTTCTTGGGCTTTTCATCTATTATCTTCTCCTATTATTTGCAATAAAAATAAGTCTTAGTAATTGTAGTAAAGCAGTTGCTGCTGAGGCAACATAAGTCATAGCAGCTGCTTGTAAAACTTTCTTTGTACCTTCATATTCTTCAGGGTAAAGTAGGTTAGTATCTCTGATACACTTTAATGCTCTTCTTGATGCATCAAATTCTACAGGTAAAGTTACGAAAGTAAAAAGAACTGATGCTGAGAAGAATATGATACCTAGCCATAAGCAGAATGAAAACTGTGTTGGCAAAAATAAACCTACTAAGAAAAGTATCCATCCTAAGCTAGAACCTACCCTAGCAATTGGCACAATAGCACCACGAATTTTGTTTGGTACATAACCTGTAGCGTGTTGTACTGCGTGACCTGCTTCGTGACAAGCAACACCTACTGCTGCAACAGAAGCTACATTATAAACACTGTCAGAAAGTCTGATAACATTTGTTCTTGGGTCAAAGTGGTCTGTTAAGTTACCTGCAACTTGCTCAATACGAACACCATGAACACCATAGTGGTTTAGAACGTATTCAGCTGCTTGAGCACCTGTCATACCACGCATATTTTTTACATTGCTATACTTACTAAAATTACTGTTTACTTTAACTTGACATATAAGTGACAAAATAAGGCATGGTAGCATAAACACAATATATGTCCAGTCAATACCATAAAAGTAATGATACATAATTTATTCTCCTATAACTGTGCCTTTTTCAAGTTTATGACCTTGTAAAAAAGCCTTTGAATCCATTCTCTTTTTGCCTTGTAGCTGAACAGTATTTACAACAACTGCACCTTCTCCACAAGCAATAGTAAGTGGATTTGTGTTTAAAATTTCACCGGGTTTACCTTTGCCTTCGGCAAGTCTTGTTTCAAAGATTTTTAGAACCTTGCCGTTAAGTTTTGTTGAGGCAACAGGCCATGGTGAAAGTCCCCTAACTTGGTTATGAACTTGTAAATTAGTCTTTGAAAAATCAATATTACACATTGACTTATCAAGCATTTTTGCATATGAACTTTTACTGTCATCTTGTTTAACAGGATGAAGTTCACCTTTTTCTGCTTTTTCAAGTGTATCAAGGATTAGCTTACCACCCATTTCTGCCAATGTATCAAAAACTTCACCGGCAGTATCGTTGATGCCGATTTCATATTCCTTAGTTTCAAGAATATCACCGGTATCAAGACCTTTTTCCATATACATTGTAGTAACACCTGTAACCTTGTCACCGTTTAAAACGGACCACTGAATAGGTGCTGCACCTCTGTACTTTGGAAGTAAAGAACCATGAACATTGATACAACCATACTTTGGAATATTCAAAATATTTTCCGGTAAAATCTGCCCATAAGCAACAACAACTATTACATCAGGATTAAGGTCCTTAATAATTTCATAACTATCGCTATCCTTTAGTTTTACCGGTTGATAGACAGGTATTCCTAACTTTTCAGCACAAACCTTTACATCAGGTGGTGTCAGTACCATCTTTCTGCCAACAGGTTTATCTGGTTGAGTAAAGACAGCTTGTACATTATGAACCTTTGCAATATTTTCCAATGAAGGAACTGCAAAGTCCGGAGTACCCATAAAAACAACATTCATTAGCCTAACTCCTCTGGGTCTAACATTCTAACAACAATATCCTTAAATACAATACCGTTTAGATGGTCAATTTCGTGACAGAAAGCCTTTGCTAAAAGTTCTTCACCTTCCATTTCAAAGAAATTACCGTTACGATCTTGAGCCTTTACTTTTACATACATTGGACGCTTTGTGATACCGTATTCTCCGGGGAAAGAAAGACAACCTTCAGCAGTTTCCTGTTCGCCACTTGTTTCAATAATTTCAGGGTTAACAAGTTCAATTACACCCTCACCAATATCAATAACAACAACTCTTCTTAGCATACCAACCTGTGGACCTGCAAGACCTACACCGTCAGCTTTGTGCATTGTTTCAGCCATATCATCAAGAAGTGTTGCTAATTTTTCATCAAACTTCTCCACATTTCTACATTTCTTATGAAGAATCTCGTCTCCATCTTTTACAATATTTCTAATAGCCATACTCATTCACCTAATTAAAAGACAGTGGATTTATATCTACTGTTATACCTATATTTTTAAATTCCTTATTCTTAGAAAATTCAAGTAATGTTTCCTTGATAACACTACGGAAATCCTTTGAATTTCTACACTTAATTATAGTCTTGTATCTATATTTATTATTTACCTTATAAACATAGGCTTGGCTTGGTCCAAGCACTCTTAAAGGCATACTGCTATAATTATTTTTGATTTTGTTAATTAAGGCATTTTGAAAGGCATTTGCACACTTTATTGTTACACCCTCAATTATACCTTGATAACCTATAAGACAAATGTCGGAAAAAGGAGGATAAAGCAGAGCTTTTCTTACTCCTACTTCACCTTTATAAAATGTATCATAGTCTTGCTTTGCCGATAGACCTATAACATAATTTTCCGGTGTTGAAGTTTGGATAACTGCAACACCCTTTGAGTCACCTCTGCCGGATCTACCCACTACTTGAGTTAATAGAGAAAATGCTCTTTCATAACTTCTGTAATCATCAGAATAAAGCATTTGGTCGGCATTGATAACACCTACTAATGTTACATTTGGAAAATCAAGACCTTTAGCTACCATTTGTGTACCGATAAGAATATCATATTCACCATTTGCAAAAGCAGTAAGTTTTGTTTCATAACTACTTTTTGTCATTGTGGCATCAGCATCCATCCTTAATACTCTGGCACTTGGAAACATATCAACAAGTTCTTGTTCTGCTTTTTGAGTACCTGCACCACTAAACTTTAGTGTGTGCTGATGACAGTCAGGACACTCATCGGTATAAGGTACTGAATGACCACAATAGTGACACATCATTCTATTGTTTGCACTATGGTATGTCATAGAAATTGAACAATTTGGACAAGTTACCACTTGGCCACAACTTCTACAACTTAAAAATGTATTGTATCCTCTTCTGTTAAGAAGAATAATAGACTGCTTTTTATGAATTAAGTTACTTGAAATAAGTTCTTTTAGTGTTGTTGAATAATTGCTAAAATTACCTTTCATTTGTTCTTCATTCATATCAACAACAGAAACCTTTGGCAATGTTGCGTTACCATATCTTTCTGTTAATTTTACAAGATTATAAATTCCTTTTTCAGCCATATAAAAGCTTTCTACACTTGGTGTTGCTGAAGAAAGAAGTAACAAAGCGTTGTGTTTATAACATCTAAACTTTGCAATATCTCTTGCGTTATATCTTGGTGTTTGTTCGGATTTATAGGAACTTTCTTGTTCTTCATCCATAACAGTCAAACCAATATTTTTAAGTGGGGCAAAAACTGCACTTCTTGTACCTAGAACAATTTTTGCATCTCCTCTACTGACTCTCTTATATTCGTCAAGTCTTTCACCTATTGATAAACCACTGTGGAATACTGCAACATTATCCCCAAACCTTGAAGTAAATATTTTGATTAACTGAGGTGTTAAAGCAATTTCAGGTACCATTAATATTGTACCCTTATTGTCATTAAAACACTTTTCAATTAACTTCATAAATACTGAGGTTTTGCCACTGCCGGTAACACCATAAAGTAAAGAAACTGAGGCTTTGTCATCACAATATTTACTGTATAAATTATCAAAAGCAGATTGTTGTGATGGACTTAAAATCACTTCATCTTTCTTTACATCTGAAACAGTATAAGGAATTCTCATAACTTCATCAGTAAAATACCTTGCAATCTTTTTCTTAACCAAAGAATCGGTTACTGACTGAGTGTAGCCTGTATAGTAACAAACTTCCTTTACAGAAGCTTTATCCACAACAGTTAAAAGTTCTGCAACTTTCTGTTGTTTTGGTGTTAACTTATAATCATTAATATCAACATCATCACAAAGTGACACCATTTTTACTGTTGCATCTTTAGTTTTTCTAAAGGCATCATCTTCTCTATTTACTACACCTTGACGGTAAAGTTTATTAAGGGAATTTTCTCCTATAGAAAAAACATTTAAGATTGTTTCTTTTTTTACCGGTTTATTCTCTGATAAAAGATAATCATAAATTTCTCTTTCATAGTCAGTTAGAGAATTCAGTATATCTGTTTCAACCTTTACTGCTGTATAAAATGTAGAAATATTATAATTTATTCCTACCGGTAACATTACCTTTACTGAGTCATAATAAGTACAGAAATATCTATCATGGATAAAATTTACTGTATCAATCATTTCTTGGGTAAAGATAGGCTTATGATCTAATATTGATGAAATTTCTTTTAAATTTTCTTCTTTACCATAAGACAAAGACAAAATCATTCCTTGACGAAATCTATCTCCTCTGCCAAAAGGTACAAGAACTCTCTGTCCTACTTTTACATCGGACAAATGCTTTGGTACTTTATAGCTGAAAATTCTGTCAAAACTGTAAGTAGTATTATCTACTGCAATTCCTGCAATGAGGAATTCATCATTCTTCATCTTCTGGTTCAAGTAGGTTGTACTTGTGATTCTTAAAATCTTCGATAGCAAGAAGAACCGGCTTTTCGTCAGTAATTATACCCTGTTCTTCAAATTCCTGTGCAATTTCTCTTGCTCTCTTTGCTACACCGATTACTAGTGCATAACGACTTTCCTTACCTGATAACATATCATCTACTGAAGCTAAACGCATAATTATATCTCCTTTTTATAAATTAATTATTTCTTTTTTCTTTCTCTTTTTTTACTATATCAATAACTTGATTTACTGCATCTTCAACCTTGTCATTAACAACCTTAACATCATACTTTGGAACAAACTGTTTTTCAAATTCTACTGCTGAAAGACGCTTCTTGATAACCTCTTCGGTTTCGGTATTTCTGCCACGAAGTCGAGATTCAAGCTCTTCTAATGATGGTGGCACAATAAAAATACTAAGTGCATCAGGTCGCTTATCCATCATTTGAAGGCCACCTTGAACTTCAATTTCAAGAAATACATCAAGACCTTTCTTTAGCATTTCTTCAACAGGTTTCTTAGGTGTTCCGTAATAATTATCAGAATACTGAGCATATTCAAAGAACTCATCATTCTTAATCATTTCTTCAAATTCTTCTTTTGAAATGAAGTAATATTCTCTACCGTTTACTTCTCCCGGTCTTGGAGCTCTTGTAGTAGCAGAAACAGATAGTCGGAAATTATCTTCTTTCTTTAGCATTTCCTTCATAATCGTTCCCTTACCTACTCCGGAAAAACCGGAATAAATAATAAGTAGTCCTTTGTTATTCATCGCTTTGTTCACCCTCCAATCTGTTACCTATTGTTTCAGGAGAAATAGCAGAAAGTACAACATGGTCACTGTCTGTAATAATAACTGCTTTACATCTTCTGCCGTAAGTAGCATCAATAAGCATACTTTTCTGCTTACTATCCTGAACAATTCGTTTTATAGGAGCAGAATCAGGACTGACTACAGAGATGATTCTGCTTGAATTAACTAAATTACCAAATCCAATATTAATAAGTTTCATAAAGCACCTTTATTCAATGTTTTGAATTTGCTCTCTAATCTTTTCAATTTCAGCCTTAATATCAACTACCATATGAGATAGTGTGCTGTCATTAGCTTTGCTACCGATAGTATTGGCTTCTCTATTCATTTCTTGAATAATAAAGTCAATCTTTCTACCGATTTCACCATCGCTATTCATAAGTAATTTTAGCTGGTCAAAGTGACTTCTTAGACGAACAGTTTCTTCATCAACTGCAACCTTATCTGCAAAAATTGCAACCTCTGTTAAAATTCTCTGTTCATCAAAATCAGCACTACCTAAAAGTTCTTCAATTCTTTCTTTTAGTCTTGCTTCATAATCTTTTACTCTTTCAGGTGACTTTTCTTCGATTTTAGAAACAATAGAAAGGATAGTTTCAGCTCTTGACATAATGTCAGCCTTCATCTTCTCTCCTTCTACTTCTCTCATCTTAATAAAGTTGTCAAGTGCTACATCAAGAACTTCCTTAACTGCATTCCAAACTTCTTCCTCATCTTCAGGTGCTCTATGTACTTGGAAAATATCGTTGTACTGAGCAACTGTAGAAACAGAAATATCATCTGTTACACCATATTCTGTTGAAAGTTTCTTTAGTGCATTAATATAACCTTGTGCTAAACTTGGGTTAATCTTTACGATTGACTCTGTGTCTTCCTTTTGACTTAAAGAAACATATACATCAATCTTACCTCTGCTAACCTTTTCTTTAATATAGGACTTTAACTTTTCTTCAAGAAAGTTATATCCTCTTGTTGTACGGCAATTAAATTCATAGTAACGGTGATTTACACTTTTAATTTCTACTACAATATCTCTGCCGTCAACAGTTGCTTCGTGTCTTCCGAAGCCTGTCATTGAACGAACCATTATTATAACCTCGTATATTAATTAAAAATTCATTTTATACATATATGGGCATTTCGTATTTGCATAGTACCCTATATTGTATTTAATACCTATTATAGCAAACATTCAAGAGGATAACGCACTTTTGTAACCAAATTGTAATATATATTTTAAGCATTTTTCTAAACAAGAATAACAAATAAATATATTTGCATTTTTCCTATATTTGTGATATAATTTTAAGGCAAATTTTAATATAAGGGATGATATAAATGTCAGGACATAATAAATGGAGTACCATTAAGCAGAAAAAAGGCAAAAATGATGCTGCCAGAGCAAAGGTATTTACAAAGATTGGTAGAGAACTTATTGTTGCTATTCGTGACGGTGGTTCTGCTGACCCTAATGTAAACTCAAAACTTCGTGATTGTATTGCTAAGGCTAAGGCTGCTAATGTTCCAAATGACAACATTGAAAGAATTATTAAAAAGGCTGCATCTTCTAGTGAAGGTGACAACTATGAATCTGTTACATATGAGGGTTACGGCCCATCAGGTATTGCTGTAATTGTTGAGGCTCTTACAGATAACAGAAACAGAACAGCCGGTGAAGTTCGTCACTACTTTGATAAGTTTGGTGGCAATATGGGTACACCGGGTTGTGTTGGTTTTATGTTCTCAAAGAAAGGTGTTCTTGTTGTTGAAAGAGAAGACTTTGACAAAGATGAAGACACTGTAATGGAAGAAGCTCTTGAAGCAGGTGCTTCTGACTTTGAGGCTGATGAAGATATCTTCACAATTTACACAGAGCCGGATGACTTCTCTGCTATTCGTGATGACCTTGCTGCTAAGGGTTATGAATTTGTATCTGCTGAAGTTGAAGAAGTACCATCAACATACACAAAGATTGAAGATGAAGAAACTAAGGCTAAGATGCAGAAGATGCTTGATATGTTTGAAGAAAATGATGACATTCAGAATGTTTGGCATAACTGGGAAATGGACTAATTAGTTTTTAAATTACATCTATTTCAATAATTTAGGACGGTTAAATAAAAATAACCGTCCTTTTCTTTTTGTCTTTTAATTTTAAAAGTATGAATAATTATTAGTGTTTATAAAATAATTATAATATAGTAAAGCATAAAAAAGCCACAACTGTAAAAGTTGTGGCTTTAGATTTAAATATTCTTATTTAGCTTTTGTTGTTTGAGTTGCAGCCTGTGTAGCAGTTTTTGTTGATGGTGCAGTTGTTGTAGTAACTGTTGTGATACCTTCAGGCTTCTTTTCGCCGTCTTTATAGAACTGAGCAGAACCTAGGACTGATTCACTAAACATTGTCTTGTTATCCTTATCAACAATAGTTAGGATACCGTCCTTTAGTTTATATTCAAGAGTTGCCTTATTCTTGTCTTTATCAGTAACGCCCTTAAATGTTAGCTTACCATTTTCAGCAGAATAAGCATAGTAGTATGTTGAGTCCATACCAATATCACTGTTACTTGCATGAACAGTCATAATACCGTTATCCTTGATTTCAATGTCGCAATCTAGCTGATACATACCATAGTAATAAGAAATCTTATATTCTGTATTCCACTTACCGATAAGGTCCTTATCAGTCTTGTAATCCTTCATTGACATTTCATCATAACCGGGGTCTTTATCTTGATCCATTTCAATAGTCTGAGATTTAACCTTCTGACCTGTTGTCTTGTCTGTATAAGCATCCTGAGTTAACTTAAGTGTTGCGTTACCAAATAGCTTAACACCTGTTACTTCGTATGTAAGTTCTGAATTACCGATAGTAATCTTTTTCTTATCACCACTTGTTGATAGTTTATACTCACCCTTAGACTGTTCACCCTGAACATTCATATAGTAAGTACCCTTACCGTTAGAATCTGCTTTTTCAAATGTGTAATATACTGCAATCTTCTCAACTTCATCAGCAGTTGAAGATGCTGAATTGTTGTTCTCTACTTCTCTCATCCATGTACCTGTGATTGTCTTTGAACCAAAAATCCAATAAACACCAAAAGCAATAAGTGCTACTAAGAATACACAAATTGCAATAAAGATACTTGGGTGAATGTACTTAAATAGGAAGAACTTTTTCTTTGGTTCTTCTGTTGGTGCAGTAGTTTCCAGTGGTTCACCATCTGCATTTGTTAATTCACCGAACTGTGATACATAACCACCGTTTTCGTCTACACTGTTAGTTTCTTTAGCTGAGGTATTTTCCTCAACTAGGTTTTCATTGTTGATATTGTTTTCGTTATTATCCATTAGAATATTCCTTTCAAAAATTTCGCTATATACTACTATACAATATTATTCTCAATAAATCAACATTTTTATTTTTATATATATTGATAAAGTTATAACAATTTAATAAAAATTCAAAAAACTTATTGATAGAAGGTTGATTTTGTGGTATATTTTTAAGCAAGGAAGTATGTTCCTTAAAGAAAAAGCAACTCATAAAGGAGAAACTTGAGATGGATTCTAACACTTTATACAATGTATGGTGCGAAAACGCCAAGGAAGATAAAGATTTAATTGAAGAATTAGCTGCAATTAAAGGCAATGAAGATGAAATTTACGAAAGATTTTACAAGAACCTAGAATTCGGTACTGCCGGTCTTAGAGGGGTTATCGGTGCAGGTACTAACAGAATGAACATTTATGTTGTTCGTCAGGCTACTCAGGGTCTTGCAAACTATGTAAATAACATTGGTGGTGGTGCAGTTGCAATTAGCCACGATAGCAGAATTAAAGCTGACCTATTTATGAATGAGGCTGCTAAGGTTCTTGCTGCTAACGGCATTAAGGCATATATCACCAGTGAACTACAACCAACACCTGTTCTTTCTTTCCTAGTAAGACACTTTGGTTGTAAAGCAGGTATTATGGTTACTGCTTCTCATAACCCTGCAAAATATAATGGTTATAAAGCATATGGTAGTGACGGTTGTCAGATGACAGACAATGCTGCCGGTGCAGTTTATGATGAAATTCAGAAGATTGATATGTTCACAGGTGTTAAGACTATGGACTTTGACAAGGCAGTTGAAGAAGGTCTTATCGAATATGTTAATGATGATGTATATACAGAATACCTTGCTAATGTTAAAGAACAGCAGGTAAATGAAGGTCTATGTGCTGACTCAGGTCTAAAGGTTGTTTACACACCACTTAACGGTACAGGTAACAAGCTGGTTAGAAGAGTTCTAAAGGAAATCGGTATTAATGATGTAACAGTTGTTCCTGAGCAGGAAATGCCTGACGGTAACTTTACAACTTGTCCTTACCCTAACCCTGAAATCAAGGAAGCTCTACAGTTAGGTCTTGATATGTGTGAAAAGGTTAAGCCTGACCTACTACTTGCTACTGACCCTGATGCTGATAGAGTTGGTATTGCAGTTCCTGATAATGGCACATACAGACTAATTACAGGTAACGAAACAGGTATTATGCTAACTAACTACCTACTAAGCGTTAGAAAAGAAAAAGGCACATTACCTAAAAATCCTATCGTTGTAAGAACTATTGTTACTTCCCTACTAATTGATGAAATCTGTAAGAAGTACAACTGTGAACTAAAGAAAGTTCTAACAGGTTTTAAGTACATTGGTGAAGTTATCCTAAGACTTGAAGAAAAGAATGAAAAAGAAAGATTTGTATTTGGTTTTGAAGAAAGCTACGGTTATCTTGCAGGTACTTATGTAAGAGATAAGGATGCTGTTGTTGCTTCAATGCTAATCTGTGAAATGGCTGCTTATTACAGAAAGCAAGGTAAGACACTTGCTAATGTAATTGATGAAATTTACAAAGAATACGGCTATTACAGAAACACAACACTTTCATTTGAATTTGATGGTGCCAGTGGTATGAAGAAGATGAAGGAAATTATGGATAATCTTCGTGAAAACCCACTAAAGACTGTTAACGGTGAAACTGTTAAGAAAATTTACGATTACCTAAAGAGTGAAGAAAAAGATGTTGCTACAGGTGAAATCACACCTATTGACCTACCAAAGTCAAATGTACTTCACTTCTGCTTAGGTGGTAATGCAGTTATCATAAGACCTAGTGGTACTGAACCAAAGATTAAGCTTTACATTACTTCTATCGGTAAGACAGAAGAAGAATCAATTGAAATCGGTAACAAGATTGCTGATGATGTTAAGGCTCAGTTAGGTCTAAACTAATTTAATTAATCATAAAATTATGGCTATGTAGAGTTTCTACATAGCCTATTTTTGCGTATAAAAAGGTGGCTGATTACAGCCACCTTAATTTATTATAAATATAAAATTTTAGAATTTTGTAATCTTAGTAAATCCTATTGAAGTGATTATAAGTGTTAATAGCTCTGCCACTGCAAAAGCTAACCACACACCTGTCATACCGAATAAAATTGACATAACAACTGCTGAAAGTATAATCAGTACAAAACCTCTCGCAATTGATGTTGCAAATGCCCACTTAGGAAAATTTGTTGCACTGAATATACCTGAACCTACTACATTTAAACCTGCAAATATAAAGCCTATTGAATATAATCTTAAGCCTACTACTGCATACTTTTCAAGTAATAGATTATTTTCACTGTTAAACATACCAACAATAAAATCAGTAAACACAAATATAAGTAAAATCATTATTGCTGAAAATAATAATGAAGTTATGATACTTAGTCTCCTTAAGATTTTAATACCGTCTTTATCACCTTTACCGTAATGTTCACTAAATAAAGGTTGACTACCTTGTGACACACCATTAAATACGGAAATTCCCACAAGAGAAACATTTGCTACAATACCGTAAGCTGCAACACCTGTGTTACCTGTTAAACCTAAAATCAGGAAGTTGAATACTATTGTAATAACACCTGATGAAATTTGTCCTACAAATGAGGATATACCAACCTGACAAGAATAAACAAGCTTCTTAAATGATGGTTTCTGTGGCTTTAATGATGTTGTATTTTTCTTTGAAAAGATATGGATAAAACAAATCATTACACCCACTATCGGTGACAATGCAGTTGCTAGGGCAGCGCCTTCCATACCCATATTTAGTGGGAACATTAGCACATAGTCAAATATAATATTAAACAAACTACTGAATAATGTTGCTGACATTGCTATTGATGGTGAACCGTCATTAAGAACAAATGCATTGAAAATATGATTCCAAATAAAAAATGGTGCAAATGACATAAATATCATTGTGTAACCTCTTCCCACTTCTACAATGGTACTGTCACCACCCATAATAGAAACAACTTGTCCCGGAAAAAACAAACCTATAAAAGAAAATATAAGACCTATAGTTGTTCCCCAAAACAGTGCATTAAAGAAATAATTTGTTTTACTTTTTGAGCCTTTATTTTTATTAATAGAAAATCGTATTGCTGAACCAACACCAATCATTGCACCTATTGCAAAAATAAAGCTATATATAGGCAACACAATATTTAGAGCCGTAATACCGTTAGCACCAACTGACTCTGAAATAAAAAAAGTATCTGCAAGAATATATAGTGACATACCTATCATTCCCAAAACATTTTGAGAAACATATCTTACAAATTTCTTGGTAACACTTTTGTTATTACTTTTTGCTATGGTCATATAATCCCCCATTCCATAGTAACTGATTGTAACACAATTAAACAATAATATCAACATAAATTTACTGTCCCATTTATGGTATTGACTTTATAGAACAAATGTTCTATAATTATATAGAACAAAGGAAAGGAAAAGCAAAATGAGAACAATATTACACAGTGATTGCAATGGTTTTTATGCCAGTGTAGAGTCTTTACTACATCCGGAATACAGAGATAAGCCACTTGCCGTTGCAGGTGATGCCGAAAACAGGCATGGTATTATTTTAGCTAAAAATGAACTTGCTAAAAAGTATTTTGTAAAAACCGGTGATGCTATTTGGCAAGCAAAAAATAAATGCCCGGAACTTGTTGTTATTGAACCACACTTTGACCAATATATGAAATTTTCAAAGCTCACTAAAGCTATGTATGCTGAATATACCGATAGAGTTGAGTCCTTTGGTTTAGATGAGGCATGGCTTGATGTTACCGGTTGCAATAGAAGTGGTTATGAAATTGCAAAAGAAATTAACGAAAGAATTAAATATGAACTTGGAATTACTGTTAGTATCGGTGTTAGCTTTAACAAAATTTTTGCAAAGTTAGGCAGTGACTACAAGAAACCTGATGCTATAACTAAAATTGACTTTGACGGTTATGACGGCTACAAAAACAAGGTGTGGCCTCTCCCTTGCGAGGACTTACTTTATGTTGGCAGAGCAACTAAAAAGCATTTACACACTATTGGTATATACACAGTTGGCGACATTGCAAATTGTCCTGTAGAGATACTTAACAGTAACCTAGGCAAAATGGGAGAAGTAATACACACCTTTGCAAACGGACTTGACTCTTCCCCTGTTGCACAGTTTGATGAAAGGCCTGATGTAAAGTCTATTGGCAACTCTACAACCACACCTAGAGATTTGGAAAATTATTCTGATGTAAAAATGATTGTACAAATACTAAGTGACAGTGTTGGCAGGAGAATGAGAGAATTAGGCTTTAGGTGTAAAACTGTCACTATATCTATTAGAGATAAAGACCTTTTCTCTTTCACTAGGCAAGGTCAGCTAAAGAATTTCAGCAGTTGTACCGGTGATATTCGTAACAAGGCTTTGGAATTATTTAGAAACAACTATAACTTTAGAAAACCTATACGGTCAATCGGTGTATCTGTTAGTGGGCTTATTGGTGACAACTCACCATTTCAGCTATCTTTCTTTGAGGACAACAACAAGGATATTAGAGATGAAAAGTTAGACAAGACACTTGATTCACTAAAAAACAGATTTGGCAACTATGCAGTACGACCTGCCTTTTTGATGAAAGACAAAAACCTTACTTTATTAAATCCAAAAGATGACCATATTATTCACCCTGTAGGATTTTTTTAATGGAGAAATTTTATGAAAGAATATGTTAGCGTTACGGCAAAATTTGATGAAGATGGAAGTTTGTTGCCTTTGGTGATAAACTGGGATGATGGCAGAAAATATAAAATTGACAAAATCACCGATATTCGTTTTGCAAGTTCCCTTAAAAGTGGTGGTGTTGGTGTTAGATACACATGTCAAATTATGAACCACACAAGGTATTTATATCTTGAAAGCAACAGATGGTTTGTTGAAAAATAATTTTACACTATATTGGGAATGAATAACTATGTTGTTAAGCCAAAATAGCATCAATCAAATTATATTGAAAACTCAGTAACTAATTGACTAAACACAATAAATCATATAGAATTATATTGTTTTTAGGTGTGATATAATATTAAAAAATGGTAACTAAAAGGAGGAAACAACTATGTCAGTACTTGCAGTACCAATAAGAGGGTCATTTGAAGTTTCACCTGATAAAGTTGAGCTTTTTAAAAAGGAAACTAAAGATTTTAATGGTAGACAAATTGCATTAGAAAGATTAAATAAACATAGTAAAGGTGATGTTGTTTGGGATTTGAAAAAGTAGAAAAATAACAATATTGTTTCAAGGTATTTCCTCAGTTAATATTAAATTAATTGATTTATTAGGTATAGAAAAGGTGCAGTAAAAATTACTGCACCTTAGTTTTTTATGACTATTTATTTAGTTAAATGATACTGTATAATCATCAACATAAACTGTAACACCTACAGGGTTACCGGCATTATCAAATGAAATATTACCGTCATATGAACCTAAAGTAATTGAATTACCGTCAATTTCGTAATTGCCACTTTCGTTAGCTACATTACCAACCTTTAGAATGTAGGTACCGTTACTCTTTAAAGATAGAGAAACGTCACCCTTTAGTTCACTGGCAAAATCATCAGAAATTACATCACCATCAGGGGTAATACACTTATAAGGAGCAAAAGAAGCATTTACTGCATTGCCGTTATCGGAATTAGGAGCAGTTGTTGGCTCTGCTTCTGTAGTAGTTGGCTCAGTTGTTTCTTCCTCAGTAGTAGGTTCTGTAGTTTCTTCTGTTGTAGGTTCAGTTGTATATTCTGTAGTATCTTCTTCAGATGTGTAAGTATCTTCAGAAGTTGTAGTTACTGTAGTTGTAGAAGAAGTAGTAGTTGAAGTAGTTGTGTTATCACTTTTATTTTTGCCACAGCTATTGAGAACTATAACAACTGCAACAATAATAAGTACAACTGCTGCTACAATCAAGCCAATAATAAGAGGTTTTTTGTTGTTATTTTTCTTCTTAGGTGAACCATATGTATCTGTACGAGAAACAATAGGTTTTGGTTCATCATCAACCTGACCCATATCATAATCATCTTTATAGTTAGCTTTATCTGCTTGAGAATAGCTACTGATTTCTTCATTATCCTGATTATCACCGGAAAAGTCATCACCATAATCATCATTACTTAGTGAATGTTTTGAAACATATTCACCGGTATTTTGATTATCACTTTTACTGTTAAGGTTAAAGACCTTTGTTTTGTCTAAATCATCATTAAGGTCATTAATATCAACTTGTTCATCATCATAAGGTCTTTTATTGTCACTCATTCTTTTCACTCTCTTTCTCTTCTATCATTTGTAATAGAACATCCCTTTTAATCATTTTACCTTTATGGAAAATAAAGTCCTCTTTACTTTTCTTTACCTTTTCAACATCAACATCACTAAAATCTTCTTTGGACTCATTGCGTAGTTGAGCTAACTTTTCTTCTGTAGATTTTCTATCGTGAATTAAATCAGCTTTGCCTGTAATCATCATCATCATATTTTCTTGAATAAAAAAGTTAGATACAAAAGAAAATGATGCAGGATAAATTAGTAGTAACATAATAGCAGAAACCACTAAAACTGCCACACCATTACCCATACAGAATATAAGTGGTGTTGCACAAATTGCAGTTAAAATTGCTAAAGAGAAAAGTGCAGCAAAGTTAACCTTTAGTTCACCGATAGCCATTAATGCACTGTTCTTGAGAATATCCTTTTCAGATAATTCAAAAGTAACTGTCATTAGTGGAATATATAGGTACATAAAAAGTACCCACAAAGCAATTAAAATCTCTACCACAAGCATTACATACATTGAGCCACCTAGGATTTTTGCCATTCCTGCATAAAAGGAAAATGAGAAAATTCCTATAGTAAATATAAAATATAAAATAATGCTATTAATTAAAAATTGCTTATAGTTTTCAGTCACGCCATTAATAAATGTTGCAAAAACATCTACATCTTCACCACGACCAAGGTTTCTTGTTACCTTGGTTACACCTGCATATAGTGGATAACAGATAGGTATAACAAGTGTAGTAATAACAATGTTAAGTACTGAACCAAAGTTGTTACCTATAAGGTGTAGCAAAAAACCTACAATACCAAATGGTAAAGCAAAAAGTAAATTTGTAAAAATGATTTTATGTATTTTTCTAAAATAAATAGAAACTAGATTTTCAAAAGTAAATTTTTTTCTTTCTGTCGCCATTATAATTCCTTATCCTGAATTTTATATGTTAAAGAAGTGAAAATACAGTAACAAAAACAGTACCGAATCCACCACAGAACCAACCATTGCTATAAAAAGGCAAGTGGCTGAATCTTCAACAAATTCTCTTAATTCAAGAGAAATATTCTCTTTCTTGATAATCACCTTAAAAACATTTGCTGAAAGATGAAAGGTCTTTTCACCTTGTAAAGCAAGTGAAGCAGAAGAAACAAAAAATCCCGGTATCATAGCAAGTAGGAAAAAACCAAAACCCTTTAGACCACTGATTGAACATAAGGTAGTTAAGGATAGACCCATACCAAAACCTTTAAACATAGTAACAAGTGGTGTAAGTCCGTTACCCCATGGACAAAATCCAAGTAAGAATATTGCCACAAAAAATATAAATATAGGGGCAAAGTTACAACTAAACACACCCAAATAATCAAGACTTGCTCTACTTGTAAAATCAGTTGGAAATAAAAAGTCAAAGGACTTTTTAAATTCTAAATCGGTATTTACCCCAAAATATATACCCAGAATAAAACCTACTAATATAGAAAACAGAAACATTGCAAATATACCGTATCTTTTTATAAAGTAGGTTATGTTATTTTTTCTGTTGTGAAAATTTTTTGGTGATTTAATTTTTAAAACTATTCCTTTCATATATACCTCCATAAGTTGTCCTTATGTAAGAATATATATGAAAGGATTTATTTATTTATGATTATTTACCAAGCTCTTCTGCTCGATTTGTACAAGACTTCATAGCTTCTTTGATACCGTCATAGAATTTATAGTCTTCTAAAGTTTTTAGTGCTGCAAGAGTAGTACCACCCGGTGAAGATACTTTCTTAATAAGAGTATCAAGAGAATCACCACTATCCCTAATCATAGCTGCACTGCCTTCTAGGGTAGCAACAATAAGGTTTAACGCACTTTCATAAGGAATGTTACACTCATTAGCATAGTCAGCCATTGCCTTTGCAAATAGGTAAATATATGCCGGACTACTGCCGTTTACTGCAATAATTTCATTCATATGGTCCTCAGTAAACACTTCTACTGCACCATTAAGACCAAACATATCCTTTACAACAGAAAAATCTTCTTCACTGATATTTTCTGATGGGCAAAGTGCTGTTGCACCTTTACCAAGTAGTAGTGGAGTATTTGGCATTACTCTAACCATAGGACATTTACAATCCAATGCTTTTTGAACATATGAAATTGAGATACCTGCTGCAATAGAAACAAAAATCTTTTCTTCACTTACAGAGTTCTTAACACCATTTAATACTTCTTCATAGTTTTGAGGCTTTACAGCTAAAACAATAATATTGCTATCGGTAACTACCTTAGTAGAAGTATCACAAGTAGTAACACCTTTTTCAGCCATTAGCTTAAGCTGATTTTCGTTTACATCAAATACATTAATACATTCAGGTGAAACTACCTTATTCTTTAACAGTCCGTTAATAATAGCAGTTGCCATATTACCGGCACCAATAAAACCTATTTTTTTATCCATTATTCTCTCTCCTTTTAGCTACAACCAAAGCTTGGGTTATGATATACACAACGATAATAGAAGTTGTTATTGTTCTTTTCACCATCACGAGTATAATTTCCGTAATAGTACATTTCACATTCATCAATTCTTCTATATAACAGACCTGCATAACATGAACCACCGGCATGATGGTAACAGAATATATTGCTAATAAAGTCCTTAATAAAGACATTGTTTAGGTCACGAGTACCTTTCTTGTTATATGATGTAACATTTAGATATTTATAATTTATGTAACCCTGATTGCCTTTACTGTCAATTACTTTATAATACTTCTTTCCATGAATTGAAGCATTTGCAAGTTTAAGAGTTGCACCCTTAGAAACAGTTTTTACATTGCTTGCTCTGTCGGATGCTGACTTCTTCATAGCTACTTTAGCAGTTGTTTTAACCTTAGTAGGATTTGTCTTTGAACTTGGATGTGACTTATTTAAAAACATATTAATTATATCACTGTCATTAGACAAAATACCTGTACCACAGTTATAAACAAATGTTACCAAAGCATCAAATTGTCTTTGATTAAACTTAATTTTGTTGTTTAACAAGAAGTTATTTACTTTAGTTACATAACCGTCAGTTTCTACTGAATCAACTAAGTAAGCCATAGCCTCACTTTTGGTCATTCCGTTATAGAATGAGTCACCGGAATAAATAACTCTACCATAACCAACAGTTAAACATGGGAAGCTGGTTAAAGGGTCAAACATAGCCTTTGATAAAAGTCCTTCATAGTTAGAAATAAAATTAATAACACTGTTACTTGCGTGTCTTTCTTCACAAGAAGTTTCTGTATTGCTGGTAACCTTAGTTACAAATGCTTTACCATAACTACCTACACTCTTAGACCAAGTACCGTTTTTCTTAGAATAAGCAACAACTTTGTACTTACCGGACTCAGTTAGTTTTTTCTTACCTTTCCATATGTAGTTGTTACCACTTACGGATTTTTCTGTTGCTTTTACAGTATATTTTTTGCTACCGATTGTAACATCAAATTTAACAGCACTTCTGCTTTTATCTGTAATAGCTACAAATGTTACTGTGCTATTCTTTGGTGCTGAGTTAGGATTTGCATATGTAAACTTTACAGCTTCTGCACCCTTAACATCTAATAGACAACTTGCCCAACCATAAGAAGTTTTGCAATAAATTACTGCTTTACCTGCCTTTTTTGTAGTTACAAGTCCATAGTTTGTAACAGTAGCAACTGAAGTATCAGAACTTGACCAACTTGTACCGGAAGTTGAAGATGTTAAATAAACTGACTTACCACTTGTAATGTTATATTTTTTATTAGAAATATTTACACTGTTATTTGCACGAACATTTACATTACAAGCAACAGTATTTGAACCAACACTAGCTTTAACAGTTGTTGAACCATTAGCTTTGCCGTATAATATACCCTCATTATCAACTGATGCAACTTTAGAGTTACTGGAAGTCCACTTTACCTTAGTTTTTGAAGTGTTGCTATACTGAATACCATAGTAGCTACCCTTATAAACAGAGGCTGATGTACTCTTTAATGTAAGAGGACCTTTAGTTGCACCACCTGTAGTAGGAGTTGTAGGAGTTGACTTTGAAGTTTTGAAATAAACATTAACATATGTCTTTGATAAGTAACCTGTGTTGCCATTGTACTTAACTTTTGCCCAAGAAGAATTACTGCTGTCTGAAATATTCATTGTTGTTCCATTAGGCACAACAGTAATTACTGCATAAGAAGTACCGGCACCTTTTCTAAGGTTAACTGCGTCAGTTGTTTTGCAAGTCATATAAACAGATGAGTCTTTAGTTTTGTTAATATGCTTAACCGGTACATAACCTGCTTTACCTGAACTATTTTTACAATAAACCCAGTTACCACTACTATTCTTTTGGATATAAAGAGCTTGTCCCTTCTTTATATGCTCAACAACTTCACCCTTTGAACTAGCAGTTTTTCTCATATTCAAGTTACCGTTTGCAGTAACTTTATATTTGTTGCTATAAGCTGAAGAAGTTATAGGCATAACAAAAAAGGTTGAAATTACGATTATCATAGCCAGAAAAACACTAACTGCTTTTCTAGCCGAAAACCAATTATCCATTGAAATCACCCACTCATTGTTTAAAAAATATTTTTCTATACTTATCTATGTACTGAGCAACTGCTACCTTTATTGCAAAGTCATATAGTATAAAAATCAAATTACCTGCTAATAGGAAAATCAAAGGAATGTTAACTCCGAAAACTTCAAATGCATCCTTTGGCAATGAAAAAACAAAAAGCATTAAGAAATAAACAGACACACAAGCACCGTTGAAAATTGCAAATTTTATAATATACTGAACAATTTTACTTTTTAGTCTTTCTATGTAACTTTTCACTACAGGATAATAACCAAAAAATAAAGTAAAGAACAGTGCTGCCTCTTTATCCGAAACAAACAAAATTGACATTATGGAGATTACTGCATAAACAAGCATTGACCAACCAAAACCAAATTCCAGAAAAATTGAAATCAGAAAAATTCCTGCAAGAACCGGAAAGGCATATGTGCCAAATGGAAAAACTCCTGTAAACATCATAAGTGCTAAAGATACAGCAGATATTACACCACCGATAGCAATCTTAAAAGCCTTAGTTTGTTTCATTAGCATCCACCACCACAGCAGTTACAACACATATCTGCACACATCATACCGGCACACATATCGCAACAACTACAGCCATACTGTTGATTAGGCTGATTATATGCACCACCTGCACCATACTGTCTTGCACGCATTATGTTCTGATAAGCTGCTGTATATTCAGGATTACCGGGATTCATTTGTACTGCTCTCTGAATATATTGGAAAGCCTGTTCTCCCCAACCTTTCTTAGAGGCAATCATACCCTTTAAGAAATACCATTCAGCACTTTTCTGTGAGTCTGCCATAGAATCTAACATTCTGTCTGCTTCATCAAGACTATTAGACATAATCAGCTGACGAACTCTCTGGAAAATTGGGTCAGATGCACCACCATAGTTATTACTTGAACCATAAGCAGACTGACTCTGAGAATTTTTGTTCTTTCTCATATCCATAATCATATCGTATGCTTCATTAATTTCTTTCATTTTTTCATCTGCAACATCTTTTAAAGGTGAGTCAACATATTTATCTGGATGATACTTTTTTGCAAGTTTTCTATAAGCTGACTTTACCTCTTCATCAGAAGCTGTTTCTGGAATATCCAAAATCTTATACGGATTTGTTACCATTCTTTTCCTCCGAAAATAAAACTGTTCTCTGCCTTTGGGCCAGTCCCTTTAATAAAATATTATCAATTATACCTTTATACAAGGTAATATCCAATAATTCAAAAGCCTTATAAACTTCTGCAAGTGACTGGTTCAAAATCTGAGAAATGTAGTTTTTGAAATTTTGTTCACCGTTATAATTCATTAATAAAAATGGATTATAGTTATTTTTCTCTCTATCTTCTTCTAAATCATCAGCAGCATCCATAAGGTAAATCCATCTACCTAAGTTATACCCCATTGTTTCTAAAATTAATTTTCTTGATTTGTCTTGTTCCTCATAAGACAAAACAGTCTTTAACATTTTAGCAGTAGGGTCTGCTGACATATCCAACTGAGCATTGTCTGTTGATTCAACTTTAAATTGTTCCCTAGACATTGTTTCAACTGCATTGTATATGTAAGGATATTTTTCTTTTGCTTTATTTGCCCATTTCTTAGTAATAGGTTTAAGAAGTTTATATACTAATTTCTTAATACCCTTTGAGTCAGAAATGTTATCCACTATCTTAAAGTAAACACTTACAACAGAAAGTGCCGATGCTTTAGAAAGTGCATCTTCACCATTCTTTATATAAGTACATTTCTTCAGTGGGTTACATCTACACATTTTCTTTTCGTAACCGGGACATTCACCGTTAAGTGAAAGCAAAAGCAAAGCATAAAAAGTACAATCGTAGGATAGTATAAACCTTGACAATTTGCTATATTCCGTGCCAAGTGTTCTACATAATCCACAGTAAACAGACTTGTACTCATTAAACTCTCGGACAAGCAGTTCGTCTTTATATATAGTAACATAACCAAACATACTGTCCACCTCAACATATAATTTATCTAGTTTATTATATCACATCTTTTGACATCTTACAATAGCTATATTACAAAAGGTTACGATAATATAGTAGTTTGTTACTAAAAAGTAACTTTTATTTCATTTAATATATACTTATTGTTAATTTATGTTCATAGAGATTTTTATAATTCCACATTGATTATTTGTTTATTAATAACAAATAAATGCAAGATATTTTATTTTAATTGCATTTTTGCAAGTATTTTCAATGTATTTTCAATTAATTTTTGTAATTTTGCAAGAAATAAAGTATTGACAAGCAAATTTTATTATGCTAAACTAAACTCAGACAAAGAGGTCAACTACCTAGAGGTAGTTTGCGTCTTTGTCTTTTTTTATTCTATTTCCATATTGAAAGGAGAACAAAAAATGGATAGGGGTAGTATAGCTTTTATGATGGTTTGCACTGCACTGGTATTTATTATGACACCGGCACTTGCATTCTTTTATGGAGGACTAGTAAGAAAGAAAAATGTAATTAACACAATGATGGCTACAATGTTCATTGCCGGTACTGCTGTACTGATGTGGGTACTATTTGGTTATTCACTATCATTTGGTGGTGACAACGGTGGTTTCATCGGTAACTTTGACTTCTTAGGTCTTAGTGGTGTTAGTATTAGTGAAAACACAAGAGGTCTTGAAATTCCTGACCTACTATTCTGTGCATTCCAGATGATGTTCGCTATTATTACACCGGCACTTATTACCGGTGCAGTAGCAGGTAGAATGAAGTTTAAAGCTCTTGTACCATTCATCTGTTTATGGTCTTTACTTGTTTATTATCCTCTAGCCCATATGGTTTGGGGTGGTGGATTTATGGGAGCAGAAGTTGAAGGTGGTTCAGGTTTATTTGGAACAGGACTTTACCTTGATTCTGTTGACTTTGCCGGTGGTAATGTTGTACATATCAGCTCAGGTGTTACCGGTCTTGTACTTGCTATTATTCTTGGCAAAAGAAGAGATTACCACAAAAACAGTTATCAGCCACACAACATTCCATTCGTTCTTTTAGGTGCAGCATTCCTATGGTTTGGTTGGTTTGGATTTAATGCAGGTAGTGCTTTAGCTGCTAACGGTACTGCAGTTCATGCATTTATGACAACAGGTATTTCATCAGCTTGTGGTTTAATCTCATGGTTGATTATGGATATTATTACTGCTAAAAAGCCAACACTTGTTGGTTGTTCTACAGGTTTAGTTGTTGGTTTGGTTGCAATTACTCCTGGGGCAGGATTTGTACCAATTTGGGCATCTATTATTATTGGTTTACTTGTTAGCCCTATTTGTGTTGGTGGTGTACACCTAATCAAAAAGGTTCTAAAGATTGATGATGCACTTGATGCTTTTGGCTGTCACGGTATTGGCGGTATCTGGGGTGGTCTTGCAACAGGTATCTTCGGTGTTAAGGAACTTGCTCCCGGTGTTCAGTCAGGTGCTAAGTGGGATGGACTTGTATTTGGTGACTATCACCTATTCCTTGCACAAGCAGAAAGTATTATAGTTACTATTGTAATTGCCGTAGTTGGTACACTAATTTGTGCCGGTATTGTTAAGCTATTTGTTAAGAAACTTAGAGTTTCTGACACAGTTGAAAGACTTGGTCTTGACGAATCACAACATGGTGAAGTTGCTTATCCGGCTGACATTTAATTAATATATTATTTCATAAAATACCTCCTTATTGAATTTTACTTAAAAAAAATATATAATAATATAAAATCCAATTTGAGAGGTATTTATGAACTGTTACGATTTTGATAAAACTATATATAATGGAGACTCTACTAAAGATTTCTACTTATTTTGCTTAAAAAGACATAAAGGTATTATTAAGACTTTTCCCGGTTTAATTAAGGCTTTCACAAAGTTTTATGTACTTAAAAAAGGTAACAAAACTGATTTTAAAGAAAAAATGTATCGTTTCTTACCTTATGTTAATATAGAAAAGGACTTACCTGAATTTTGGGCAAGTCATAAGAATAATATTAAAGATTGGTACTACAAAAAACAAAGAGAAGATGATGTTATTATTTCAGCTTCCCCCGAATTTCTCTTAGAACCTATTTGTAAAGAACTTGGAATTAAGTCCCTAATGGCATCTAAGGTTGATATGAAAACCGGTAAATATGAAGGAATAAACTGTCATGGTAAAGAAAAAGTCAGAAGATTTTATGAAATGTTTCCTAACGGAAAGATTGAGGACTTTTACAGTGACAGTTACAGTGACTCTCCCCTTGCTGAAATTTCAAAGAAAGCCTTTCTTGTAAAAGGTAATGAACTAAAAGATTGGTAAACAAAAACTATTTAATAAGAGGTTTTGACAATGAATAAAATTTATAAGGTTGAAATTATAACTCGTCCTGAACTTTTTGATGATTTAAAAGAAGCACTTAACTACCTTGGTGTTAACGGTATGACAGTTTCTGATGTAAACGGTTGTGGTATGCAGAAAGGTCACACGTATTACAGAGGTGTTAAAAGAGATGTTAACCTAATTAAGAAAATCAAGGTTACTGTTGTTGTTTCTGAAGTTCCATATGAAGAAGTACTAAAAACAGTTGAAAAATGTTTAAAGACAGGTACTGTTGGTGACGGTAAATGCTTTGTTACTGAAGTTGTTGATGTTCTAAGAATCAGAACAGGTGAACGAGGAGTTGCAGCACTAATGGGTGCTAATGAATGTTAAGTAATCTATAATTTATATAAGCCACTCTTACGAGTGGCTTTTTCTTTCGATAGTTTAATTTAATACTATAAGAAAACTGCCACCCATAAGGATGGCAGTTATTTTTATTTACAACCACAATCAGGCTTTTTATTTTCATCACCAATATCACATACTGTTGGTGGGAAAAATTCATTTGTAGGGAATTCAAGTCTGTTGAACATTTCACAAGGATTATCGGAAGTTGTGACACACTCTTTCTCAGGAATACAGAAGTCGTATGCCGGTATAAGCATTTGTACATTTCGCTCTATCTGTACTATTGTAAAGATACCGATTGTTGCATACACAGACATTGAACCATTCTGCAAGAAATCTCCACCAAACCTGCGACAAATTGACTCAGGAATTCTACAAGGTGGATTGCAAGGACATTTGCACTCACAAACCTTTGCTGATAGAGCTATTGGTGTTGCTACCTGAACAGTAGCTTTCGGTAGATTTTGTGATGGTTGAAGTTGTTTACAATCACACTCATCATAGTTATATTCACTTGTAAAAGTCTTTACACTTCCCTCACTACCATAAAGAATAACCTTTTTACTATGAATTGCAAGACCGTTTACTGTTACAGGGCAACTACCCGGTGACATAAATGCCTCAATAGCAACATCAAAGAAGAAGGTCATATCCACAGAATAAAAGCCTCTATGGAATGGTACTTGCTCTAGTGTTGAATACACTGTAATAACATCTGCTGACTTAATTCTGACGGATACTGCACCGTCAATTACTGATTGGCTTTGTTCGGTAAAATATACCCTTAAATCACTAAGGCAATCCTTATCACAAGGCTATACAAGATATAAATGCTTTATTTTAACTTAAATGTATGTTCAGATATATAATTATAATAATCAAAATCAGTAATATCAATTTTATAATCTTTAATTACTCTTTTAAAATTTTTAGTTTCAAAAAGATTGCTTTTAGCAGTTTGGAAATCTTGAAATTTTTCCAACCATTCTTTATGTGTTATAGATCTTTCAAATATTCTTGATATATTAGTGTTTTCAAAAAATTCTATTTTTTCATTTATAACTTTATTTTCTAATAAAAAGTTATTTAAAACTTTATTAAGGGAATCATCCATCTCATCTATGAATTCATCATACATATATAACGGATACTTATGTAACACACTAATAATATCTTCTTCAAAATAACTTTTTTCAAAATTTAGCACTTCATTTTGATCCACAAATTCCCCCTCATCATCATAAATAAATTCAAGATGGGTTATACATATATCTTTATCTTCCATAAGCCATAAAAAATATTCAAAAAGGCTATTACAGCATTCTCCGTAAACTGAATATGACTTTATCTCTTTTATACTTTTCAACATATCGTCTGTTAGTTTATATTCTTTATTTGTAAGTATTTTTACATATTCGCTTTTTCTTATTTTAGAAATACTAAATGAACTTATTTCTTTAGGGTCATTAAGTTCTTTGATAAAAGGGTATATAAATCCCCTATGCAGTAAATCTTTATTTCCTTTTCTATAATATAAAAAAGATATAAGCCAAGATATAATTCCAGACACTATGACTGATGCAACATTAATAAATATATCTGTCTTGTCCACCTTTATCACCTCGGTAAAATTATAACAAAATATTAGACAAAAGTAAAACAACCCCACAACGGTACTATACTGTTGTGGGGTTTCTTGCACGAAAAATTGATTATAATCGTTAATTTATTAATTTCATTATCTAACTAGATAGTACTTAAGGTTACGATAAAGGTACTTATAGCCCTTATACTTGCCTGATGTAATAACTGCAATTACGGTAAATTCTCTATCCTTATCCAGCTTTTTAGTATATGCAATTTTGCCATTACTAACCCTTGAATAAGTATTGCCTTTTAGAACAGTGATTTTGTTGTACTTAGATAGGCTCTTATCATCAAGATGTGAATTAACAATATAGCCTAATTTATTGCCATATTTGACCTGTGACCAACCATTACCTAAGTCCTTAACAAGTTGTACCTTAGTACCTTTCTTGATTGTAACAACACTTTTGCTTGTGTTACAAATAACATCAACATATGCTTTCTGTCTTAGTGTGCTTTCTTTAGTGACAACACAATAGTTATATTTAAGTTGGTTCTTAAACTTCTTCCAAATAGATTCGTTGTCACCTACCCAACCATACCAGCCGGGACAAATCTTACTGCACACATCATAGTGTCTAACAACACGACTTGCAGGAATATTGTATGTATTCATTAGCTTTCTTGCTAATGCTACTGTATTTGCAAAAGTTTTGTCCGAGATTTTACCTTTTGTGCTACACATTTCAATGTTGATGGAATTGTAGTTAGTACACTTGCCAAACAGATTGTTGTGACCGTAGTTAACACCAACTGCCCAAGATGTATTGTTAGGTGATACCACCTCATATACATTGGTATCATCAACAAAATAATGGGCTGAGGCTCCCCTATTTGTGTTATAGAAGTAATTAGCATTAGCCTTTGCAGTATCAGTTGAATTGCCTGTATAGTGAATTACAATGTACTGTCTGCCACTGTTACCTGTTTCATAATTACACTTTGTATGTAACTTTTTCAGTTTGTATGACATTATTCATCCTCACCTTTCTTCTTTAATAGGTCAATAGCTTTAGTAATTACTTGTGGCATTGGTACGCCCATTAAACCACAGTTCTCTACTATTGAAATCAGTTCATTTACACAAAATGCAATAATAACTGCATCTCTTATGTAATTTGTGCCAATTAACAAATCCAGACGATAAGCAACAAGCACAACAAGAAGTGTTACACCTTTTCTACATAGACCTTTAAAACCTGCTCTGCTTTCAAGTCCACCATTATCTGACTTAGAGGACTTCTTAAATACACCGGCACAAATAAGTCCACTTACATAATCAACTGCCATAAAAATAATTAAAGTTATCATACCTGTATTCCATCCACCAAAAAGTGTTGTAATAAAGCTACCAACAACACCAAAGGTTGTACATACTAATTCTTTCATCTTAATTCTCCTTTTCCGTATCTGTTGTAACTTCTTCAAAGTCACTGTTTGAGTTCTCTGTATCTTCGTTAGTTGTTTCAGTTTCTTCAGTTGAGTACCAGCCGTCAATAGTTGCTAAGTCTTCATCTGTTAAGACTGACTTACTATACCAGCTTAGTGCGTATGCTCTTACCTGATATTCATCTAGTCTGTTTCGCATTGTTGACAA
>CAKSNZ010000002.1 GCA_934476515.1 uncultured Ruminococcus sp. | reverse complement strand
TTAGACGAAGCTAGTAACATAGCCTTTAAGGCGTTAAAAGAAAAGCCACCGGCTAAGCCGGTGGATCTTTACTTATTTTTATTTTACTTGATTTGTCGAAAACAGTCGATTGTGTCAAATTTACGCAATCATTTTCTCGTCCTGATATTCGGGATGAGCCTTTAGCCATTCTTCAAAGTATCGTTTGCCAAACTCACTGTTATAAAACTCAATAACGTCAGGAACAAACGCTTTGGTGAGGAGCGTCAATGCTTCTTCCGAGTATTGTGCTATTCGCAATTCGTTGCTCAATAGGCTCACCTCATCTTTCACGGTCACGCAGTCGCTTGAGATAGCGTTGGTAATAATCGCAGGCTTTGAGGACAAAATCCTCAAGCTGATTGTCGGTAACTCTTGGAGCATATTTCCTAACTTTGTCCATTGGAATTTTAAGCGTTTCACGCTGATTGGGCTTTTCTGTTGCCATCAGCTTGTCAACATACTGCATTGTGAGCGTTCCGTTGTGCATTTCCTTATGCATATGGAACGCCTGAGAGTAGGACGGTGTGCAATCGTCACGCTCAATAATATCCAGTAAGTAAAACTGCATATTAACGCTGAGGTAAGACAGTTCTACGCCTACGGAAAAAGCGATTTTGCCCTCGTCCATCAGCTCGAGCAATTCGGGTATAAGGTTAGTTAAGCGGATATAGCGCTGAATTTGATTGCGGCTTTCTCCGGCTTCAATCGCTATGATTTTGTCTGTTAGTAACTTTGTCCCAACTTGGGACGAAGTTAAGTCGGTGCGCTTGCCCTGACGTTTCAGAGCGTCATATTTCAATTTGTAAGCAAACGCCTTTTCCGACGGCAGAAGATGCTCCCTGTGGAGATTGCTGTCCACCAACATAATCGCCGCTTCGTCACGGCTGACGGGACGAATAAAGGCAGGGACTTCTGTGAGCCTTGCCTTCTGTGCCGCACGGAAACGGCGGTGTCCGGATATGATTTCATACTCATCTGTTGTACCTTCAAGCGGTCGAACGATTAGCGGCGTCATTATGCCTTGCTGTTGAACGCTCTCGATGAGGTTGTTCATCTCGTCGTTGTCGAGCACCTGATAAGGGTGGTCTTTGAATTCGTGTAATTTGTTAATTGATATATTGGTCATCTTTCGTAACTCCTTTGTTTCGTTTTATTTTGGTGATAATATTTGTACTTGTATCTGCCTTGCTCCAGCTGCTTTTCCTGTTCTATCAAAGCACGGAGTCGAGGCACTTTGTTTTCAATGCGCTCGCAGATAATGAGCTGCTTGCGCAAGGGTGTCAGCTTTTTTGTGATTTCTCTGCATTGTTCTTTAAGAAAATTATTTTCTTCGGGTGATTTTGCTCTGCGGATTCGGTTGCGAATGTGCTGACGCTCGGTTTCATAAGCCTTGATTTGCTCGGTGATTTCCTTTCGGCAAGATACGAAATCCTCTGCGCATTCCACATTGTGGTCACGGAGAAAATGATATTCCGCCAGCGTTCGGTCAAGATTTCTGATTTCTTCCCGCAGCTCTGGTGATACCGGACGGTAATCACGCTTTTGGACGTTGTTGCCTGAGATGAGTTTTGCGATAGTGATGATAAGCTCAAACAGCGCCGTGATAACATCGGGCTCTGTTCTTTTCTCAAAATCCCTTATCCGCACAATTAGCGGCTGGCGCTGATAAAACGATTTCGGTGTATAGAAATCCACAAAGTATTTATCTTCACGCTGAGATTGTAGCCGCCTGAGTATCGCTTCTCTGGAATAATCCTTGCCGAGACTGCTTAACCTGACAGGCTTTTGCCAGTCGGGAGCAATCACCGACGGATGCTGATATTTGAAATTCCGCACAAACTGATAGCCGAGCGAAGATATAATTCAAAATCAAATGGTTTGATTGTACAGGCTAAGGCTTCATCAACATCGTGCTGCAGCATATCCTTGTGTGGTATTCGCCCACTTTTGCGTACCCAATACGCCTTGTCGCCGCCGTAGAACGGAGCGTTTTCAAGCACGGATTTTCCATATTCACGACAGATCTCGTCGGAAATCTCACGCAGCTTGTAATGGTCGAAAATATGATTTTCAAACTTCCGTCCAGTGCGAAACGATACACTATTTACGACGATATGATTGTGTAGGTTTGCCGTATTCAGATGTGTCGTAACAACTATCTCATAATCATTACCCCACATTCGCTTGGCGGTTTCAATGCCGATTTGGTGCGCTTCTTCGGGCGTGACTTCTCCTGCCTGAAAGCTCTGATAACCGTGATACGCTACATTTCCGCCGAGCTTACCGAAACGTCGCTTTGTGGTCATCATCTGCTCGTAAGCCCTTTTCTTCGGACAGTTTATTCCACTGACGTACATTGTTTGGTCGGTTTTGTCGCTGTTCTCAACGTAATTGAGAGCGACAGCTAAGTCATCATCAAGATATTTGCGCTCGATAGTTTTATCAGGATTTTCAGCGTAATTGATAACATCTTTTAGCCGTCCTTTGACGGGCCAGAAGCCTGTTGTTGCCACGTCGTTGCCTCCTTACAGATTTGCTTGGCAGAGGATTTCTCCGGCAGAAGTAGACGATGTTGGATTTCGTCTACGACTTCAAGCAGCTTTCGTTCGGTTTCAGGTGATACCTTATCGGCAACCTCGTCACACAAACGGCAGAGCGTTTGATAGAAATCAAAAAAGACATCAGGTTGCACCGTCCTCGGCGCATAGCCCAATGTCCTTTGTCTGATATATTCGGATTGAGATAAGCCGCAGCTCTCGGCGAGCCGGGCTATCTTCTTTTTCTCGGACTGCGTAACTCGCAGCTCGATTCTTGCATTTTTATCGTTCAAAAATATACCTTCTTTCTTCGGGTGTTAGGGTGTCCCTAAAGATTTGCAACAGCTTTGGAGCTGTTGTATTTGAAATTTGCCGTACAAATTCCCTGCTTGCTACAGTATAAGACACAGCCACGGAGTGTTAATTCCAACCGTTCTTCTGTGCCTTATGCTGTTGATTAAAATACTATCTTGATATGACGGCATTTTGCCGTAAATTTTAATATCGGTCTTGAAATTTGCCGTCATCGTGCCGTCAATCAAACAGTTTAAGGTCGTCCATAATATCTTGTTCGGCTTCTTCCTGTTGTTCTGCGGTCAGTGCCGGAGCGTTTGTCATAGGCTGCGGAGCGAAGTTTGCTTCGGCAAAGCAAGCCCGCATTTCTTCACGGATAATGCTTCGGATATCCTCATCGTGCTGCTCTCGGGTGATCGACTGCAAATCCACATAGTCTGCGATCGCATCTAACACAAACTGATTGCGGGATTGATACTTCTTCACATCCAGCGTCTGCATATACTCTGCAAGATAACGCTCTCGGGCGTCGGTTAGGTCAAAGCGTACTGTCATTTTATACACGTCCTTCATTCTTCGCCTCGGCTCTCAGATAAACGTCTGCAAGATATTCATAGCCTTTAGCTGCGGCACAGATGTCGTTAATGAACTTTACACGGTCGAGATTGCCGTGATAAAAATTCTTGATCAGACAACCGCCACCGCCGCAGACGCAGAGCGTCATCGTACTTTCATCATAGCCGTGCTCACGCAAGCGACGGAAGATCTCAGCGACATATTCCTCGGCAATAGCAGTGATGATTTCCAAATCGGAAGCAAGAATATCTGCCGTGCCTGTCTGCAACACCTCGTCGATGATATAGTCGTTCAGCTCTCGGCGTGTCTTGCACATAAAGACTTCACGAATAGCGAGAGTGCATTGATAAGTGCCGAACTTTTCGGTGAACATCTTACCGCTTTGCGGTTTGCCGTTGACAAGATAAAGCGTGTTCATCGTGCCGTTGCCGATGTCAGCTACCATACTCAACCCTTTGAGCGTTGACTTGATAGGCACGACCGCAGAATAACCCTGCGGATAGATTTTTACATCACAGATTCGGATATGATAATTTACATTCCGAAAAGTGTACTTTACCTCCTTGTTCTTTGACAGATATGCGGCAAAATCCGCTTTCTGTCCGCTTGTCCAAGTTAAAGGCAAGCCTGCGGCGATAATCACATCCGCTTCGGTCAGTCCTTCGTCCGCAAGCTCGGTTGCGATAGCGGCGAGCGTGAGAATATAGTAATCCTCGTCGTTCTGCTTTTCGGGCAGAAATTCCTTGTGACCTTCGCCAATCAGATAATACTTGCCGTTGTAGGTTAGCATATCCTTTGTAAACAGCGGTTCACTGTCGTGGGTGGTTATACCGGTCTTGAAACAATGGTTAGCGGTTTTAATGTTGCCGTAACCGTGGTCGATACCGATGATGATTTTGTCTTTATAACTTTTCATAATAAAAATACCTCCTGAAATAGTAAAACTACCCTGAAAAGTGAGGGCAGTTTTCAAGCAATTGATTATTCACGGGCGCAAAAAAGCACCCGCTTTTCAGCAGGTGCTAATCGTAGCCTATGTCGGTTTCGGTGTGCTTTTGATATGCCGCACCGATTTTCTTGATTCGCTTTTGAACGGCACTGGGCGTTTTGAAGCCAACCTCTTTCGCTATTTCCTCGTAGGTGCGTCCCTCCATACGAAGCTCAAGGATTCGCTTGTCGGTATCATCAAGCGTCGCAGTAAACTCGTTGATGGTTTCTTGGGACACCACCTTTTCCTCAACGTCGGCGGAATAATCAATTTCGTCTGCTTGGTTGTTTTCGTATTCCTCCAACGAATATTGAGGATGCTTAGTTTGCTCGTGCCACCATTGCGCTTCAAAAGCCTTCTTTTGCAAACTGTCAACATTATCCTCGAAATCCTCAAAGCAGCGGTGTTTTTTGACGCAATCCATTATCTCTAACAGATTGTGCTTTTCCATAACGATCGGCAAGGTCTGAATATACCCGAATTGATAGACCGGCCACGGAGTGTACGGTAGATCGTAGTCGATTTTTGAAAATAGGTATGCCGGAGTATAGATATAGTGCGCCTTCTCCAAAACCTCACGATACCATTCCACGTTGTAGGTCAGCCGCCAAATCGGATCATCAGCCGAAAAGCTTTTCATACTTGCCCGAATATCAAGAAAATGCCAAACCGCCGCCGATACTATATCGCACACCTTAACAGCAAACTCCATACTCTCGACGTAATCAAAGACCTTTTTATCCCTCAATATGTTCTTTGGGTTACGGGGAATACTTTGGAATTCCTTTGGATGCGCCTTAATAATATCTTCGGGGAAGAAATAGTATAACGGTAAAAGTTGAATGTTTTTGAAACTTAACTTTGAATACGGTGTACCTTCATATTGAATCAGTTTAAGCACGGTAAAGCCTCTTTCTCTTAGGGGCTCTACTATATACTGGATTCAGAGCCCCATATTTTTCCTGTTTTTAAAAAAATTTTCTGCGGATAATTATACTACCCGAATAAAGCAAAAACGAACCAAATTTGTCGATAAAACAAAAAGCACATCAGATAAAGATACGATTTGCTGTATCTTCATTCCGATGTGCTTTAATATCATATCTCTTATCTGTTCGTTCATTCGCGGTTATTTGGTTGTGGTTTGATTATATCAATATCGAACAGTTGTTTGTCAATAAGCATATATGTTTTGTTCTTCTATTCTTTCTATAATACAAATTCTTGCATGCTGTTGATATATAATTTGTTTCGTAGTATAATTGAAGTGTAAATATAGGGTAAGGCGTAGTGTTGAAAGTTGCCTTGCTTTAAATGCGTTTCATTAATCTTACGTATAGCATATTAAGAAAAAGTAAAAGTGAAAAAACACAAGACAGGCGCAGAGGAAAGCTATAACAGTTTTATTATATAATTCATTAGTCTTTTTTGTCAAGGGTATGGGAAATGGATAATACTTTATTAAATGTAAATAGCCCAATAGAACAAGAACACATATCATCAACGTTGCAACCGGACACTCTTTTTCATTTTATGGAGAGAGTTGAATGGTTAATAGAGATTATAAACAAAAAATATATGCCAGCCAGGTATTGCCAAGAAGATATTAAATATTTAAACATTCAAGGTATATACCGTATTGCGATACCAATGAGATGTTTTTGTGATATTAGGCTTCACGATTTACCAGCGCATATAAAATATTATGGCGCCTGTGGGATAGCTTTTCAAAAAAGTTGGGGAATGAAAAAAGGTATTCAGCCTATTCACTACATTAATCCTAATTCACGCTTGTGTAAAGATTTATCGACAGTATTTAATGATTCTTTATCAAACAAAAGTAAAAGAGAAGCTAAACTACAAAAACATTTAAAAAACTATATGTTGCACGAAATAATGTACTCAAAACCGGATTCTGGAATATCACGAAATCGGATAACAAAAAATGAAGATCAAAAATGTTTTACGGATGAATGTGAATGGAGATTTATTCCAGATTTATCTCCAATAAACTATGATCCTATAGTAGTCTGCAATGGTATGAACAATGACTATATATCAAAACTAACTGAATCATTAACAGCGTATAAAGATGTTTCTTTACAATTTGAATATGAAGATATTAAATATTTGATTGTTGAAACAAATGAAGATTTTGTAATGCTCACTTCAACAATCAACAAGCTGGATATAAAAGAAAACCTCAAATTAAAACTAATATCGAGTATTATTATTTGGAGCGAATCGGAGGGGGATTTTTAATGTTTGTGGATTTCAATAAAATAATGAAACCAAAAGAAGAGCCTAAGACACAAATCCCTGATGCTCTAGTTGATTACTTAAACCAAAAACTCCCGGAAGGTGTTGAATACCGAAGAACAAAAGATGGAAATTATCATTTATCTCCAGATGGAAAGGGAAACTTCTCAATAGGCGAATTAGTTTTCAAGCCTAATGAACATCAAAAACAAGTATTAGGAAAAAACTGTTCTTTCCAAGATGTCCTTGAATATATTAATAATTCACAAGTACCAATGAGAATAGATACCAAAGATGGGAAAACGGTTTTAATTAATGGAGAAAGGATACCATTAAGCGATTTCTTTATTTCGCCGTACGTTGATGTGAATAGTGAAAGCTTTACTCAATACATTCAACCACAACCATTTCCTGAACCCCACGCAATCACACTTTCTTGTGATGATATTAGTGAACAAATTTATATACAAAGAGTTGCAAATGATAGTGTTCATGAAATAGTTTTTGAATCATTAAGTGATAACTATATCTTTTTTAGGCTAAAAATAAATGAAGAATCTTCTCTTTTTAGTATTACAATTAGAATTAATCCAGATAAGATTAAAAGAGTATGTACTTTGATTAAGGCTATGAAAATATGTAATGCTTTTTCTTCAGGAAGACTTAAAATCGATAATAATTTAATTAGATTAAAAAACATGGATTCTCAGAAGAATCGATTTGAACAAGATACAATTGAATACTGGGAGAAAGTATTAAAGATTGAAACAGTATTAAATTTAGAATTCAAACCAAACAGCAACGAAGTTGATTTTCAGACTGTAAATGAAGTGGAAAAGCTTTACCAGTGTTTAGTTAACAAAGTACCATACAGAGAGAATAAATCTTTCAATACCATTTCCGGTAACTGGAATATTGATGATACAACCAAAAATAGTATTGGCAAGTCAATCTATTTAACATTTGAAGGACAAGAACATTTTCATATCTATGAAGAAGAATTTGATTTGTTTTATAGATCTTATGTGTTTAACTGTGTTTTTAGAAACATAGAGGAAAATGAGAATGGCAAAGTTACATTATATCTAGACAATATTGATGATGAAAAACGACGTTATACTTCCACTTTGTTATTTCAAAACGAATCCGAACTGGATGCATATAATTTTGAAGAAAACATAGAAAAGTTTCAAGTTGCCAAGTCCTATTTTGAGATTAACAAAAAAGAATAGTTAGTTTTATTTTATTTCCCAAAATCAAAAAAATATTGATTTTGGGAAATATTTTTGTTATACTAACATTGAGGTGAATCGTATGAAACTGATAGAACGTACGATGTACTTGGATAAGCTGAAAAATGTTATCGGGACACCTGATATTAAGGTGATCACAGGTGTGCGCCGCTCCGGTAAATCAAAGCTGCTGGAAGCGTTCAAGACGTATCTTGACAGCGAATATGCAAATGCCAATATCATTCATATCAATTACAATCTCAGCAAATTTGAGGATTTAAAAGAATACCACACCCTCAACGAATATATTCAGGACAGATATATCTCCGACGCGGAAAACTTTGTTTTGATAGATGAAATCCAGATGTGTCCCAATTTTGAATTGACCATCAACAGCCTGCACGCATCCGAGCAGTGCGATATGTATATCACCGGTTCAAACGCCTTTCTGCTCAGTTCGGATTTAGCGACCTTGTTCACAGGACGCACCTTTGAAATCAAGGTGTATCCCTTCTCATTCCGTGAGTTTTTGACTTATTATGAGCTGAACGATGTTTATTCGGCGTTTGACCGATACCTCACCGAGGGCGGTATGGCGGGTTCATACCTCTACCGTGACAGAGAAGCAAAGTACGATTACATCGAGGATGTATTCAACACCCTGATTCTGCGCGATATTCGTCAAAAGTATAAAATCAGAAACCCTGTTTTGATGGACAGGATTGTTGATTTTCTGATGGATAATATCTCCAATCTGTCGTCTGCTCGCAATATTGCGAACGCACTGACAAATAACCAAGACAAAATTAATCACAAGACGGTATCAAACTATCTGGAGTACCTTTGCAACGCGTTTGCCTTTTACAAAGTCAGGCGATATGATATCAAGGGCAAAAAGTATCTAAGTACGAATGACAAGTATTATCTCAGCGACCATACCTTCCGCTACGCAAAGCTAGGCACGAAGAATTTGGATTACGGCAGAGTTTCGGAAAACATTGTTGCCATAGAGTTGCTGCGCAGAAAATACGAGGTCTATGTCGGCGTGCTGTATAAGAAAGAAATAGATTTTGTAGCGATCAAGCGTGATGAAAAAATCTATATTCAGGTCTCGGATAATATCAGCAGTCCCGACACTTTCCAAAGAGAAGTCGATCCGCTGCTGAAAATCAAAGACGCATATCCGAAGATCCTGATTGCCAGAACACGCCACGAAACCTATCAGTATGAGGGAATACAGATTATCGATATAGGTAATTGGTTAGCCGGGAAGGAATGAGAATAGAATAAATGAAATACAAAAATATTATTTGGGATTGGAACGGAACGATTCTCAACGACACACCTGTTGCCGTTGAAGCAACAAATATTCTGCTTCAACGATTCGGCTATCCGACAATCACGTTAGAATACTATCGTGAAAATGTTGAAACTCCAATTGTGAATTTTTACAGTAAGATCTTTGACTTGAATAAGCACAATGTAGAGATGATTGATGACGAGTGGGGAATACTGTACGATCAGCTTTCCGAGAAAATAAATTTACACGCAGGCGTTAAGGAGATATTGCGATCCTTTGCAAATGAAAATCAAAATCAGATTATCCTTTCGGCTTTCAAAACAATTGAGATTACAAAATATGCTCGTCGGTTTTCTATTGAACACTATTTTGACGATATTCTTGGAACACAGAATATCGTAATGAAAAGCAAAACCGTGCGTGGCAAAAGATATATGCTGGAACACGGGTTTGCTCCTAAGCAGACCTTGTATATCGGTGATACGGTACATGATTATGAAACAGCCTGTGGTTTGGGTGTGGACTGTGTTTTGTTCTCTGGCGGTCAGCAGTCGCCAAAGCTGTTGAAACAATGCGGTGTGCCTGTTTATGATACATTTGCGGATATTGCAAATCAGCTTATAGTTGATATGTAACGTCTAAACTTGTAAAGGAATGATATTACCCTTCCTAAACAATTTTACTTTTCAAAGGGCGCATTAACAGTACCTTTTTAAGCCTAAGAGCGTTATACTTTTTCGATTATAGCAAAGATACAAATAATATAAAAAGCCTATTGATAATTAAGTGAAAATGCGGTATAATAGCCGTACAGAAAAGTTTATCCGACACAGCTAAATCCCTACGCTGTTATCAACGCTGATAACAATATGATAATAAGAGGGAATATAGGTTGGATAATATGGATATATCAAATAATTGAAAGTGCCACAGATAGTACAAATTATAATACCTACACAGAATTGTTTATGTGCTGTTGAGTGGGAGAGATACTTAAAAATGTGGAGGATTATACTGTGAATTATTGGTCATGGAGTGGAAAATATATAGGACATCGTTCTGGAGATTATCTTTATTCAAAAAACGGGAAACCTATTGGTAAGTTCTATGGTAATGAGCTATATGATTTTTCTGGTCAATATATCGGTGAAATCAGAGATCAAGATAGATTGATAGTTAATCACAGTTTGAAATATAAACGAAAAAGTAGTATCTGCACACCATGTGATTCTTTTGGGAGCTCTTATTGCGACTATGTAGGATATGCGATGATAGCAGGGTACAAGGATTTCAAAGATAACACATAGTTGTGATTAGAAATGTAATGATTTTGCCTAATAAGCAAAGCCGCTAAGTAGGATTTTTCTACTTGGCGGCGTTTTTTGTTGCTTTAAATCAAAAGATCTATTTATTAGTTTCTTTTTGTTGTATAATTAATTTATAAAAATTAAGATTTCGTACGTCTAATAAAGTGAAAGGGGGTGAAAATGAGCAGAGAAAAGCTAATGAATTTCGACTCTATATACTTAGAATACAAGGATTACATATATCGAACCTGTATATTGTATCTCAAGGATCATCATTTGGCAGAGGACTGTACTCAAAATGTATTTGTTAAAGTGTACAAAAAGCAAAAATCTTATAAAGGCAAGTCATCATTAAAAACGTGGATAACCCGTATATGTATAAACTGTTGCCGTGATATGTTGAGAAAGCGAAAGGAAGATGACAACCTTGACGAAACCTTACCGGAGAACGAATCAGACCATACAGAACAACTAATTGTTTCCGAAGCTGTTATGTCATTGCCTTTACAGTTTAGAGAGGTTATTATACTCTACTATTATCGTGAATTTACTATGAAAGAGATAGCCGAAATCACTCATACCAAAATCCCGAATATCGAATATCGTATCCGCAGGGCAAAAGAATTACTCAGAGAAAGGTTAGGAGATGATTTTTGTGACTAAATTAAGAGATATGCTTGAATCCGAGCTTGACCATTATGAATATAACACTGATATTGAGACGATGAAAAAAAGTGAGACTCGAAGCCAAAAACGACGCAAAAAAGTCCTTTTATCAGTATCCTCATTTGTTTTAATTATTATTGTTGTATCTGCGGTATTAATTCTTCCCAGTTATAAAACTAACGAAGAAAAAGCAAAAAATAAAAATGGGCATTCATTTTTTATTGTAGCATCCGCTTTGGATACTGAAACAAATAAGCCTTTAGTTAAATTGACAAATTCAAATTTTTTACCCAAAAAAGATATTATTCTAATGCAAATCAGATTTGCCTGCACATATTATGTGCACGGTGATTCAGAATTAGAAGGCATCTATGAGATAGGTGATAAAAGGTTAAACGAGATTTTCGCCAGAGATGATCTGACAATAAATAAGTCTTTTTCAGGTATGGGTAATGATGCTATATGGATAGAGGGCGAAGATATTAAAAAGGTCGAATACACCGCACAAAACGGAATGATGTATAATTGGGCGGATAATAACCAGGACAAGACCATAACTCTTGAAGGAAAAACTATCTATTCAAACGACAAAAAAGTAAGCTGGCTTCCTCCGAATGAACTGATAACATGGATGGAAAACGAAAATACAACCAACAAGCCTGTTGATTTTTCCACAGCACCGCAAGATACTATTACGATTACCGCAACTTACTCTGACGGAAATACAGCTACGCGTAAGTTGAAACTCTACTTTAATCAATACGGCTATCTCGTAACAGAAACCGAGGATGGCACAAAATATAACGATTGTGAATTAGATGGCTATAAGAAGTGGAAATCCAATGTTACCTACAACGAAAACGGTGAAGAGGTTGCCTGGGATTACAACGGCAGAGCTAAGGATTAAAACATAAAAAATTATTGAATAATACAGCCATCAAGCAGGAACGTCTCCCACTTGATGGCATTTTCTATTGCCTTGTTTTCGTAATCGTGGTAAAATATTAGTGTAATTTTGATATCAGAAATGCTTATTGAAGGTTGAACTTATGAAACTACCAACAATTCTTGAAGCAGAAAAGCTCCTAACCGAAGCTGAACAACGTAACCCCGGCGTTTGGATCGGGCATAGTAAAACAACAGCGTTTTGTGCAAGAGCGATTGCAGAACAATGTAATAACCTCAATGCCGATACTGCCTATATCCTCGGCTTACTGCACGACATTGGTAGGCGTGAGGATATAACGGATATGCGGCATATTATTGATGGCTACCAATTTATGAAATCGCTTGGCTATGACATTTGCGCTCGCATATGTCTGACGCATTCATTTCCGTATAAAGACATTCGCTCCTATAACGGACAAAACGATTGCACAACGGAGGAAACCAAATTTATCAAGAGCTTTCTTGATAGCACGGAATATGATGACTACGACAGGCTGATTCAACTCTGTGACGCTCTCGCTCTGCCCATCGGCGCAACCTATATCGAAAAACGCCTTGTGGATGTCGTAATACGCAGAGGCTTCAACGATCTCACCATTCCGAAATGGAAGGCGTTTCTTGAACTGAAAGACTACTTTAATAAGAAAACCGGAACAGATATTTATAATCTGATTGGAGTTTCATTATGAATTATAAAATTGAAAACTGCAAAGCCTGCGACGCTGAATATATCATCGACAGACTTGTAGAATACAACCTTTCACAAGTTCCTGCCAAACAGAAAGAACTGTTTGATACACTCGACAAAAAGATAACCGACGATAACGGAAAGATCATCGCCGGTTGTGTTGCTAAAATGTATTGTTGGAATGTTGCCTATATCGATACGCTGTGGGTAGACAGCGAATATCGTGGTAAAGGCTTAGGTGCAAGACTGCTTGCGGAAGTTGAGAAAACAGCTAAAGCCAAAGGCTGTTACCTGATACACCTCGATACCTTCGATTTTCAGGCAAAAGAGTTTTATGAAAAGCAAGGTTATGAGGTGTTCGGTGTTTTAGAGGATTGCCCAAAAGAACATTGCAGATATTACTTGAAAAAACTATATAAATTAGACTTTTCATAAAAAACATATACTATGAAAGCAGTACGTTTTGATTTCAAATCAAATTACAACTACTTTTTCATTAGGTTTGCAAGGAGCTTTAACACACATAATAGCTGTTAAAGGATCTATATCAAATTCTGTTGCAATAATATGTGTGTCAACTAACACATCCATATAATAACTTTCAGAATCCCTATCTTCTTTCGGGATTTTTATATTTCTTATGCTATCATAGTATTCATATAATCGTTTTATACTATTACGTTGTTTAGAATTTAATCTATTGAATTGTTCAAGAGCGTTTTGCGGTTGAATTAAGCTATTCGCAAACATATTCGATACTTCAATCCATTTGGTGAATTCATCGTTTGAAATAACTTTTACCTTAATCTTCATACATTTCTCTCCAAAAATTTTTTACCGATTTCATCTTCAAAATATTATCTAATTCTAATTTAGGGAGTAAAGCTCTAATTTCATCACATTCTGAATCATTGAAATAATAGTATACGCATTCTTCTAAACTTGCTGAATTGATTGATTCAAAAATATGAAAATCGTTCCATGGTGATAACCCCAGTATTTCTATACTCCCTGTAATAGACTTAAGCTTGTCAAAATGATAATTGTCAGAAAAGGCTAACTTAGGATTAGCAACTTTTAGTTGTATAACATATCCAAGATTTGCTGTTAATGTATTTTTATCTTTTGTCCATCCGTCAATTTCTTTCTTTATCTCCGGGTTGGTTTTATATGCTAAAGCCATTTTTTCTACACAACTATTTGCTTGTGAATGTTGGTTTATTTGAAATTCCTTATACTCCCCACAATGAGTAGATAGAGCATTAGAGTATAGATAGAAATAGTTTTCATCTATTACTGTATCTCTTATCGGTGCATCAGGCAATTGATTTCTAAAGGATGATTCAACATATACATCACTTTTCTTATCAAATTGTCCATGAATGTGATAGACTTCTTTTCCTGTAGCGGATTCAATATTTGAATCATAGTTTGTTGTAAAAATATTATCACAGTTCTTAAGATAATTGTTGAGGTTTACAGGATAGTTTGTATGTAGTTGATTTAATTTCCCATCGTTATATATTGCATATAAGTAGGCAACCTTCATAGCTTCTCTCACATAGAATTGTTCTGGATTCTGCATTTTTATCTTGTGGCATACAAGATCATGGATTAAATAATAATCTTCAAATCCTATGTCAGTAATTCTTAATCTTTCCAAACGATTGGAATATTGCTTTTTAAATGCTGCAAGTGATCCTTTTTCAGCAGTACCAAACGCATAGCTATCGTATTTTCCTAAAATAATCTCACGAGCTTCTAAAAACAGCTTACCCATATAGTTCTTTAATAAAAATGGTCTATCGACGATGATATGGGTAGGAAAATCATCTCTATCACAGTTTTTAAGAATTCTAAGGACAATCTGTTGAGTAGTATAATTTGTATGGCCAAATTGAATGTTAAGTCCATTTCCAACAAGTAGATTCTTCATATAATAACCTCACTCTCTGTTTTATAAAACACATACATTAGCTGAATTATGTTGGCACAGTATCGCTTCCATTCTTCTCGCTTTCATCTTTATTTTCAGAAATTTCCTTATCATCTGAAATAATAGGTTCTTTTGAGTTTTCAGAATAATAATTATTATAAGTTAACTGCGATAACTGCTTTTTCACGGATTCAAAAGGCTGAATGATTTTTTGTATTTTTTCAACTAATGGAGAAATGGCTAATTCTATCGTCTTTTTAAAACTCATAAGGGATTCGGAAATCTTTAAAAAAGATCGCTTTAGACTTTCCATATTCTTGTCCATAAAATCTTTTTCTTCCGTTATCTTTATCGCAGTGATTATTTCTTTATTAAGCATTTCAATTAGTTTGTTGCAAGTATTGTATTCTTCATTACTAACAAACTTACAATGAGCGACATCATTTCTATATGCTCGAATGGAATCAATCGCACTTTCAATATCAAAGCTATTATTGGTTTTATCTTTGAAGAAACGCTCCCAATCATTTTTAGCAGAAAAATCCGAAAAAGCTGTCCTTAGTTTTTCATCCGTTAGTTCAGATAAGTCTTTATTGGATTCTAAAAAGGCTCTTTTCTTTTCTTGATCATAATCAGTCCATGTTAATGTAAAGAGAATTTCTTGAATATCTCCAAATTCCAACGAATAAAAGAATTCTTGTAGATTCTTCTCTTTCTTCGTTTCTTTATTACCTCTAGCTCTGATTACCTGTTTTGCCTTTCCCTGTATACTTTTGTTTATTGTTCTTTCATAGTATGATTTTCCAAAATTTACAATGTAAGTGTTGAAAAGCAGTTTTCTAAGATTTCTTTCAAGTCCATTTAGCTTAGGATATAACTTATTACAATAGTATTCAGAAACTGCATCGTACGAAATTATAGGAATATACTCTTTCTCAACTCCGGAAGATAATAAAGTATTATGTATATGTTCTAAACACAGAACAATTTGATGCTTAGTTTTTCCTGTAACTTGAACATCAAGATATGTACTTTCTAAGACTTCAAAAGTTCTAAATCTCACTTGAAAATCCAGCCCATTAAGGTTTATTACAGTTTCATATTCATATTGATAAAAGTGTAATATTTCAGTAGTCTTAGTTAAATTAAAAGTCTTTTTAATATAGTATTTTACTGAACAAGGAATATTCAAAATAATACTGTTATCATCTTTCTTTTGGTATTTTTCTTTTTCCGTCTTATCTTTATATAGAAATATGTAACTGTTTTGCAATACCATTTAATCCTCTCCCTTTTATTAATTATATCATAACTATTTAGTTTTTCAACGATTACGAGAACTAAAATCATATTTGTTTTTTATTGTAATGGTTAAATATAAGTATCAAAACAGTGATATATTAAAAAAGGAAATGGGCGAAGATGAATTCAATCACCTTCGTCCAATAACGTTTATACATATATCAATTCGCTGTTGACAAATTCTTCCGCTCGATTACGGATATTGTTCATACGCCTTACCCACAGTATTTGATTCTCTACTTTGAGCTGTTCGGTTACGCCTTCCTGCTTGGCAAGTTGTTTAACGAGTCTATTAAACATTTCATTTGCTTCTCTGTCAATATCGGCAAGGTGGGCAGTAAGTTTACAACTTGTTAGAAGGTTAGTATAAATGATTGGGTGATGGTTTTTGAGGTATCGCAAATGCCGTTTACCCCAAATTCCGATTTCAACCTTCGGCTGTTCGGGTAGCTTTAAATTGGGCAGAAGATAATCTCCCTGTTGTGTGTATGTGATCTTTGCAGCCATAACTTAAACCTCCTTAACTTTGATTCTTTTGACTTTTGCTTTCGTGAGCTTGATCAGCAGCTCGTCAATGATGTCGGCGTATCTGCCCTGTGATATGAGGTCGTTTCTCAAATCAATCAGGCTGTTGATGACTGTGCGTCGTTCATTGGGTGTTAAGTAAATATGATATTTTGGATTTCTCATTGTGTTTACCTCCGCTCAATTTGATGCTCTCATTATAAACGGAGATTTTCAATTAATCGAATGTGTGGAATAATAATTTATTCTCTTTTTTCATAGAATAATAACTAACGCACATCAGATACTTATTCTGGCTTCATAGTGAACAAAAAACCTTGCGAATAAAATTAGCCGTTAAATCCAATGGGTGGATTCAACGGCTATGATAATAAGACTATTATTATATATTATTATATTTTGATAATAGCTCTTCTTCAACAAAGTACTCAATTTTTATCGGGGCGTGAATATCATTTTCGTTTTGCATTTGATTAATTCGATTTTTTATTAAATCTATATTTTTTTTTGGGGTCACAATTATCAGCGTTAATCTAAAGTTTCGATGTGCGCTATTCTCGTAATTAACTCCAGCTTTAGTCAATCGATAAAGCATATTCGATATTGCTAAGGACGCTGGGATCGAGCGCAAGTATTTAACCTCGAATATGATATCTATATTGTCATATTTTGATACGGCAATAAAGTCATACTCCATATTATTAATCTTTACGTTATTTTGCAGATTGTATCTTTTTCTATACTGACCTTTTATTTCCATAAAGCACATATGTTCAACTTTCATATAATCAAAAATATGGTTTAAATGAGAATTACAAATATCTTGAGATTTTGCTTTATAATTACCTTTTTCATCAATACCTGATTTCGGATTACTATCATTAATAACAGGATCTATGTCAAATGGCGCTTCTGTTTCGGATACTTCAAAAGAAGCTTTATTTACAATTTCTTCCGCACTCATTTTTTTGGCGTTAATCTTCTTTATTGTTGTATCAAATTCAACCTGTTCATCAAGGTGGTTTTGGATTTTGCTCCATTTATAGCAACCGTAAATGAGCAAACCAACTCCAAATAAAAACAGTCCACAAGCAACAAAGGGGAATATAGTAATGATAAAATGTAAAATATTTTCCTTTTGACAAATAGCTCTTAAAGAGTGTTCAGATAAGTTATCAAATTCATTTTGACTCAAAATAAGTATTTCGCTGTTAAAGAAAAATCCAAGAGCAATTATTGGGAATATAATCAATATAATTCCTGCAGAAACAAGAAATTTATAAAAGCTATCATATTGTAGTTTGTTCACAGAGATTCACTTCGCTTTAGCTGAAAGATAGATTTATAATAAAATTATACCAGAAGTCAATTATAGTTTCAAGCCTTATGCAAACGCCTTAAAACAAAAAACGCCGTTTCAGCTTTTACACTGAAACGGCGTTCTGTTGTTGTATCAGAGAACACATCTAATGGCGAAGCCGCCGCTGAAAAAGTAGGTGTTCATCCAATACTTGTTTGGTGGAGGTGAGGGGAGTCGAACCCCTGTCCGAAAATCTATTCCCAAAGCTTTCTACGAGTGTAGTTTGTATATTAACATTCCCTTACATAGTCGCCTACAAACAGGCTACTATGCTTAGTAGTTCCTAATGTGTGACAATGGTCGGAACACTCCAATGTTCACATTTACCACTAAATGATGCCCTGATTAAGTCGTGGTAATCTTAAAGAGGACAAGCTGCATTAAGCAGCTAGAGCAACTTTATTGTTGTCGTTTAATTTAAAAAGTTGTAGGTTATAAGTGGTCCTACGCCACTACTCGCTTACTAAGGTTCAAAACCCCCGTCGAAACCTTTACACCCCCATATATAAGGCAGTTTCCTGCCTATAATGTGGATTAATATTGCCTTTCTTTCAAGGCTCTGTCTATGTTTCTTTTGGCATCTCTTTCAGCCATAGAAGCTCTCTTGTCATAAAGCTTTTTACCTTTACAAAGACCTACTTGCATCTTAACCTTGCTACCTTTAAAGTAAAGGCTAATAGGGATAAGTGAAAGTCCTTGTTGCTGAAGTGTGCCAAAGAGTTTTAAAATCTCTTTTTTGTGCATTAACAGTCTTCTTACTCTCATAGGGTCTTTGTTAAAAACATTACCATGGTCATAAGGAGAAATGTGCATACCGTTTACGAAGATTTCTCCGTCAACAATATTGCACCAACTATCTTTTAGATTTACTCTACCTGCCCTTAGTGACTTAACTTCTGTGCCACAAAGCTCAATACCTGCCTCATAGCTTTCAAGTACAAAGTAGTCATGATGGGCTTTTTTATTTTGTGCAATTGTTTTTGTACTTTCTTTCATAACTACACCTAAAATTTATCAAAGGTCTGTTCTGCCTTCCAAAGCTCTTGCAAGTGTAACTTCATCAGCATATTCCAAATCTCCACCTACAGGAATACCATATGCCAGTCTTGTAACTTTTATACCAAGTGGTTTTAGTAATCTTGTTAAGTACATAGCAGTTGCTTCACCCTCAACAGTAGGGTTAGTTGCCATAATAACTTCCTTAACCTCTTGATTATTTAACCTTGCCAAAAGTTCTTTAATCTTTAACTGGTCAGGACCAACACCGTTTAGAGGAGAGATTGCTCCGTGAAGTACATGATAAGTACCTCTGTATTCATTAGTGCTTTCCATTGCCATTGCGTCCCTAGGTGTTTCAACAACACAAATAACAGAATGGTCACGGCTTGCACTTGTACAAACAGGACATTTGTCTTTGTCGGTAAAGTTACAACAAATGCTACAATACTTTATCTTTTCATGTGCATCAATAATAGCTTTAGAAAATTCCTCTGCTTCTGTTTTTGGCATATTTAGAACAAAATATGCAAGTCTTTGGGCAGTTTTTGCACCGATACCCGGAAGTTTTTCAAATTGCTCAATGAGTTTTTGCAAAGGAGCAACGCTATAACTTGCCATTAGAACATACCCGGAATGCTAAGACCACCGGAAATAGCAGATAGTGCATCTTCCTTTTCTTTTGCAGCATTTCTAAGTGCTTCATTAACTGCACCGATAACAATATCACTTAACATTTCAACATCTTCAGGGTCAACAACTTCAGGGTCAATTTCAAGTGACTTAACTTCCATCTTACCTGTAACAGTAGCCTTAACTGCACCACCACCGGCAGTAGCTGAGTATTCTTTTTCTTCCAGCTCGGTAGTTGTTTCTTCCATTTTCTGTTGCATTTTCTGTGCCTGCATAGCTAGTTGCTGCATATTTCCAATGCCGCCACCACCATAGTTCTTTGGTAATCTTGCTTTCATATTAATATTTCCTTTCGCTTTATAAAATTATTATACTTTATTCTTCAGTAATTTCAATACCTTTTTCCTTTAAATTGTCAGTAAATTCATCCAGAGGGTCATTTTTTTCAACTCTTTTAACCGGTGGCTTGTATGGACCAAGGTTATATCTCTTACCGGTTAATTCCTGAACTGCATCTCGGATTCTGTCCTTCTGTTCAGGATCTCTCTTTAGCAGTTGAAAAGGTATATCTGTTTTTGCATCAATCAGTAGATAATTTCCACTAACATAAGCAGTAGTATCTAAGAAAGACATAGCAATAGTTTTGCTATATTCTTTTAGGTTCTCTACAACTTCTTGCCATTGCATAAATGGTTTTGCATTAGCATAAATTTCTTCAAGGTTAAGTTGCTTTTTTGGGGCAGGCTTGTGTTCCTCAACTTTTTTTGGTTCATTGTGATTAATAATTTCGGGGAATGGTACGGGACTGCTTGGAACAGATGGAGTAAATGAGTTTTCCATTTTAGCTCTTTCTTCTTTTTTCTTAAGTCCTTGGCGAAGTTCCTCAATCTTGTTTCTTAGGCTATCTTCACCGGCATATTTATCTTGCTTAGGTGTACCATCATCAACAAATGGATTAACAGGTGGCTTTTCTTTAGAAACAACATTTTCTTCCTTTTGAATTGGCTCTGTAGAAATAGGGGAAGGAGTAGCAACTTCTTCTTTTGCAATAGGTGAAGTTTCTTGACCTTTAACATTTTCGCTAACTTCTTTAGTTTCAGTTGCTTTAGCTGAACCGAAGTTACCCATATTTACTGCTCTTTCAAGTTTAACTAATCTTGAAAGTAAAGCCTCTTGACTACCGTCCAGCTCAGGAGCAGTTAACTTAATTAAAGCAGTTTCCATTTCTGTACGGTTAGAGGAGCTTTTTCCCATTCTTTCTGCACTTCTTTGAAGTACATCCATAAAGTAAATTATATCTGCCAAAGAAACATAATCACATTGACTTACTGCCTCATCGAATTCCTCATCACTCATAACAATCATTTGTCTTGGGTTATTAATTGTTTTGATAAGCATATAATTTCTAAAGTGGTCAATAAGTTCAGCACAAAGCCTTGCCATATCTTTACTTTCGGAATGTAGCTTATCAACAATCTTTAAGGCTCTTTGAGGGTTCTTGTTTATACAAGCAGAAGATAGGGAGAATAGGTAGTCCTTTTGAGCAAGACCGGCAGCTTGTCTCACAACTTCTGCATCAATATTTTTGCTAATGCCGATACATCTATCCATTATAGACAGAGAGTCACGCATTGCACCGTCTGCAATAACTGCAGTTAGGTGACAAGCATCATCAGTAATAGTTACATTTTCTTGTTCAGCAACATACTTTAGTCTTTTTGTAATATCCTCAGGAGAAATTCTGTGGAAGTCAAAACGCTGACATCTGGAAAGAATTGTTTGAGGTAACATATGAACTTCTGTTGTAGCAAGAATAAATATAACATGAGCAGGTGGTTCTTCAAGTGTTTTTAGCAAAGCATTAAAGGCTGCATCGGTAAGCATATGAACTTCATCTATAATGTAAACTCTGTACTTACCTTTTGATGGGGAAAAGGAAGATTCTTCAATCAGTTCCCTAATATCATCAATACCTCTGTTACTGGCTGCATCCATTTCAACAACATCAAGTAAGTTGCCTTCTTGGAAATCAATACAGTTTTCACATTTACCACAAGGGTTGCCATCTTGTAAATCAAGACAGTTAACTGCTTTTGCAAGAATTTTAGCACAAGTTGTTTTACCTGTACCTCTAGAACCGGTAAATAGGTAAGCATGATTAATTCTGCCACTTTTAAGTTCATTTTTAAGAGTAACAGTAACCTGAGGTTGACCTACTACATCAGCAAATGTTTCCGGTCTCCATTTACGGTACAAAACTTGATACATAAAATTCACCTGCTTTTCTGTAAAATAAAAAATTGCAAACCGTTATGCCGTCATAACGGCAATGATTTACATAAGTGAACGGCAGACTTACTATATCGCATCGAGAACACTGCTTAATGCTGCTCAGTTCCCTGCCTGACATGATTCACAGGCCTCAATCGTATAGGGCCTGTCGTTCGCTTATATAAACCAAAAGTATAACTGGTTTGCAACGTATAATGTATTATAACATATAGATTTAGAAAAATCAAGGAGTTTTTTTTGCTTTCACTACTTGAAATAAATTAGGGAATATTGTATAATCAAGAGAGTAAAAAATAGTAAAAATTTAGCATAGGAGTATAATAGGCTTATGATTAGTGGTGCAGACATTATGATTAAGTGCTTGGAAGCTGAAGGCATTGATACAGTTTTCGGTTATCCGGGTGCAGCTATATGTCCATTTTATGATTCACTATATAAATCTAATATAAAGCATGTTCTTGTAAGAATGGAACAGTCAGCAGTACACGCAGCTAACGGTTATAGCCGTTGCAGTAACAAGGTTGGTGTATGTGTTGCAACATCCGGTCCAGGTGCTACAAATATGATTACCGGTATAGCTACTGCTTACTCAGACAGTATTCCGGTTATTTGTATTACAGGACAGGTAAAGAGAGAACTTCTTGGTAGAGATGTTTTCCAAGAAGCTGATATTACAGGTGCTTGTGAACCATTTGTAAAGCATAGCTACCTTGTAAATGATACAAAGGACTTGCCAAGAGTATTTAAAGAGGCTTTCCATATTGCCACAACAGGCAGAATGGGACCTGTTCTTATAGATATACCTCAGGATGTTCAGGAAGAAGAGATTGAGTCTTTTGAATATCCGGATAGTGTTGATATTGTTGGATACAAACCAAATGTGCGTGGTCACAAGATGCAGATTAAAAAGGCTATTGACCTTATTAAAGAAGCAGAAAGACCACTTATTGTTGCCGGTGGTGGTGTACTTTCTTCAGGAAGTAAGCTAAAGCTACAACAGTTTGCAGAAATGACAGGTATTCCGGTAATTTCTACATTAATGGGTATCGGTGTAATGCCTAGTGAACATATGCGTTACCTTGGTATGTTAGGTACACATGGTAAGAAATATGCAAATATGGCATTGCATGAAAGTGACTTGCTTATTGTTTGTGGTGCTAGACTTGGTGACAGAGCTGTTGCAAAGCCTGACCAGGTTAGTCGTACAAGCAAGATTATACATATAGATATTGACCCTGCTGAAATCGGTAAGAATGTTAGAACAACAGTACCGATTGTAGGGGATATGAAGAATGTAATTGAAAAGTTAATTGATGAAATCGGTGATTACCACATTCCTCATCAGTGGTGTGAAACCTATAGAGAATGGAAAGAAAAGCTTTATAGAGTTCCACCTGTTAAGGAAGGTTATGTTGAACCAAGATCATTGATTGCAAAGCTTTCATTTATGATGAAGAGCAAGGGTATCCTTGTAGCCGATGTTGGTCAGAACCAAATTTGGTGTGCCAACAACTTCCGTATTCGTGAAGGTAGATTCCTTACAACCGGTGGTATGGGTACAATGGGATACAGTGTTCCTGCTGCAATTGGTGCTAAAATGGCAAGACCATCAAGAGATGTTGTTGCAGTTTGTGGTGACGGTTCTTTCCAAATGAACCTAACTGAACTTGGCACAATTATGCAGAATAATGTAGATATTAAGATTATTGTTATGCGTAACAATCGTCTTGGTATGGTTAGAGAACTTCAGTCAAACCATTACGGTAGCAGATACAGTGCTACAATCCTTGGTGATCCTGATTTCACAAAGATTGCTGAGGCTTATGGTATTAAGACTGCTGAAGTTAACTCAAACGAAGAGGCTGAAAAAGTTGCAGAAGAAATGTTTAAGCTAAAAGAACCTTTCATTCTTATCTGTAATGTTCATCCTGATACACCATCAATTTAAGTAGGGGGATTAAGATGAAATATACTTTATCAGTTATTGTTGAGAACTGTTCAGGCGTATTGTCAAAGATTTCCGGTCTTTTCTCAAGAAGAGCATTTAACATTGACAGTCTAGCCGTTGGTGTAACAAGTAATCCTAAAATCTCTAGAATTACAATTGTTACTGATGGTGACGAATATGTAGTTGAACAGATTGAAAAGCAACTAAACAAGCTTATCCCTGTTATCAAGGTTAAACGCCTTGAAGAGGGTGAATATATAGGTCGTGAATTACTCTTAATTAAAGTTTCTTGCACAAGTAAGAAACGAGAAGAAATTATGGGTATTGCACAACTTGTTCAAGCTAAAATTGTAGATGTTTCATCATCTGCAGTAACCCTTGAATATAGCGAAGAAGTTGACAAAATCGACATTTTGCTTGAATTACTGAGACCATTTGGTATCAAGGAAATTGTTCGTACAGGTAAAGTAGCTATTGAAAAGGGACATGGTGAAGCCTATCACAGTGGCTTCAACGATTAAGCGATTAACTAGCATTAGATTTTTCATGCTATTTAACCTTATATTATGCCAATTTTAAGGGAGGAATATAAAATGGCAGCAAGAATTTTTTATCAACAGGATTGTGATCTTAACCTACTAAAGGATAAGACTGTAGCAATTATCGGTTACGGTTCACAGGGTCACGCACATGCACTTAACCTAAGAGATAGTGGTGTTAAGGTTATTGTTGGTCTTTACAACGGTTCTAAGAGCTGGGCTAAAGCAGAAGCTCAGGGCTTTGAAGTATTTACAGCAGCAGAAGCAGCTAAGCAGGCTGACATCATTATGATTCTAATCAACGATGAAAAGCAGGCAGCTATGTATAAGAAGGATGTTGAACCAAACCTAGAAGAAGGCAATATGCTAATGTTCGCTCATGGCTTTGCAATTCACTTTGGTCAGATTGTACCTCCAGCTAATGTTGATGTTACAATGATTGCTCCTAAGGGACCTGGTCACACAGTACGTTCAGAATATCAGGCAGGTAAGGGTGTTCCTTGTCTAGTAGCTGTTGAACAGGATTACACAGGTATGGCTCAGCAGTTAGCTCTAGCATATTCAGCAGGTATCGGTGGTAGCCGTGCTGGTGTTCTAGAAACAACATTTAAGACAGAAACAGAAACTGACCTATTCGGTGAACAGGCTGTTCTATGTGGTGGTGTTTGTGCTCTAATGCAGGCTGGTTTTGAAACACTATGTGAAGCAGGTTATGACCCAAGAAATGCTTACTTCGAATGTATCCACGAAATGAAGCTAATCGTTGACCTAATTTATCAGTCAGGTTTCGAAGGTATGAGATATTCAATCTCTAACACAGCTGAATACGGTGACTACATCACAGGTCCAAAGATTGTTACAGAAGACACAAAGAAGGCTATGAAGCAGATTCTAGCAGACATCCAGAGTGGTGCTTTTGCTAAGGACTTCCTACTAGATATGTCACCAGCAGGTGGTCAGGCTCACTTCAGAGCTATGCGTAAGAATGCTGCTCAGCATCCATCAGAAATCGTTGGTAAGGAAATCCGTAAGCTATACAGCTGGGATGATGGCGATAAGCTAATCAACAACTAATTTTAATTAGTTATTTATAATATCTATTCTGACTTATAAGGCTGTTCCATATGGGACAGCCTTTTTTCTGACTAATTTTGACTTATTTTAAGTAAATTTTACTTTTATTTTAAATAGAAAAAATTGTATAGTAAAGTTTTACAATAATAATGCTTATGTGTGTAATAAATTCTAGCATTTATTGAATAGTAAAGGATATGAAAAAATGATAAAATATTAACTGAATAAAAGGAGGAATATTATGAAAAAATTATTATCCGTTTTTCTTGCAGTTGTAATGTGTGTGACTGCTATCTTTACAGTAACTTCTGTTTCTGCTTATGATACAAAAGCTACTGACAGTGACAGCAATGTCATTGTAAAGTTCAGTGGAAGCACTTTGTTAATTGAGGGCTATGGTGATATGCCAAATTATGAACATTCACCATGGGAAAAAATTAGATCTGATATTCAAAAGATTGTCGTTGGTAAGGATATAACATCTATCGGTGTGGGTAACTTTAGTGGAATGGCTAATCTAACAAATGTTAAATTTGAAAGTGGCAGTAAACTGAAAAAAATCAGTGACGGTGCTTTTTATAATGACGGTAAATTACCAACTATCGTTTTGCCAAGCACTGTTCAGACTATCGGTAATGATGTTTTCCGTGATTGTAAAAATTTAAAGAATTTTTCTTTATCATCAAAAGTAACTGTTGGCAACAATGCTTTCTATTATTGTTCAAATTTAGTAAGTGTATCTATGCCTAATGCCATTAGTTTCGGAGAATATGCTTTTGGTGAGTGCGAAAATTTAAAAACTGCTGACCTTGGTGGTGCATCAATAGGTAAAAAATGTTTTAGTGGATGTAATAAACTAGAGAAAGTTACATCAGGTTCAGTTGGAGAATATGCAATTTCCGGTAAAAATATAAAATATCTTAATCTTTCTAAAGCAAAGGTTTTGGGAAAATCAGCTTTACAAAATTTAAAAATCAAAAACCTTACTATCGGTGCAGAAAAAATTGATAAAGAGGCTATTTGGAATTGTGAATTTGAAACATTAAACTTAAAAAATGCTAAGACTCTTGTTGATGATTCTTCTATTAGCTATACAAAGATAAAAACCCTTAATGCACCTAAACTTTTAGTAGTTCCTTATCAGGGCTTTTCATATAACTTTATTGAAAAAATCAACTTTGGTTCAGTAACAAAAATCGGTTATAGAGGACTTTCTTTTTTCTACAAAGGAGATTACGCTTTAAAGGAAGTAACAGGTCTTTCAAAACTAAAAGAAATTGATAACGAAGCCTTTAAAAATTGTAAATATCTAAAGAAAATATCACCAACTAAGAGTTTACAGAAAATAGGTTGCTGGGCTTTTGAGGGTTGTACTTCCCTTGTAAGTGGTATTGATGTGTCCAAAACAAAAAAAATCGATATAGGTGCTTTTACCGATTGTGTCAATTTATCTTCAAGGCTTAACTTTAAGGTTATTAAGAAGATAGAAAGTGATGCTTTCAAAAACTGTCCAAAGGTTAAGTGTAATTCTTTAGGCGATAGAATAGAGTATATAGGACTAAAGGCTTTCTTAGGTTGTAAGAGCATCAATTATATTTATATTCCACGCTCAGGCCCTAGTCTTGACAGATGTACATTTGTTAAGAATATTGATAAAATCAAAATGGTCAATGGCGTTAAAAAGTATTTCTATAACGAAAAAGGTAAGACAATCGGCATCTGTTCCGAAGAAGGTTCAACACAACTTTACTGTGCTAAAAAGTATAAAATGCCTTATAAAGTAGCAGTTAAATCAATTAGCGTAAGCAAAAGTAGAATAACTGTAAAGAAAGGTAAGAATACAAAAATTAAGGTTACTATGAATCCAACCAAGTGTTCAACTAAGTCTTATTCAGTTAAAGTAAGCAATAGCAAAATTGCAAAGATGAATACTAAGGGTGTTATTAAAGGTCTTAAAAAAGGTAAATGTACTATTACACTATCTTCTAAAGACGGTTCTCTAAAAACAAAGACTATTAATGTAACTGTAAAATAATTTTCCGGGCTGTTCCATAGGGGACAGCCTTTTTGTGCATATTACTACCATTTTTTAAGTAGTTTTGACTATTGTTTTAAATAATAAAAATTGTATAGTAAAGTTTTACAATAAAAATACTTATATGTGTATTAAATTTTTGCATTTGTTGAATAGTAAATTTTTCTAAAGAATGATAAAATATTAACAGGATAAAGAGGAGGAATATTATGAAAAAATTATTATCCGTTTTTTTAGTAGTTTTAATGTGTATGACTGCTATGACAACAGCAATTTCTGTTTCTGCTAAAGAAACAGACAAGGTAACAACTTCAGCTACCGGTAATATCACATGGAATGTTAGTGGTGGTGTTCTTTACATACTTGGTTCAGGTGATATGGCTAATTATGATGCTGTATATAACAGAGCACCTTGGAGTAATAAGTATAACGAAATCAGAAAAGTTGTTATAAGTGAAAATGTAACTTCTATCGGTAACTGTGCTTTTTATAGTTTATCTAATCTAACATATGTACAGTTTGATGGTAATTCAAAGCTAAGTAAAATCGGTGAAAAAGCATTTTCTTATTGTAATAATCTAACAGATATTACACTTCCTAATTCTGTAAAGTCTGTTGGTATTAATGCATTTAGTAGTTGTAGAGCATTAGCAAATTTCACTACAAATGCAAGTGCCGGTTTTGGAGATTATGCTTTTTATAATTGTGTAAATCTACAAACAGTTAGCACACCAAAGGCAAAGTCTTTTGGGGATTATGCTTTTTCATATTGTGGAATGTTAACAAAGGCTAACTTAGGTAAGGCAACATTGGGAAAGTATTGTTTGTATAATAACGACAACCTAGTTAGTGCAACTGCCGGTTCACTTAAGCAATATGCAATTTATAGTGCAGATAATCTAAAATCACTTAATATTAAAAATGCAAACCGTATTGAAAGTTATGCTCTATATAACCTACCTAAGATAACTTCAATTAATACAAATGCAACTGCTATTGACTCTTATGCTTTCTATGGTACAAATAATATTAAATCTGTTACCCTACCAAAGCTAAAGAAAGTTTCCGACAATCTATTTAGAGATTGCACAAATATTCAGACAGTAAAGCTAGGTTCTGCTGGCTCTATCGGTAAATATTCTTTTGCTAATTGTACCAAATTAAAAACTGTTACAGGTATTTCTAAGGTAAAGAAAATTGATAATGCAGCTTTTGGTGGTTGTAAGAATCTAACAAAGTTATCTACTTCTAATAAACTAAATTACATTGGTTATCAGTCATTCTTTAATTGTCAGAAATTAACAGGTTCAATTAATTTCTCAAATGTGACTTATGTTGATGCTGAGGCTTTCTTTAATTGTAAAAGTCTTTCTTCATCACTTAACTTTAGAAAGGTTAAGGAAATTGGATATGAAGCTTTCTTAAATTGCCAGAAGCTAAAGGGTAACACATTAGGAACAAAAATTAAGAAATTAGGTTCTAAAACATTCGTAGGTTGTAAGAGCCTTGGTTCCGTTTATATTCCATCTACATGTAAGAGTATTGGTTATGATTCATTTGTAAAGAATGTTACATCTATTAAGGAATCTTCTAATAACTATATAAAGTACACTTATAATGCAAACGGTAAGAAGATTACAATTTACGGTAACAAGGGTTCTCAGGCTCAGTCTTACGCAAAGCTATATAAAACTCCGTTTAAATATGCTGTAAAAGCAGTTTCTGTAAATAGCACAAAGGTAACAATTAAGAAAGGTAAGACTTTCAAACTAAAAACATATGTAAGCCCTGCAAACTGTGGCAATAAAACAGTTACAGTAAAGAGTAGCAATGCAAAGGTTGCAACAATTAACTCTAAGGGTATTATCAAAGGTATCAAAAAGGGTACATGTAAAATTACAGTAACTGCAAGAGATGGTTCTCAAAAATCAAAGACTGTTACAGTTACAGTAAAATAAATTAAATATTAAAAGTCCCTTGTATAAGGGACTTTTTTGTATATTTATGGGAGATAATTATGGAAAAAATGAATGTTAACTCTAGGGTATTTTCAATAATTAAGTTGTTAGGTAAGGGAAAGGGTGGATATTCTTATCTTGTAACTGACGGGAAGAAAGAATATGTACTAAAGCAAATTCACCATGAACCATGTTCCTATTATCAGTTTGGCGATAAACTTCAATCTGAACTTGATGATTATAAAAGATTATCGGATATAGGTATTGCTATGCCGAAATTACTTGACTATGATAGAGAAAATGAAAGAATTTTAAAGGAATATATCAAAGGTGAAACTGTTTTTGATATGGTATTAAATGATTGTCTGCCTAGTGCTTGTATAGAACAAGTAAAGGAGATGTGTAAAATTCTTTATCCTAAAAATACAAATATTGATTATTTCCCAACTAACTTTGTGTTCCAAGATAATATTTTATATTATATAGACTTTGAGTGTAATGACTATATGGAACAGTGGAATTTTGAAAATTGGGGTATTAATTATTGGTCAAAAACACCTGAGTTTCTCTCTTATGTAGAAGAACATAAATAGCCTATTATAAAATATTTTTTATTTTAGTGTTTTGTAAATTTGGGTTTGTAGTGCTATTCGAAAGTTTCATTTAATATGGAATTGTAAATAAATTTACAATTCCAATCACTCCTTCCGGCTTTGCATACGCAAAGCCACCTCCCTCAGCGATGGAGGCAACAAGGTCTGTACAAATCTAAAATTAATACACATTTTTTAAATAGTACAAACTCTATAAATTAGCAAAAGTTTTGGTAAAGACAAAGGCTCCCTCAGACGAGGGAGCTGTCGATTGTAAATTGACGTAACGGCAATTTACCTTTTATAAATCGACTGAAGGAGGGATAAAACTATAAATTAGATGGATTAATCGGTTATTCTTTAATTAACCTATATTACATAATTAACCCCACAAACCCTAATTTATCAAACTTATCTTTACCCACAAACAAAATTGAAAAGTCCCAATTATGGGACAGTTAATATGTTATTATATAATCATAAAGATAATCTTTAGATTTTACTTGTAAGGTAAAACTAAATTATTAAAATAATTAAAACAATTAAAGAATGATTATGTTGTATATTTAACAGGAGGAAAAACTATGTTTGACAATTTAGATAATCTTTTTGATTTAGATAATGACGGTTCTCTTGATACTTTAGAAGATGCACTTGAATATGAATTTTTATTTGGCGATGAATTAGATTGTAATTTTGATGACAATGATGATTTTGATGATATGGATGCTTTTGAAGATGATGATGACTTTTTAGACAATGACTTTGACTTCTAATTGTACATAATAACGAAATAAATACTTCTTCTTGACTTGCTAGCTTCTAAATGAGTATAATACACTAGTAATTAAATTTTTAGGAGTAGGTATAATGGAAAGAGAAAGTTTCAAATCCCGTACAGGATTTTTGCTTGTTAGTGCAGGTTGTGCTATAGGTATAGGTAATGTATGGAGATTTCCTTATGTTGTTGGTCAAAACGGTGGTGGACTATTTGTATTGTTCTATTTAATATTCTTAGTGCTAATGGGTATTCCTGTTTTGACAATGGAATTTGCAGTTGGTAGAGCAAGTGGCAAAAGTGCAGTCCTAAGTTACAAAACACTTGAAAAGCCAAAGAGTAAATGGCATATTCACGGTTGGTTCTGTATGTTAGGTTGCTATATGCTGATGATGTATTACACAACAGTTTCAGGTTGGATGACATCATATTTCTATAAATTCGCCACAGGTGAATTTGAAACCGGTATGGACTCTAAATCTGTTACAAATGTGTTTAATAACTTAACATCTTCACCAATAGAAATGTTAATTTGGATTTTCATAATTACTGCTTTAGGTTTCTTTGTGTGTAGCAAAGGTGTTCAAAAAGGTCTTGAAAAAGTAAGTAAGTTTATGATGGTTGCTTTGCTGGTTTTAATTGTAGTTTTAGCAGTTCATAGTTTTACTTTATCCGGTGCAAAAGAAGGACTTAGCTTTTATCTGATTCCTGACTTTGAGAGAGTTAGCAAAATCGGTTTAGGCAATGTTATTACTTCAGCAATGAGCCAAGCATTCTTTACTTTAAGTTTAGGCATTGCAGCTATGGAAATCTTCGGTAGTTATATGAAGAAAGACCATACTCTAACAGGTGAAGCTGTGAGAATTTGTTGCCTAGATACATTTGTTGCAATTATGGCCGGTTTAATTATTTTCCCTGCTTGTTTCTCTTATAATGTAGAAGCAGGTCAAGGTCCTGCACTTATCTTTGATGCATTGCCAAATGTATTTGTAAATATGGCAGGTGGCAGAATTTGGGGAACATTGTTCTTCTTGTTTATGACATTTGCAAGTTTCTCAACTGTTATTGCAGTGTTTGAAAACCTTGTTTCCTTCGTATCAGATACATTTAAAATCAGTAGAAAAAAGTCATCAGTTATTAACTTTGCTATTGTATTCATAACAAGCCTACCTTGTATGTTTGGCTTTAATCTACTAAGTGGTGTTAATGTACTTGGTATGGGTATCCTAGATATGGAAGACTTTGTTGTAAGTAATATTTTACTTCCACTTGGCTCTTTAGTTTACTTATTATTCTGTGTTACTAAGTTTGGTTGGGGTTTTGACAACTACTACAATGAATGTAATACAGGTAAAGGTATGAAGCTACCTAGAATTGTAAAACCATACTTGCAGTATGTTCTACCAATATTAATTTTAATAGTTTTCGCACAAAAATTTATAGGCTAAAAATTAGGGTTGATACTTTAATCAGTATCAACCCTTTACTTATCTATAAAATTTTATTTATTTACGCCACCACAATGAGGACAAGTAGATGCGTTAATATCTATCTTTGAACCACACCACTGACAAATAATATATTTTGATTTGTCATAATAACGGTTATGTGCATTTTCTTTTCCTTGTAAAATTGCCTCACACATCTTTTCTGCATAATGTTCATATGTTTTGTATTCAGGGGAATTTTTAACATCTTTAGAGTTGTCAATTTTTCCCGGATACATTCTTTCCATTTTGAAAAAGTCCTTAATTTTATTAGTAAAATTTTCTTTACTAACTTGAATTGTTGTAGGGTTGTCAGAACCAACTCTGCATCTGTTAATCTTAAATTCCATTTTACTCATAAATGGAATGTTGGTTTCAATATTAATAACAAAATCATAAGAATAATTAAATGCTCTAGGAGTGAATCTACCGGTACGACCAAGTGCATCTCTAAAGAAAATTTCATCTTTACTTTCAACAACTCTATGCCTACAACTTGTAACAGATGTTAAAGAAATTAAGTCGGAGTTTTTCTCCTTATAGTCATAATCCTCAGAGGCAATAACAAATTTCTTCATTCTTTCATCAATAAGGATTTTCAGTTCATTACCGATTTCAATAGTAGGATTAAAATCAAAAAGCTCTGTAAAATTTTTATCCCTATATGTTAAGTGATTTTTTAAATCAACTACATCTGTGAATTGTAATTCTTTATCAAACCAAGGAGAAATTTTGTTTTTGCAATTTGGACAACATATGCCATTAGAAAGCTCTATTCTGTCAGCATAACTGAACATATCTCCACAAACATTGCAAGAAATTCTTCTTTCTTTTTCGTTTTTTTCTGTTATTTTTCTATCTATCTTTTCCAAATCTTCAAATAACTCATAGAGTCCCATTGTTCTAACCTCTTGTTTCCTATATATTACAAAATTATACCATTTTTTAATTTTAACTGCAATGTTTTCTAATGCTATTTGTTGTGTGATAATTAAAAAAAGACTCAATGTTTATTATTTAAAAGAAAAAGTATCTATTTCTCTAATCTTATGTTATAATGATAAAAAATAGAGAAAAGAGTTTTTACTATGGAAAAAGAATTAATTTGTCCTGTATATAAAAAATGCAATGGCTGTCAGTTAATGAATATGCCATATGAACAACAGCTAAGTTGGAAACAAAATAAAGTAGAAAGATGCCTTTCACAATTTTGTAAAGTAAAGAAAATCATAGGTATGGACTCACCATATAACTATAGAAATAAGGTCCAAACCTTATATCGTACAACAAAAGGTGGCAGAATAATCAGTGGCGTTTTTCAGTCATCAAATAACGGTATTGTTGGTGTGGAACATTGTCTGTTAAACAGTAAGCGTAGTGACAAGATTGCTATTGCAGTAAAAACAGTTCTAAAAAATTTAAATATTCCTATCTATAATCCAAAAACAGATAAAGGCTATTTTAAAAATATTCTTGTTCGTACTGCTCAAAATACCGGTGAAATTCTGTTAACAGTTGTTACTGCTAAAGGAAAATTTCCTAATGAAAAAGAGTTTGTAAAAGGTGTCTTAAAGCTATTTCCAAAGATTACAACTATTGTTCATAATGTAAACCCTAACCCTACAAAAATGAAACTTGGTTCATATGAAAAGGTGCTTTACGGCAAGGGTACAATTATGGATGTACTGTGTGGTTGTAAATTTGAAATTTCTCCAAAGTCCTTTTATCAAGTAAATTCACTTCAAACTGAGGTACTATATAAAACTGCAATTAAATTTGCTCAACTAAATAAGGATGATGTTGTACTGGATGCATATTGTGGCATAGGTACAATCGGTCTTGTGGCATCAAAATATGTTAAAAGTGTAGTTGGTGTAGAGGTTAACCCTCAAGCAGTTGAAGATGCTAAGAAAAATAAAGAGCTTAATAAAAAGGACAATATTAATTTTTATTGTAAAGATGCCGGTGAATTTATGACAGAAATGGCCGGTGAAGAAGTAACTTCACCAAATGTTGTTTTTGTTGACCCACCAAGAGCAGGTTGTAGTAGAGAATTTTTAGATTCACTTTGTGAACTTTCACCGGATAGAATTGTCTATGTAAGTTGTAACCCTGAAACCTTGGAAAGAGACTTGCATTATCTAACTACAAAAGATTATTCCGTTACCAAAATCCAACCTGTAGATATGTTCCCTCATACAAACCATATTGAGACGGTAGTCTTGATGTCAAGGAAAGATAAATAAGTGCCAGAAAGCGGCGTATTTCCAGTTTTTTGCGAGGTTGGTATCATCAGAGAAGCCTTGCGGAAAGCTCGGTTTTCTTGTAGGGAAACATATCTACTTTGCAGCTCGACCGGAGAAAAAGTCGATGACCGGAAAAAAGCGGTAGGGTTTAGGCTGTGGATTAGATGTCATAGGTTGTGGCACTGAAATTGTTATCAGAGCCGACCGCAGTTTAAGCCACTCGATACTATGAAGCAGACTTGGCAGTGGAATAGATAACAGGAGGAATACTCATATGCCAACGAAAAATCAACATTTTGTCCCAAGAGTATATTTGAAGGCTTGGGAGACTAAAGTTGCGACAAGTAAAGAGCCAAATAAGAAATTTGACGGAGTTTATTATTACACGAATGGTATGGATAACGGGGAAGGTAGCACCAGGGAAGCAATTCTCTGGGAGCCTCATTTATATACGATTAATTTCAGACAGTTTTATTTGGCGAGAAAGTGCCCAAAGGTTTACAACTATTTTGTTGATGAAATTTACAATTCAATGAGAAGTAATTCCCCAAAGCCTGTTTATGGAAAACTAGGATATAGTATTATCAAGACAAAAAAGAGTATTTACAAGCATTTGTTTGATATCGATAAATGGGATTTTTATTATGATGATGGAACAACAGCAAGAAAGAAATCATTACTGAATCGTTTTGATAATATGAGATGCTATCTGTTAGAAGATTCATTCAGTAATATTTTTGAGTCGAGGTGGGAAAGCATCCTATATACATTTATTGACGAAGTTCATAGGACAGCACCAAACCCTGAATCCGGAGGTGTAAGAACAATTTCTGAAGCCGCTGCAAAAGATATAATGGAGTTCTTTTTTATGATGCTGTGTAGAAGTCCTCATTTTGATGCAACAGGTGTATATACATGGATGAGTAATCTTTTAAAAAGTACGTTCGGAGGAAGTAAAGAAATCAATGAAATGATGGGTGCCATATGGTTTACAGAGTTGTATAGAATGTTCTATAAAGAGAAAGGTGGTTTCTATCACACCGCTCTAGCAAAAGCGGTAGAGGATTGCCAGATTATATTGGTTGAGGCATATTCAGATGCAGGGAAGTTTATAACTTCAGATAATCCTTCATTTCAACATATATCTCATGTGGAAACTAATAATATGAATGGTTATTATTTTCCGATTAGCCCTAAACATATGCTTTTAATAGCGAGAGGGAGTGATGAAATCAATAATGTAGATTATCGTATGGCAGATAGAGAGTTGGTCAAGAAGTTTAATCGTATAATTGACTTACATAGCAATAAATTTGTTGTGTCTTCAGATAGCAAACGAACAGATTTCTTGTAATGTAGATTGTAAGGGGAAATTTAGGGTGCTGAACGATAAAATGCAAAAAGTGTTTATAACAATAAAACAAGATATCACGGGCACGCTTCCTGATAAGTATATATTTTTTTTACTTGAAGATAAAATTGACCTTGATGATTTAGTGATGCAAATATTGTTTGAATGCTGTAAATTTGCCTATGATTCAACGGCAAAGAAAAGTTCACTGAGAGCTCATATGGCGTTTCCAGAATTAGATGATGAGAGAATGCTACATCAACGGACAGTTCAAAAAATAAATGGTTACCGTATGCAAGAATATCTGACACGGAAAGAACAAATTGGAATTGAATTGGATGGTCTGCTTCCGCCAAATATGAAAGATATTAGAGAAAAAATAGAAGGTTATCAATTTAATGATTTTCAATACTGGGAGATAAATAATGTTCATGATATGAGGCTTGTTTCTGCAATTACAGACAATAGAATACTGAGTAAAAATTTTACAAAACAAATTTTCATCGAATATGCGAATGAATATGATGATGTTATTCGTACCATGAAAGAAAAATCTGAAGAAGGACCAGAAGGTATGGTTTTTGGTTCTTTAGCTTTATTTACACTTGCATGGAAGTATGCATTTGATTTTTACTATGACGTTGCAGTTGAGATGGATAGGACAGGGCAAAAACATATTGATGATGTAGAACGAAAATGCTCTTTGTTCTGTGGACCAGTAGGCTTGGTATCTGCACTACCGCCTCAATATACGGGAGGTATAATTCATACAGACAGTCGGATGATTCTTATCCGAGATAAGTTTGTATCATCATTTCTGGACTTATCAGAAACGGATGAAGCTCGATACAGAGAAGCACTAGTGACAGTATCATCAATGCTGATGCGTATGACTTATCAAGGAACTAACATAAGAAAATGGTTTGTTGAGAATACGACTGTTGAGGATTGGGCCTCGGTAATGGAAGAGTATAATGTTTTTCAGATATTTGTATCGAATAAGAATTGGACAAACAAAAGAATTAGATATGTTAAAGAAATATATATGGCATTAAGGCAGACAAATAAAAATCCTTATTTTCGTTCTTAATGAAATTAATGAAAAAGCTCTAGAATAACCTTATCAAAGATAAGGAGGTCATTCAAATGACAGAAGAAAAGAAGAACAGTATGCCGGAAGATCAGGCTGACAAGAACATGCAGAAAATTCAAAGTGTAGAAGAGAAAATCGACACAGCGAAAGATACATTGGCTACTGAGAACAGCAAAATGGTAAGTGATGATGTCATAATAGAAATCGTCCATGCCTTTAAGGACATTATCATTGAGTTTATTCACAGAAAATATCAGATGCCTTCTAAGTAAAAATAGCCTCACTACTGGATAAAATTCTGTGGTGAGGCTATCATTAATAATGATTGATATCCTGACTATTCGTAACGAAATAAATTTTGTCAGCTATATAGATGGTTTTGTGTGTCTATGGGAGTTATGCATCCACATCGATACTAACACCGGATTTCAATTCGACGGTGATGCGGTTATCCCAGATGGTGATCTGTTTGATCCAGCGTCGTACCAGCGATTCGTCAAATTCGGTGAGATGGGTAGTCTGTTGTGCAATATAATCCTGTAGATCATTGATCCGCTTTATCTGTTCGTCTCTTGCGGCAGTGTCTATAGTGGTCTGCTGACGCAGTTCTCGAAGCCTGAATATTTCATCGGCAATTTCGTCATAGGCTTCTTTGCTCTGGGCTTTCTGGATAAGCTCTTGCTGTAAGGCCATCAGCTTCTCGTCGATGTTTTCAACGGAGGTTGCCTGCGAAGCTCGAATGACTGAAGCAATGTTTAGCTGTAGCTGTGCTTGATATCTACTTTTGTCTCCAAGCATTTGGTTGATTGCCTTGACGACAGCATCCTGAAGGACCAGCTCGTTGATGGTTCTGGCGTGGCATTCCAATCCGGTAGATTCTAGCCTGCTGATGCAGCGCCAGACGATAGATTTAACGCCACGATTGTTCCAGTGGAGCCTTCGGAACATTTCACCGCATTCTCCGCAGATGATGATTTGGGAGAAGCAGTGATTGCAGCTGTAGCTACGTTTCTTGCCGTTGGCACTGGTTTTAACTACTCGCCTACGGACCAACTCTTTTTGAACCTGTAAGTAGATTTCCTTCGGAATAATAGCTTCGTGGTTACCTTCTACATAGTACTGAGGGACGAGACCGTTGTTCTTGACTCTGGTTTTGTTCAGAAAGTCAGTTGTGTAGGTTTTCTGGAGCAAGGCATCGCCGATGTATTTCTCATTGCGCAGGATCTTGTTGATGGTGCTTGTGTGCCACCTTTTTCCTCCGGCTCCGGTAAGGATACCGTCACGTTCCAGCCCGGCGGCAATCTTATCCATGCTGAGTCCTTCTAAATACTCTCGATAAATGCGCTTTACGATTTCTGCCTGTTCTGGATCGATGATGAGGTTGCCGTCCGCGTCCTTCGTGTATCCAAGAAAACGATTGTGGTTGATTTGTACCTTGCCTTGCTGGTAGCGGTATTGCAAGCCCAGCTTCACGTTCTGGCTTAAGGATTGCGATTCCTGCTGGGCTAGAGAAGCCATGATAGTGATAAGAACTTCACTTTTAGCATCCATCGTGTTGATGGACTCTTTTTCAAACAGAACAGGAATGTTCATGCCTTTGAGTTGTCGGATGTATTTCAGGCAATCCAGTGTGTTTCTGGCAAATCGACTGATGGATTTGGTAATAATCATATCAATGTTACCAGCCTTACAGTCATCAATCATGTGATTAAATTCTTCACGTTTTTTTGTGTTAGTGCCGGAGATGCCGTCATCGGCATAAATACCGGCAAATTCCCAATCAGGGTTTCTCTTAATATATTCTGTGTAGTGCTCAACTTGTGCTTCATAGCTAGTAGCCTGTTCATCACTGTCAGTACTAACTCTGCAATATGCTGCTACTCGTAACTTAGGATTTGTGTCCTTTTTACGATTAGTGTTGCCTATTTTCCTTTTCACAGGAATAACCATTACATTTCCCATTAAATGACCTCGCTTTCTATAAGGCTATACAAATACTCAGCTTGTTTAATTGGATTATCATAATATTCTGAAATATCTCCAAAATGAAAGAGTATAGGAACCTTTTTCTTTGGCATTTCTTTTGGCTTACAATTTCTTTCAAGTTTTTCTAATCTTCGGTTCAGTTCGTTTTCTACTTCATCAAAGGTTTCTTTATCAATGATAGCAGGATAGAAATCATCACCAAGATAGTGCTTATTTTGCATAATATGTTTTGCACCGGCATGTGATGTGTTTATGCCGGCTTTTTTAGCAGATTTAATAAGTGAAAGACCACTAAGATAGTTTTTATACAGATTAAGAACTTTAGCAGTGGCTTTTCTATCAATAACTGCAACACCATTTTCTATTTTATAACCAAGTGGTGTATGACCCATCATATTACCTCCTTAAAGGTGAGACCACATTTCATAACAAATCCAACTAAATGTCTGGAATAAACAATAATATGGTCAACAAATCTTTCAAAAAAATTTTCACTGTATTCTTTAATCATAGTGTTGTGCTCGGTAAAATAAAGTAGCTTTTCTGCTTCATAATGTCGTGAATTGTCACTATTGATTGTTGAATTAATTGCGTCTATGTCCTTTTTGTATTTACTGGACTGAGCAAGAAGTGAATTTGTTTCATTGGTAAATAGAACTTGGTCTATGTAGCCTTGACACAGTAGCTTAGTTAAAACCTCTTGTTGCTCCTTATTCTGTTTAATAAGCTGTTCTAGGTGTTGTATTCTTGCAAAGTCTTTATTGCCGGAAATGTTCTTTAGTGCTTCAACATAGGGCTTCAGAATAAGATTGTGGCCATAGATTAATTTGTTTAGGACTGTTGCAAAAGCTATCTTTAAGTCATCATCCCTAAGATAAAGCATAGAGCATTTGCTCTTATCTGCTAAATGAGTATTACAACACCAAGCACAATACTTGCTATATGTGTTAGTGTGTAATCTTCTTTTAAAGGTATTTCCACATTCACTGCATATGATTTTCCCTGAAAAAGCATATCGGTTTCTATACTTATTATCATTACTAGAGATGTTCTTTTCAGTAGCATGTTGTGAAATTATAGCAGAAGCTGACTTGAAGTCCTCTTTGCTAATAATTGCTTCATGATGATTTTGTATGTAGTACATTTCTTTTTCACCATTATTTATATGTCTATTGAAATACTCATCAGTATAGGTCTTTTGAAATATAGCGTCACCAATACATGCTTCATTTGAAAGAATTTTCTTAACAGTTGTTTGGTTCCATTTCTTACCTTGCTTTGAAGGTATCCCATCATTGTTTAATTCCTTTGCAATGGTTGTTGTACCTTTACCGGATAAGGCATCAGAAAATATCCGCTTTACAACTTTTGCTTGTTCAGGGAAAATGCACATTGTTCCATCATTATAGCAGTAGCCATAAGGTGGACACATAGCTTTAAATGTTCCATCTCTAAATTGCTTTCTGTTTGACCATTTCTTATTCTCTGAAATAGAAGCTGATTCATCTTCAGCCATTGAACTAAGAATTGTAAGAAATAATTCACTTTCCATCGAACCGGTATTGATGTTTTCCTTTTCAAAGTAAATAGGAATATTAAGATTAAGAAGTTTCCTAACTAGTTCCAAGCAATCAGTTGTGCTTCTTGAAAATCTGCTGATGGATTTTGTGATTATGAAATCTATCCTATTGGCTTCACAATCTTTTAACAAACGCAAAAGTTCAGGGCGTTTATCTTTCTTTGTACCGGTAATACCCTCATCAAAATATATACCGGCAAGTTCCCAGTCACTACGAGAATTAATGTAGTTTTCGTAGTGGCTTTTCTGAGTCTCTAAACTTTCCAACTGTGCTTCATTACTGGTAGAAACACGACAATAGGCTGCAACTCGTATCTTTTCTTTTTGACTTGGTGCGTTTTGTACCTTGTCAATTTTTGTAACCTTTTTCAAAACATACACCTCCTTTCCTTATTGTATATATATCACTCTAAATGCTGAAATAATCAAGTTATTTTTGACATTATTTCTACGTAAAAAGGGGAGAAGGTTTTACGGTTTAAAAGAGTTAATTTGTTGAATTCTGACAAGGAAATAAGTCCAGAATTTAGCATTAGATTTGCAACTTCTTGTGCTTTGAAATAATCATAATCATTTTGTAAGTCATTGTGGGAGATAGGGGAGAACTCCTGCTTTAAATGCATGGTATTATCTGTTGCTTTTAAGACAGATTTGTTTTCATTATTATTCATAGTAACCTCCAGTATATAAATATGCTTTTACTTTTCCACTGGAGATAAGAAATCATTTTGAGCGGATATTTTTAAATTTTGCAAAAAAATATCCCTACCTAACATATTTCAGTTAAGTAGGGATAGAATTAGGTTTTACTTTTTGATTAAGGATTTAGTTTTAAATGCAACTTCCTCTTCATAAGTTGTTGTTTTATTTTCAAATTTCACATCAATATATGAAGTTCCTTTATCAATATATTGCTTAATAACCTCACCTTGACCATATTGTGGGCTAACTACAATTTGTGATTTTCTCTTTCTCAGATGTTTAATAGAGTTATTTTGTGTTGCTTCATTAGTAGTATTTGTGTTATCCTCATCCACTTTTTGATTTTGCTTGTCAACCACTTGATGAATCTGAATATCAACTGCTGTTTCTTCACTCCTAATTTCATATTGCTTTTCTGGAAGTCCATATACATTAACACTTTGATGACCAGTAGAAAATGAATTTTCTTCCAAATAATTAGAATTACCAAACATTAGTGACTCTAAGTCATCAGAAAACAATGTTTGGTAAGAAGCACTGTTATTAATTAGTCGTTCTACACGTTTAACTAGTCGTAGATTATTAATATTTTCAGTTTTATCATTTGGCATAACAATAAATAAATAATCTGTAGCCCTACTTATAGATACATTTATGATATTACGTTTATTCAAAAACATATCCTTCTTAGCAGTAATATTGGGTGGAGTATTAAAAACTGCAAAAATGATTTCACATTCATCACCTTGAAAGCCATGAATTGTACCAACTTGTATATCAATAGTAGAAGGAATATTTTCTGACGCAACCAACTTTTCAATCAAATCTGCCTGAGCACGATATGGTGCAATTATTCCTATCCTCAATAATCTGTTTGGATTAGCATTTGCAATTTTATTTGCTAAAAATGTATCATATTCAAATGTAAACAAAGCAGAGTATATTTGGTAAGAACTACTGTGATTTAATCGTTTTGAACGATATATACTCTCATATTTACTAACAGGGAATTTAATAATATTTAGTGGCTTAATATCGAGTTCATCTTCAATATTAAGTTTAATTTGACTATCTTCGCTACGGTAGTGACTTAATATTCCACCATATGACAGTTTACTGAATATATTTCCAATAGAAGGAATACTACGATATTGTGTAGTAAGCAATGTAACCTTATAATCATAAGGTATCGTATGTGGCTCAGTAAAAGAATTCAATTGTACCATAGTATATATATTTTCATTCTTCCACATATCAACAGAAGTTATTGGCTCTATTTGGAATGGGTCACCGGCAATTATAAATTTGCTTGGTGTCTTTTTATATAGCAAATAAACAATATTAATTAGTGGAATCATTGAAGCCTCATCAACAACAATATAATCCCATTTTATACCATTCAAGAAAATTCTCGCACCTTCAGGCATAAAAAAGTCATAAGGAAATCTAGCTATAGTACTAATAGTAACATTCTTTTTTACTTTTCTAATATCAAAAGTTTTATCACGATAGACTGGACTCTGTTCAATAACTTCATCACCGGTACCTCCAAAACGAAGTAACCAATCACAATAAGAATCGTCATCCTGCATTATTTCCATTATCTTTCTAACTAGCACATCAGCTGATTTATTTGTAGGTGTTAGTACCAAAATTTTTAGTGGATTATCATTTTTCATTAAAGGAATAAGAATATTACGAGCTAAATGTGTTGTCTTTCCTGTACCAGGAGGACCAAAAACAAACTCAATATTTTCATATAGATTTTCTTGCATATTAAAATTATCATCATAACCAAGATTATTAAATCCTTTACGCAATTCATCCATTAAAAATTCGGGACTTTTTGCATCAATTCTTGCCTCTGACACCTCAGAAAAATCGATATTACTAATATCAGGATGTGACTTCAATTTCACTCTTAGTGTATAGGACTTAACATTGGCAACCTCTATTACAAGTGTTTTAGTTTGCTCGCCGAAATAAAGTAATAGTGGAATATCAGACAAATCTTCCATAAATTGAGGGATGTTTCTATTTGGATATTTTAAAATAAGAGTACGCTTTGTTCCAACCTCTCGTTCTACACTTCCAAAACTAATAGATATTTCTCTATTATTAGAGTTATTAGCATTACTAATATAGGACTCTAATTCTAAAAGAGCCTTAAACCAACCATATGTATATTTAGTAGCATTTAAAGCTTTTTCATGTAATTCTTCTTGAAAAGCTATTTTGTCAATTGCCTTTGCTGCCTTGTTCTTTTCAATTTCAGCTTTTCGACTAAAATCTATAGAACGTGGTATAAATTCGTCATCATCATAATCATCAATATCATCAACATCATCATTTGTATGGGCAGAAGGCACAGAATTTGTTCGATTAAGAATATCCTTAGCAACATTAGTAGTTGATTTATGTAATTTTTTATGATTACCAGTTCTATTGGATTGACTTGAAAATTCTGATGTCTCATCAACCTCATTATCACCTTCTAAATCATCATCGAAATACTCATCTTCATCCAATTCATCATTATCATTATTATCTTCATCAAAATCATAATTAGATTGTTCTCTTAATTTGTGAGCCTTTTTTTCTAATGCTAATCTTTCTAAATCTTCCCATGTAATATCATTTGCACTAATATAATCAGCAATTTCAACTTTCTCTCGTTGACTATCAGTAAGATTGCTATTGTCCTCTTCTGTAATAACATTTTCTTCCCTAACACCAAGAAATTTGAATAAATCTTTGGCATAATCATTTATCTCATATTCTTCTGCCAAATCGTTTTGTGAAAGATTTTTTGGAGATACAAATTCGCCATCTAAATTCATTAGCCAAGCTTCATTCTTTAGGAGTTGTTCATTCCAAGATTCATAGGTAATACTCTTGTTTGAATAGTAATGATAATAACAAGTTCCATGTAAAAGAAAATCTAAATTACAATTATAAGTACATTCTGATTGTAGGTCCAACAATAGTTCCCATAAAATAACAGATTTTTCTAAAGATTTATTTTTAACAATATAATCTATAATTTCTTTGCAACCGTCAATATATCCTTCTTCATAGTTTTTTCTTTTAGAGTAACGAGGTTGAGGTAAATCAACCCTTCTCAATTCCTCTCTCCACTCAATCTTACGTGTGGAAATACTAACTGATTTTTTAACGCCTAACTCCGCTAAAAATGATTTCAATTGCTTTTCGTTAGATGTGCCAACTAAGTCAAGATATTCTTCATATAGAATAAATCTTGTGTTTGGTTTTGTTTGGAAATACTCAATAAGTTCTTCAGACGGCATATATATAGTTGAAGCTTTTCCTCTATACACATCAGGGTCATCTAATGTATTATAATTTATAAATTCACAATCTCTAATTTCGTCAATGAATTCTTCAATTTCCTCCTGTGGGCACTGACGATAATATTTAAAGAAAATACAAAAATGCTTATCGAAATCAATATTTCCACCATATATATACTGTGGGATAATAACATTAAAAATTTCATCTCGAATAGAGGGTTGTTCAATACCAATTTTCTTAATAAATTTTAGTGCATCTCTATTCTTTAAAAAATCTGAGCGTATAGTTCTGCAACTAAAAACAACATCACTAGGCAAAAATATATGCAGGTGTTCATTTTCATCATCTTCAAAATATGCAGCAGTTGCTTTTGAATCCTGATCAAGAAATATCGGAGCATATTTAGCTAATTCGGTACGTTGAGATGTTTCTGAAAGCCATTTATATAGAGCACATAACCACTCAAAAGATTGATTTTCGATAAAGCTTTCAGTGATGCCATTAATATCTTTTACTTTAGAATACCTATTTTTAAATCTGCCACGAATTAAATGTTGTTCATTTAACCATGTGTTAACAATCTCATTAATATAAAAAAACAATTCCTTATTATTACGCTGTACTTCATCACGTCCTAATGAAACAAATGCCCAATGTGCATTTTTATTTGCACATATTTCTGATAATTGTTCATCAGTAAAAAGTTCTGATAAATAAGGTACAGCAGCCCAATAACTATTTCTTGCTTTTGTAAAACCTGTGCGTGTAGGAATAATTTCCTCAGTTTTAAAAATATGATTAATTTCTATATAAAAAGGCATAAATGAAACTTTACTAGTATCATCTAAGTCACAAAAGTCATCTTCATTATAAGGAATAATTGAAAAAATGTTGTCATCAATTATTTTAACAGAATTACTTTCACCTATGTCTCTTAAGTGAAGCAAAGCCAAACCTGACATTTCAGCAAGAAGTTCTATTAACTTATTGTTATGTGAAACACCAGAACGAATTCCTTCACGACTATCAGTTAGTAAAAATGGTGCATGAATCAAGAATTTCAATCCTGTGGTTTCCTTAGTAGGAAAGTAACAAAAAGCAGGCTCATTTACGGGAACGAGATGATTATTTTCATCTATAAAAAATCCAACAGAATACTTCAATCCATTATAGCAACGTGTAAACATCCAAAGATATTTATCAATAATATCATTATCAAAGTTTTGCATTAAATGTATTTTTTCTGCTATCATATTATCTTCGTATTCAATGGTTTCTAATACTACTTTGCCATATAATCCAACTGTGTTTTCAATTTCATATGAAATATCACGTAGATTACTTAAGAATAATATTGGATGAGACAATGATTTTAATTTGCCTTCAATATCCATATAGCATTCTTGCGTGGTTTTATCTTTATGATTAAATGGAAAAACAAAAACTGTTTCGTTTTCTTTTCTATTTGGATAATCTTCATCTATTAGAGTTGGAACAATATACCTATCAATTTTGAATTTAAAATTAGTATCATAAATATATGGAGTAGTTGTATATTGAAAAACAGCTTTAAAACCAACACCAAATTTTCCAATCTTATTCTCTTTTGAAGATTTATTAGAATTTGCTGCGGAAGTAATAGCATTTATGTCTCCTAATTTGCCATTATTCGAATCATTTTCCTCTGTTTCAGGGTTGCTAATAGAAAAATGATTTACCCCATTATGTATAAAAATCAATCTTGTAGGCTCCAAAATAAAATGTACAGACTTTGCTCCAGCATCATCAGCATTTTGAATTAGTTCATATATAAAATGGGCTTGGTCAGAATACTTGTCAGTTACACTTCGCCAAATTCCTCTCATAGACGGTTTTTCTAATGTGTTGGCCGTATCACTTCTATCCTTGTGTAAAGCATTGAAGTAATCAAACATTACTTTTTTATCCAATTCACTTTTCCTCCTATATTTGTAAAAACAACTAGATATTCTATACAAACAATTCACTTTTATTGGATTGTCAAAAAATATTTTATATTGTCGATTATAACATAATTTTTATATAATATCAACAATTATCAACGATTTTATACAATAATATGGTTTAAGTCCCATAAATAGGACAGTAAAAGAGCAAAAAAATATACCCATCAAGGAATAATCCTTAATGGGCATATAGATACAGATATTTAATTATGTACTAAGCTAAAAGCTGATTAACTCTTTTTTGGACGGCGTTGTAGTCATAACCTGCTTTTGTTAGTTTTGATTTTCTTGCTGAGCCGTTACCCCACTTACCCTGAATAACCTCTCTTGCAATAGTATCAACAGACTTTTTCTTTGATGAGGTTTGTGTATTTGGTTTAGATGTGGTTGATGTATTAAGTGCCTTTGTAACCTCCTTTGCCACATTACCTAGTCTTGAATATAACCAATCACCGGGACAAGATTTGTTTGCAAACCAACGGTGAACAGTTAGCACCATTTCATCAGACTTAGGTTTGTAGCTTAGGGACTTACTTTTGCTATTAAACCACAGTAGCTTCTTCTTGTTGTATCTCTTGCAGATGTCAATGCAAAGCTTGATTAGCTTGTTGTACACCTTGCTGTTCATTTCATATGGAGAGTAGATTTCACTTGCACATTCAATGGTAATGGCCCTCTGGTCATTTTCATTGCTTGAAGAACACCAGCTACGGTTTTTCTCCTCAACAATAAGTACTACTCTACCATCCTTACCAATACCATAGTTGCAACTTGCTTCATAGCTTCTGTCCATAAAGATACTGCCTAGGGTTTCTACTGTACATTGACCTACAACACAATGTGGTGTGATTCTGTCAATGGTGTGAGTTCTTAGTCCTGAATGGTTTGGACTTAGTCTTTTGTAATCTACTAGTTTACTGTTTGTGTATTTCATCTATTTATCCTCCTCAGATTTGTTATGTATTTGTTTTAAGATTTCTTTTAGCTTACTTGGAACAGGTAGTCCCAGTGTACTGGCATTTTCAAGAAGTGATACACCTTCATTTGAAATGTAGAAAAAGATAATTGCTGTTCTAAGTACACTACCTGAACCGATAATGTGAACATCAATAAGGTTAGCTATTCCTACAAGTATGAAAATAACTACCTTTCTGCAAATGCCTTTAAAACCTACTTCACTTGATAGGTTCTTGTTTACTATTGCACACATTACACCTGTAATGTAGTCAAGTACTGCAAAGGCAATTAGTGTGTATAGAAAACCGTCTGCACCTCCTAAAAATGTACCAATGTATCCACCTAATGTAGCAAAAGCTATCTGAATACAGTTCCATGTGTTTTTCATTTTCCTCACTTCCTTTCCGGGTCACTTACTGTTGAAGTGTCACCCCATATTGCAAATATTGAATTAATAAAAGGCTTACCAACTTCATCAATAAGCATCTTTCTGCCTAAAGGTGAATTTGAATAAGCCTTTCTTTCTGTGTTACCTACCTGTTGTTTTGTACCACTGATAGTTATGTACCTCTTTGTAACTATGCTGACACTACTACTTGTCAGCAAGTCAATGGTTATCTCTTTAGTTATCTTTGTAGCCATAGTACCTCCTTATTTGTATTTATAAATCAAAGTGAATGATATTTCACCTGAACCCATTAATGAATTGTCAAACCTCTTAAGCTCAATAACTGAATGGTTTTCAAGAGTGCTTGTGGATATTGAGAAATAGTCATTATCAATCTTTCCCAGTACCATACTTGATGATAAAGAGGATACAGGCAAGGAGTAATAAACAACCCTCTAGCCATTAATTAAAGGTACTTTGCCACTTAAATAGCACATATCACCTATTAATGAATATGTACCACTTAATGAGTACCCTTGACTTTTGTCTGTGTACCAAGCATAGTTCTCTCCAACTTGACCTTTTTCTTCCTTTAAGTAATCGGTTTGTGGTGAAATATCAATCCAATCTGTAAAGCCACCTGAACTTTCCGGATACCTAATTAGCATACGGTTACATTCAGGAAAAATTAATAATTGATATGAAGTGTATATTAAGTTAAACCTACCATGTACATCATATTTGTTGATAAACTCCTTAGTTGCACCACCTGCATATACACCATATGCTCTAATCATATCCACATCATCTAAGCTAAAGCTACCATAAAATCGCAAGTAATCATCAGTTAGCTTTTCATATGCAATAGAATGGTCTTGAATATTAGCATTAATTAAGGACCAGCTACTCCATTTGCTTTCATTGTAGTTGTAGTTTCTAAAATACACTTCGCCATATCTGGTTAAACGGAATTGACCACCTGTACCATAGGTGTTAATAAGTATCTGATATGAACCGTCAATATACAAATGATAGTATGTATTCCAATCAGTACATTCATCACAGGTTTCAAGTGTTGAAGAATTAGAATACATATGGCTTACCTTGCTTTTCAGTAGATTATCAACATCTTTCTTTTTGTACACATCATTAACAATACTATCAAGTTTAGATTGAAAATCATTAAGTTGTTTCTCTATTGTGGTGTTCTTTCCGTCAATTATTGTGTCACCATTAATAACTGACTTTTCAACAATCAGAGTTAATGTTTGAGTGAATAGAATGGACTTTGTTGTTGTACCCTCAATTAGCTTTACATCAATTTTCAGTAGCCCACTATGAGAAGTCATATTACTTGTAATAGGAATGATAATCCTTGAGTCTTTAATAGAGCCTACTTTGTTTTGTTCAGCAAGAATGTTGTTAATTACTGCATCATACATTACTGCTTTTCCGGTTAAAGCTACACTTTTACTATCATTGGTTAATGTAATAACTAGGTTAATACTGTTCTGATCACCTTGATGAATTGTAATAGTTTTCATAGGTATTATTCTGTTTAAGTCAAGCTCAATATTCTTTTCAACAACCATTTCTTTACCTCCTTTTATTAAGTATTAAATCTGCAACAGTAACCTTGCTTTCACCGACAACCAGCTTTTCCCATCTTTCATTAAGTGAATCATAGGTTACTTCAGTTATTTTTGCAGTAGCCTTTGTTCCTATGTTATCAAGTATAACTGTCACTGTGTCACATAGCCCTAGGTTAGACATTTGATCTAGCTCTGACTTAATGGTTACATCAATACTAACCTTTAGCGAGCCTAGGTTGTTTTTCTTTCCATAGGACTTTGCATATTTTGTCATAGCATTCTTTACTGCGTCATATTTGTATCCTTGCTTACCTACTGAATAGCTATCAAGGAACGATGTACAGTCAAGCATATATACCTTGTCAGTTGTACAGCTATGATTTTCAATTTCAAATATAGGTGCAAAGAAGTTTATCTTGTGGTCACCTAAGGACACCTTACCATATGGCAAAATATGAGAATAGGTTTCCTCACAATTTTCACTTTGTGTAAAGTCAGAAATATTGCTACCATATCTTAAGATATAGTTCTGCACCTTACCTCTGCTTTTAAGTAAATGAATGTTGAAATTATCAAAGTGATATTCACCACCCCATACATCAAGAAAGCTACCTTCCTTTCCACCTAAGATATTACCCAGTGTTTCCGGTGTACTTATTCCCAGTGAAAAGTCATTTGATGATGTAATATCAGAGCTAAAGTTAAAAGGGACAGTTGTAGTAATATAGTCCTTTTGAAGTTTGTCCCATACTTTCTTAGGTGTACCCTTAATTGAAAGCAAATCACCGTCATATGCCATATCACCCTCAGAGCAATACTGAAAGCAATAGTTCTTTATGTGCTTACACTCAACCTTAATAATACCGTTAGTACCTCTTTCTGTTGACTGTATTTCAAAGTACTGTTCATCATCAAAGGGATTAGCCTTTGCACAGATTATTCTCTGAGATAAAAGAAGGTTTGCACAATCATCATTTACTGTTGTTTCAAGTGACAAGGTGTATGAGCCATTTCTACATTCTGTCACTTCACATTTTGTACAACAGTTTAGGTTACCTAAAAAGTAGTTTGTATTAATAAGTGATGGGACAATTTTTGAATATAGCCTAGGTGTCAATACAAGCACCTCCAATTAGGAAAAATTGAAACCTTTTCTGTTTCTTTTGATAGTACAGATTTAAATATTGTTGTACCTTTACTGATAGGCTTAGGTATTGGCACATCAACATATTTGTATATTTCTCCACCGGGAGAATGAACCACTGCTCTTTGCTCCTCAATATCAATATCAAGAATATTATGAGTAGGTTTAAAGTTGATACCCGGTTTTGAATAGGTTATTGTTTCACCATTTGAAGTAAATGAGAAATTAACCTTAGTTGTAGCCATTGTACTATGAGGGTCGGTAGCAAAGTAATAACGGATAATAGGACAAGCAGATGAAGGGAAAGGATTGTTAAGAACCACACCTTTATCTGCAAGAAGTGTACTATTTAATTTTTCTTCACTTAAAGAAGATTTTAGCTTCCAATATGGCTTTCTTGAAAACTTTAGCACTGCAGTAAACATAGTCCTTAAGTTCTTTGTAACTTCATCAAGATTTAAAAGAACTGCTTTTGTTACCATACCCTCATGGTCAGTATCTTCAAATTTTTGATACCCTTGCAAATATGCAAAGTGCTTTATTAAGTTCTTTGCTTTTTCCTGTACTGTTGAAATTCTGTTACCTACAAGGGCAACTGTCCTTGTAAACTCAACATTACAGTATCTACCGTTATCTATACAATCACTACCGTCTTTATTTGGAATATCAATTAGCGTTACATCCTTACTGGCTATTTCTATTGGTGGAACTTCAGTACAGACGCCACCAAATTCAGAAAGCCAAACATCACCAAATTTAAAGTTGTATTTACTCATTAAGCATAAGCACCACCCTTTATCATAATGTCATTAACAATTACTGATGACACCCTATGTGCCACAGTATCAATATCCATTTCCTTATTAATATGTACTTTACCAAAGGTAATAGTGTTGTTAAAGTTCTGAACCACATTACCTAATGCACTATCCCTAGCAATACCATTAACATCAGCAGTGGCAGAAACAGTTGTATCAAAGTCAGTAGGCAGAGCATTTTGCATATCCTTTGTAACTGATTTCATAGTATCCTCAAAGCCTACACCAACACCTAAGGCTAGGTTCTTACCGATTTGGTCCCTAAATAGTCTTGAAGGTGACTTAATACCAAAGAAGTCCTTAATTCCGTCAACAATGCCACCAAAGAACCCTTTAATCTTACCCCATATCCATTCGGCACAATCAGAGATACCTTGCCACAGGCCTTTAATTAAGTTACCACCGATTTCAATAAACTTACTAACACCACTACCAAATGCCTTAACAAGACTAATAATAATCTTAGGTACTGCCTTTATCAGTGACTTAATAATCTTTGGAATATTCTTTACAAGCTCAACCACAAGGGTTACACAGCCCTTAATTAGCTGAGGTAAAGCATTGATTAAACCATCAACAACAGCTGTGATAATATCAGGCAAAGCATTTATTAACCCAAGTATAATAGCAGGTAGGTTATTAACAATACCGATAATTAACTGAATAGTACCATTGATAAGCTGAGGTAAGCACTTAACTATTGCATTAACCACAGTTGTAACTATTTCCGGTAATGCCTTTAGTAGTGACTTAATAATTTTAGGCAAGGACTTAACTAAGCCTAGGATAAGTTTAATTGCACCATTTATAAATTTAGGTAGGCAATCAACAATAGCATTAATAACTGTCGGTAAAAGTTCAACAAAAGCAGAGACAAGTGTATCTATAATGTCAGGCAAGGCATCTATTAGTGATGTTATTAAGTCAGGAAGAGCCTCTACAATACCGGTGATAATAGAAGTGATACCATCAAGAATTACAGGAAGTAGCTCTGTAACTGTTGTAACTATGGTTTCAATTACAGAAGGTAAAGCAGAAATTAATGAGCTAATAATATCCGGCAAGCTATCTACTATTGACTGAACTAACAAGGTTACACCATCAATAAGGGTAGGTAATGACTCAGTAAGTGCAGTTAGCAGGGCCTCTAAAATTACAGGTATCTGTTCAATCAGCACAGGAATACTATTGATGATACCATTAATAACTGCAAGGATAACATCAACACCAACATCTACAAATGAACTAATGTTATCCACAAAAGCAGTTATCAGCTCAGCAATCACCTTAACTATTTCCGGTATTAAAGTAGGCAAAGCCTCACTCATACCCTTCATCAAATTTACAACAGCCTTTATTCCCACATCAATAATCTGTGGGAACAAGGTAAAAAGGCTACTTAAAAGCTCTGTAACAACATCCGATACTGTTTTCAGTAGGCTTGGTATTTGACTTAATATACCTTTAGAAAGGGAGGTGATAATTGTGGGAGCATTTTCTAACACAGCTTGTGCAACAGTAGAAACAAGCTCTACAACCTTAGGTAACATATCGGTAACAGACTTAATTACATTAGAAACACCACTTTTCATTTTTTCATCGGCATTTTTATTACCGGCTACTAAGTCAGAAAAGCCGTCCATTATTTCAGTAATAGCAGGTAAAAGTGAACCAACCATATTATTCTTTAGACCTGTAACAGTACCTTTAACCTTTGTCAAGCTATCTTCAAAGTTAGCACTTGCCTTTACAGCCTTATCATCCATTATCATTCCATAGTCCTGTGCCTCTTTTTTAAGTGCATTTGTTTCCTTAGCAGACATATTCAGTACACCTGCCATATCAACAGCAGACTTACCAAGTAAGCTATTTGCAACTGCAGTTCTTTCAGCACCGGACTTCATATTCTGCAAGGAGGAAATAACTAAGCTAAGCTGTTCATCCTGACTTTTACCATTAAGGTCATCAATAGAAAGACCAAGGGCAGATATTTTCTTTTTAGCAGAATCAGAACCATTACTTGCGTCAGTAATAACACCGGAAAGCTTTTTCATACCAACCTGAAGTCCATCAACATTAGCACCACATCTTTCAAAAACATAGCCCCACTTTTGATATGAAGCAGAACTAATACCGATTTTCTGTGAGGTTTTATCAACCTTATCACCATATTCAGCAACATCATTTGAAAGGCTCCACATTTTCTTACCACTTGCTACTGCACTTGTACCTATTACAGCAATAGATGCACCAATACCTACACTTATCTTTTTAAGAGCACTACCCATTTTGCTTAGCTTACTTTTAGTATCAACTGCAGTACTAGACACCTGAGATAGCTTTTTATCAAATTTATTTGTATCCTTACTGGCACTTGTCATTTCACTTTCAGTATTTTCAAGAGTTTTATTATTTTCTTTCAGTTCTCTTTCCATACCGTTTAAAGCAGACTTTGCGTTATTCAGTTGTACCTGCCAGTTTTGTGTTCTTTTATCGTTTTCACCAAAGGAAGTTGTGGCATTATCAAGTGCAGATTTTAGTGTTTCAATCTTCTGCTTTTGTGTAGTTATCTCTTTATTCAGCACCTTGTTTCTTGATGACAAGGCTTCAACAGAAGTATCATTCTTATCAAACTGAGAGGATACCAGTTTCATTTCAGAGCCTAACACCCTAAAGTTTCTATTAATATCAGCTAGGGCATTTTTAAAGTCCTTTTCACCCTCAACACCTAGCTTTATTCCCATATTATCAGCCATATATTCACCTCCTTATGGCATAAAAAAAGAGCCTATTGGCTCAAAAGTGTATTAAAAAAGGAGCAACCTTTTGGTTACTCCTTGAGTACGATTATATATTAGAGTTATTTATGCTATCAAGAATATCTCCAATTGTCATTCCTTCTGCATCTTTAACACCGGAATTTAAAAGCTTCATGTACCTTGGACCTATTCCACGATTACTATTATTAGGACGAGCTTTTCGTTCTATCTCTGCTGCAATTTGTTCTATCTCTGCTGTTGCAATTTCTTCTATCCCTGCTTCTGCAATAATTTGGTCTATCTCTGCTGCAATTTGTTCTATCTCTGCTGCTGCAGGATGAAGTGAATTGTATTCTTTTATTATATAGTTTACCTCTCGTGAATCATCATATTTTCCTTCATAATAGCCAGCCCAAAATTTAAGTTTTTCATCAATCTTAATAATAAAAGTTTTTTTCAGACGATTATAATATAATTTTGTTTTCCCTGGAATTATATAATCTTTTTTCATTAGATAACTGATTGTATCATTTGTATCAAGTCGTGAATCGTTAATGGCGTTTTTGCCCAAAGGTTTTAATATAGCATTATTTATGTATTTTTCATATTTATTAAAGAATACATAAATAACAGACTCTTTGTCTCTATCTTTCTTATCACGCATTGTTTGACGAATTTTAGATATTATCTCTTCATGCTTTTTAAAAATATTTTCAGACAAATCCTTATTTGCATAAGCCAACTGTGGATCAGAAAATGGATTAGAGATATCCAATGCGTATTGTTTCAACACACTTTTTGTATCTTCTAATTTTAATTCTTCGCACTTTTCATATGCTGTTTTTATCACTTCATCAAGCAAATCTTGATATGTAACATGAATAAAATTTTTATTTTCCAAAGAAGTATATGAACTTGCCTTTAAAAGAACATAAACTCTTTGTCTATTTTTATATTCTTGTTCGCAAGAATCAAAATATACATCTGACTGTGGTTTATCATTTTTGGAATTTTCACTAGCTTTAATCTTATTTTCTATAACTAAAATTAAAGACGTACTTGTACCTAAAATGTCCATTCGACCTTTATTATCTGTTTGATCTTTAGCTGAAGACTCTTTTTTAAATTTCATATTCTCAACATCTGTTTTATCAATATTAAGTTCTTCGCACTTACTTTCAACTAAATCCAAAAATTTTACTAAAGGAAATTTACCTAGTCCGTGGTTTTCATTAGGGTCAAGTAGCCAACATACAAAATTACTATGCCATTCTTCTCTTCTTTTATCTCCCATTATGGTAAAACAATTTGGTGTTTCGTATAGCTTTCTTAAATATTCAAAGTCACTATCATTTTCCAATGCATTGAGCATATCTTTGATTTCAGTATCACTTATTCTTGACATATTCATCGCTCCTATATATCTTTTTTAAATATTTTTTTATTATATCACAATATCACACAAAAGAAAAATAGTCAAAATTTATCAAACCCCAAAAGGAATAACATCATCAATAGTAATCTCTCTTTTAGGTTTAGCTATACCGTTATACTGTCTATGACATTCCCACAGGTCAAGCAAAAGTCCAAAGGGCATTAGCCACACCTCATCCTGTGTAAGATTTAGGTGTGCTAAGCCATAATAAAGCAGTCGGGTAAACAGTTCATCATCTGCTACCCGACTATTTGTTTTTTTGAGTCAGTTTCACTTTCAACATTTCTTGTTGTACCTTTGTTTAGTGCCTCAGATATACTTTCCTTGTATTCACCAAGCTCACTGGGAGAGGTTAGTAACTCAACCATTTCCTCAGTTAGTAGCTCCTTTTTGTCCTCAGTATTCTTTAGGTTGTGTATTAAAATACTTTGATTTGCAAGTAGTGTAATTAACCACACAATCTCATCAATAGCCTCAGCAAAGTCCTCTGAAGTCAACAGCTGTTCACCTAGGTTTTCAAGGCCACCATATCTCTTAGCTATTTCTTTTGTTGCTTTTGTAGTTAGCAAAAGTTCATATTCCTTACCACCAATATTAATTACTGATGAGCGTTCATTTTCCATATTAATTCTCCTTACTTAGATGGTGATGTATATGTAGGTTCATACACATTCTTGTACCAATTTGTAATAGTATCATTAGACACATTGTTTTCACCCTCAGTAACCTCAGCCTTCCAAGGGTGGTTGTTGTTCCCGTCAACCTTGTTTCTTCTCATAATTGTACCCTCAATAGTTGGTGTTGAGAATGTAATACTGTCACCCTTTGTTGCAAGGCTGGTAGCAGGGATACCGAACTTAACTCGATAGAACCAGAAGTATTTGTACTTGCCATTTGACTTCTTTGCTCTAAACCCAATAGCTACCGGTGAGGAAATACCCTCACTTACTGAGATTACCACATTGTTTTTGTCAATCACTGCACCTGTTAAATCACTTGCAGTTGTGTTACCGATGTCATCAACACCTAAGGAAAGTGTACCTGACTTAAACTCCTTTACAACCTCAGATGCACCATCATCAGCATAGAGAGTTGCCTCTGCAAGTTCAATAGAAAGCTCAGCAGAAATTGCCTTTGCCAGTGGTACCGGTGTACTGTATGTTTCGTCACCATTTGCATCTTCTTTGATGACTGCATAATATAGCTTATCAAGACCTATTGTTGCCATTAATATTCCTCCGTTTCATAATAATTTTCCACATCTATATTGTAGTGGTGATACATAGTTTCTGTTTCATATCCAATATACTGACGGTTTGTTAATGTATATCCGTCATTTATTAAAGCCTTTACAATACTGTTCTTTAATGATAGGTAATTACCCTTTGTGTATAGAGATATTCGTACACTACTAATATCTACTAATGGTGCGTTATCTCCAAAAAGTAAAAAGTATTCATCAATAGGAGTTAATACAATATATTCATTAGGAGCTTTGTCAGTAAACACACCTGTTTCAATAGGTACATTTAATGGCTTAAGTGTATTAATTAAGTCACTTAACATGCTCATAGCTTTTCTACCTCCTCATTAAATCTTCTAATCATTGCCTCTGTTGTAGGCTTTTTTGATTTTCTTTTAGTTGGTTTCAAAAATGGTTTAGGTGGCTGACCACTTTTCCCATATTCAATGATAGTTGCAATTTTACTATTGCTTAAGTTACCGTCCCTTGGTTCAGCAAAGCCAATCTTAATATTGAAGTTTCCGTTTTTATCAAGTAAAGGCTTTGAGATACCAAGGGAGCTTTCCAGCTTACCCGTTGACCTTGATTTGTACTTTAAATCTTTACCAATGACACTATGTAGGTTTTCCTTAAAATATTTCAGTACCACCTTTGCACCCTCATTAAGTACCTTTTCAGTAATGTCATCAGTATTCTTTTCAAGGGAAGATATACTTTTAAGGAAGTTTTCCGGTAAAAGCATTTGTACCTTAGCCAACAGCACTCTCCACCTTTTTAGCAAGGACCTCCACATACATACCTTTACCCTTAACATTTTCCACTGAAAGTATCTTGAAAACTTCACCCTCATATTCAAGCACATAGTCTGTGGTAACCTTTAAATTAGGTATTGCACGAAATCTAAACAAATCTGTTGCGTCAGTAAAGGAAGCTAGATTCACCCATTTCTTAGAACCATGCCTACCTTCACGATAGCAGTGAATACTTGCAAGTACAAAATCTGTATCATTTTTGAAACCGTCACTGTCTTTTTCTTTGTAGTGTCTTTTGATTAAAGCAAGGCCATTCATTTTACCAAAGCTCATACTAACCACCTTCTATCTAGTCTTAAAAGTAGATTTACTGTATTCCACACCTGAGCACCTGCTTGTACATTATCCCCAAAGAAGCCACCGGTAGAGCCATCTCTACTTTCATAGAAATGGCTACTTAGCATAATTACAGCCTGTTCTGTTGTAGGTGGCATTTTATGTTCTGTATAGTAGCCCTCCTCAATATGCTGATAGCTTTCAGCATATGAGATAGAGGCATTAATATACTGTTTTAAAAGGGTGTCATCCTCATTATGGGTTAGTATTAGATTTTTCTTAACCTTTTCTAGTAGCTCATCCATAATCAAGACTTCTTCATCTGAAGTAGCTTAATGCCCTCAGAAAGGATAACCTTACCGTCAACTCTTTCAGTAGATACATAGCCTACCTGACCATTTGTAGCATAAAGTTCATTTAGTCTTTGAACTGTTCTTGCACCTCTGTCACCAATCCAATAGTTACTAAAGTCACCAAAGGCAATAGGCAAGGTTGAAGTTCCAACAGTAGGAGCATATGGAGTTGTGTATAGGTCATAGCCCAGTAGCTTATCAGGTTCACCTGCTTGTACTGATGGTTGCCACAAATACGCACCGTTGTTATCCTTCAGCTTACGAAGTAGTGACACAGTAGAGTCATTCATAAGGAACTTTGCATTTCTTCTGTATGGTGACTTTAGAGAATATACAAGGTTAATCACCTCGTCAGCAGTAATAGCAGTGCCACTAGCTGAGGTTACACCAACTTCACCACCCTTTGCAGTAAAGATACCGGTAGGCTGATTTGTACCTGTACCAACACAAAAGGCTTCTTCCTCAGCAATACCAAATGCTCTGGCAAATTCATTCATTAGGTATTCTTCAATATCAAATGATGAGTCCTGCAGTAGCTCTGTACTTACTCTACAAAGGTCAGTTAGCTTAAAGGCATCAAGCTGTTTCTGACCGAAGGTAGGGTTGCTCTCTTGATATGCTGAATTTTCACTTGTCCACTGTGCAGTTGAATGTCCGGTAGCAATAGGAATTTTTCTTTCATGCTCTGTTGTAATTACCTTTGCTAGACTTCTAATAACATTTTCTTCTTCAAGTGCAGTAACGATACTTGTTTCAAACTCAGTAGGAACAAGGAAACCACCATCAGCGTCAGTACCCTCTGAAAGCACATTATGAATAGGAGTTCTACCTCTTAAGTGGTTTAAGAAGTCCTCTCTGTACTCATCACTTGCTCTACCTTTCTTTCTAGTATTTGTACCATGCTCCGGTGCAGTAACAATAGGTGTATTAACATTCTTAGCAAGTTCCTTTTCATGAACCTCTCTGCGTTCCATTCTATGAATTTCGTTAGTTAAGCTATCAAGTTCACTTTCCATATTTGAATATGTAGCATCATCCTCAGCCTTTAGAACACCCATACCGGTTCTATGTGTATCAAGGAAACCCTCCATAGTATTCCATAGCTTTGCTCTTTTTTCTCTTAATTCTGTAATATTCATAAAAACATCTCCTTTAAAGTAGCTTTTTGTAAAGCTGTGATTTTAATTTATCTACATTTCTACCCATATTATTAATTGGGTTCTTCCGATTAATTTTGTTAATAAGGGTTCTTTCCACTGCACTGGCAGAGAACATATATCCCTCATCATCCTCTGTATTTTTGTTATCCTCAAGCAAACCGTCAGCAAAGCCAAGCTCAATAGCCTTCTTAGCATTCATCCAGGTTTCCTCATCCATCATATGTGATAATTGTGTATGTGACAGGCCTGTACGGATCTCATAAGCATTGATAATACTTTCCTTAACCTCATCAAGCATATCTATTGCTTTACTCATATCCTTATGGTCACCAAAGGCAGTAGTAGCAGGGTTATGTATCATCACTAAAGCAGTAGGTGACATTAGTACCTTAGTACCTTAGTACCTGCCATAGCAATAACTGAACCTGCACTTGCTGCAATCCCATCAATCTTCACTGTTACATTATGTGGATAATCCATCAGCATTGCGTAAATCTGACTTGCTGCAATACAATCCCCACCAGGGGAATTAAGCCATACTGTAACCGGACCATTACCGGAAAACAGCTCATCCTTAAACATCTGTGGAGTTACATCATCATCAAACCAACTTTCCTCAGCAATAGTGCCATTAAGTTCTAGTACTCTTTCTAAGGGTTCTGTTTGTTCCACTTGATTCTTCCACTTCCAAAACTTCTTCATCCTTTTCCTCCTTTGTTTCTTCTGTATTAGCAAAAGCACCTGCGTCCTTAAGCTTAGTCATACTGCCATTTACCAGATACAAGTTACCACCTTCTTCATCAGGAATAAGGTCTAGGTTCTCAAGCTCTCTAATATCATTTGCAGACAACCAACCATTCTGTCTTGCAGTTGCATAGCCGTTCATTCTACTTTGATAGTCACCTCTTAAAAGTCCATCAACATTGAACTTTACAAAGTAATTACCCTTTTCCTCTTGATTAAGCAGTGAGCGACAAATTGACTGTTCCCATCTAATAATCCAAGGTTCAAGAGTATATTTGACAAACTCCAGTGACTGTTGCTCTATATTAGAAAAGCTAGACTTTTCAAGGTCACCAACCATATGTGGTGGTACTCTGAAAATTCTAGCTATCTCATTAATCTGAAATTTTCTTGTTTCGAGGAACTGTGCCTCATTAGGTGAAATTGATATTGGTGTATATTTTAGCCCTTCTTCAAGCACTGCAATCTTATGACTATTAGCACTGCCACCAAAGGCAGAGTTCCAAGAGTCCCTTACCTTTGACGGGTCCTTTAGTGTACCCGGATGTTCAAGAACACCACTTGGAGATGCACCATTAGCATAAAACTTACTACCATATTCCTCAGCAGAAATTGCAAGTCCAATAGCATTCTTAGCCATAGCAATAGGTGAATAACCCACAAGGCCGTCAAAACCTAATCCCGGAATATGTAGAACCTCATATGGACTTAGCCTTACACTAGCACCCTTCATTGACCTAACATCATCAGAGCTAAGTGTATATTGATAGAAAAGCTCACCATTTTTATCTCTATCAACTGTCATTCTATTGGGCATTAAAGGATAAAGGGCAGTTACTTCACCCTTGCCATTTCTTATTATTTGTGCATATGCGTTACCCCACAAAAGCAAATGAGTCATCAATGTTTCTCTAAAGATAAAGGAAGTCATTTCCTTATTTGGTTCATCGTGCAAAAGAAAATACAGTGGGTGGTCAACTGCTTTTTCCTTACTACCTGAGTCACCCCATTTGTATAAATGAAGTGGTAACCCTGCTACTGCCTCAGACAAAATTCTCACACAAGCATAAACAGCAGTCATTTGCATTGCACTTCGTTCAGTTACACATTTTCCTGAGCTACTTTGACCATAGAAAAATCTGTAGCTACTTCCCGATGTGGAGTTTCTTGGTTTGTCCCTTGAACGGAATAACCCACTTAAAAGTTTCATAAATAACAAGTCCTTTCAATAAATAATAAAATTTTATTTATAATATATTGCAAATACTTGCATTTGCAAGTAAATGAGAGTATAATAAAGTAAAGGAGGCGATACTATGGCAAATACATCAGCCGTATATGCAAGAATAGATACTGACTTGAAAACAAATGCAGAGGAGATTTTATCTAAGCTGGGAATTTCTCCGTCAAGTGCAATTCAAATGCTTTATAGTCAGATTATATTAAAAAATGGAATACCATTTGATTTGCGACTTCCTACTGAAAAGCCTTTAGCCTTAGGTTCAATGAGTAAAGAACAGATAGATACCGAGCTTCAAAAGGGTATGGACTCTATCAAAGCAGGAAAGGTGTATTCTGCAAATGAAGTTGATGAGGCACTTGCAAAGGAATTTGGCATATGACAGAAGATTATATAATTCATTACTCACAAGATGCACTAAATGATTTGCGAGAAATTTATTCCTACATTTCAAATAAACTTCTACAAACAGAAAATGCTGAAAATCAAATCAACAAAATACGAAATGGTATTCGTTCTTTAGAATTTATGCCCTCAAGATATATTTTAGTTGATTGGGAACCTTGGCATTCATTGAAGATGCACCAACTATCAATAGATAATTTTATTGTATTTTATCTAGTTGACAACGAAAAAAATACTGTTACCATTGTCCGTATAATATATGGTGGTCGTAACATAGAAAATATGATTAGTTCAAAAGAATAAATTTAACTTAACGGAGTTTTTGTATATGCAAAGGCTCCGTTTTTATTTTGACTAAAAGAAAAGTACCTGTTAATTAACAGATACTTTGGATTGATTTTATAGTCTTTCCCTTAATTTATAGGTTATTTGAATGGAATAATTAATATGTTAAGGAAATTACTTTAATCTATAATAGCAATTCATCTTTTTAGATGGCTTGTTTCTTTATATAAAAGAATGATATAATAAATACGAGGTGATAATTTTGGAACTTAATTTTGATAAAAATTATATTGAGCCAAGTGCTATAAAAATAATCGCTGATTACTTTGATGAAAGTTACAATAATTACTATTCTCCTAATAATACAAATAACTTTGACTTTATTTCATTAGATAATAAAAAAGCATTAGAGGTTACAATATGTATTCCAAAAAATTTAGTAGAAGCTTGTAAATATGAAAGTGCTGTATCTAAAAAAAATAAAGCAAATATAAAAAAGGTTGAGAATGCAGTAATCGATGAAAAGACAAAAGAAATTTTTATGTGTCATGGTGGTACATTAGATGAATCACTAGGTTGCATAAAAAAGGCAATCAGTAATAAAATTAAAAAGTCTAAGAAACATAATCCAGAAAGATTTAATAGCATTGATTTATGTATACTTTCATTTGATGGTTCTCTAATCGAGAAACAGAACTTAGAACAATTTTTTAGTAAAGATAATATATTAAACGACAGCCCATTTGATAATATATTTATTATTACCCAATCACACTTTTTTAGATACAATAAAAGAACTCAATTTGAAGAGTATAGATTAATTAATTAAAATTATCAATCTAAATAAACAACAACCCTCTATCATCATAAACTGATGCACCGTTATCATTTCCACAGCGAATTGCTCGGTCAAGTGCCATAATTGTGGCTATTGCACCGTCAATCTTCTCTGTGGATTTTTCTTTATCTGCCTTTATGTTTCCTGCCGGGTCTGTTCTAACATATATGTTATCCATATTCCAACGAAGAACAGGGTGATTGCCATGTGCTATTCTCTGCTCAAGGGTTAGCTTCATAAGCTCCTTTGTTGGTGGTGACATATCCTTAAAGCCTTGACCAAAGGGTACAACTGTAAAGCCCATATTTTCTAGGTTTTGAACCATTTGTACAGCACCCCATCTATCAAAGGCAATCTCTCTAATATTGAACTTCTCACCAAGCTTTTCTATGAACCTTTCAATATATCCATAGTGTATAACATTACCCTCAGTTGTCTTTACATAGCCTTCCTTTTCCCATATATCATATGGTACATGATCTCTCCTTACTCTAACTGCAAGTGTATCTTCCGGTAACCAAAAGTATGGAAGTATGATGTACTTGTCATCCTCATCAAGTGGTGGAAATACAAGTACAAATGCTGTCATATCTGTGGTACTTGATAGGTCAAGGCCACCATAACAAACTCTGCCATACAGCTCATCTTCATTGATTTTGTACCCACACATATCCCACTTATCCATAGGCATCCACCTAACACTTTGCTTAACCCATTGATTAAGTCTAAGCTGTCTAAAGGCATTTTCTTCAGCAGGGTTTTGCTTTGCTGACTCACAAGCACTTTTTACCTTATCAATACCAACAGTTATTCCAAGTGAAGGGTTAGCCTTTTTCCACACCTTAGGACTAGTCCAATCATCACCTTCATCAACACCATATATCACCGAATAAAAAGTTGGGTCAATCTTTCTACCCTTATCAATATCAAGTGCCTTTTGGTGTATTTCATAGCAGATAGAATTTGTATCATTACCGGCTGTTGTAATTAGGAAATAAAGAGGTTGCATTCTTGCGTCACCTGAGCCTTGAGTCATAACATCATACAGTTTTCTATTGGGTTGTGTATGAAGTTCATCAAAGATTACTCCATGAGTATTGAACCCATGCTTGTTTGCTACATCAGCAGAAAGGACCTGATAAAAGCTATTTGTAGGTTTGTAAATCAGTTTCTTTTGCGACTCAAGAATTTTAACTCTTTTTGAAAGTGCCGGACAGAACCTAACCATATCAACTGCAACATCAAATACAATCTTTGCTTGGTTTCTATCAGCAGCACAACCATACACCTCAGCTCTTTCTTCACCGTCACCACAAAGAAGGAGTAATGCAACACCTGCTGCCAGTTCTGATTTTCCTTGCTTTTTAGGTATTTCAATGTAGGCTGTATTAAATTGACGATAACCATTAGGCTTTAATGTTCCAAAAATATCTCTAATGATTTTCTCTTGCCAATCAATTAAGTCAAAGGGTTTACCTGCCCAAGTACCTTTTGTGTGACAAAGGCTTTCAATAAAGGCAACTGCATAGTCTGCACTTTCTTTATCATAGTATGAGCCCTTAGCCATAAATTTTGTTGGCTTGTAGTTCTTTAGCTTTCTCAATTAATCACCTCCAAAAGGATAAAGAAAAAGCACCGATTAATAAATCGATGCTTAATTACTTGAAAATAATCTATCTAATGTGCTTTCGCATGTACTTAAGTTATTTTCAATCTTCTTTTTTAATTCTTCATTTTTAATATTAGTTAGTTGAGTTGACAAATAATTTGCTTTTTGGTTAAAGAATCTGATTGCAAGATTCATAAATTTAATTACTTTTTCTGGTGAATTTAACGATTGCTTGCCTAAATCAATCAAATCGTCCACTAACCCTTCATCTATATGATATATTACTCTGCAATATTCATATACATTGCTAAATAACTCGAAATAGCTTTTTAAATATTTCACATTATAAAAGGTGGAATAATTAAATAATAGTTCGATACCATTACAATAATATTCATTTATTGCCCAAATAAAAGTATCTAGTCTATCATTCCCAATTCCTTGTTTAAATGCTTGAAGATTTCCTGCTTGTGGCATAATAGAAATATTTAAAATCGAATGAGTTAATTCAGTCAAAACATTTAAGTTTTGCAAATACATCTTCTTATATTTATCTTCCTTATTCTTATCATCAAGATAAATCTTGTCTATATAATTTCTATATGTTTCAAGCCTAGAATGAGCAAAACCTTTTTTAAAATTAAAATCTGTATCACCACTAAAATTTAATTCCTCATCAGTCTCTTTACCTTTATATTTAAACTTTGATATACAACAAGGACGTTTATTTTTATTACTATCTTCTTTATTAAAAGTTATTATATTGTCTTTATACATTAAATCAAAAATTGACCATGCTAAATCTGAACTATCAAATTCTTTTAGAATATTTTCCATATTTTAATACCTCTTTTCATGATAATAAACAACAAATTATAATTTAATTTTAGCAAGATATATAACAGAAATCAACCATCAAAATTTTTATGAATAACCCCAAGTATTTTATCCTGCTCCACTTTATCAACACCATTTATGCACAAAGTTTTTACTGACTTTTTGTTTCAACCTCTTTTACAAGGTCGGCATATGGAATTTTCTTACCATTTCTAATTACATACACATTATCCATATCACCGGTATCTTCAACATATCGTCTAAGGATAACTGATGCATACTTTTCATCAATCTCCATTGTGTAGCAGATACGGTTCATTTTCTCACAAGCCATAAGTGTTGAACCACTGCCACCAAAGGTATCAATTACAACAGCATTTTCTTGAGTTGAATTGCTGATAGGGTAGCTTAACAAATCAAGTGGTTTTGATGTTGGGTGGTTTGAATTTTTCTTAGGCTTATCAAAGTTCCAAATTGTAGTTTGCTTTCTGTCAGAATACCATCTATGTTTACCATTCTGCATAAAGCCATAGAGTACAGGTTCGTGTTGCCACTGATAATCTGACCTACCTAGCACAAGAGAATTTTTCACCCATATACAACACCCTGCCAAATGAAAACCACTATCAACAAATGCCTTTCTAAAGTTAAGACCTTCTGTATCTGCGTGAAAAACATATGCTGAACCACCTTTCTCTAAATGGTCAGCCATATTCTTAAATGCAGAAAGTAGGAAGTTGTAGAACTCATCATTTTTCATACTGTCATTTTCAATAGTTAAACCTGATGAACTTTTGAAGGATACACCATATGGTGGGTCAGTAAGTATTAGGTTTCCTTTTGTGTCACCCATAAGAGTCTGTACATCTTCCTTAGATGTTGCATCACCACACATTAGTCTGTGTTTACCTATTGTCCACACATCACCTTTTTCAACGAATGATGCCTTTTCTAGTGCTGAGGATAAATCAAAGTTATCATCTTCTACTTTGCCTTTACTATCATCACCAAATAAATCTAGCAATTCACTTTCATCAAAGCCGGTAAATGATAAATCAAAGTCCTCATCCTTTAGTGACTCAATCTCTATTTTTAACAGTTCTTCATCCCAATCGGCATCAAGTGCCATACGGTTATCAGCAATTATGTATGCTTTCTTTTGTGCATCTGTTAGGTAATCAACAAATACACAAGGCACCTTATCAATACCTTCTTCTTGTGAAGCAAGTATTCTACCATGACCGGCAATTACATTGTAATCTCTATCAATGATTACAGGATTGATAAATCCAAATTCTCTAATTGATGCCCTTAGCTTATTAATCTGTTCCTTCGAGTGAGTTCGGGCATTATTCACATATGGAATTAATTTATCCACATCAACTAAATTCATTTCAGATACTTTATTCATACTGCATTTTCCTTTCTTCCATCAAAACACAAAAGCCTTTCTTTGCACCAACCAAATCACCATTCAGTGCTTGTCCTCTCAAGGTTAAAAGCTCTTGTCGTTTCAACTGATATTTATATTTTTTAAGTGTTTTCAAAAATTGTGTTAATTCTTTTTGTTTACTCATTTATTCTCCCTTGCTCTTAGTAGTCTTTCCATCAAATCATTTTGTGGAGTTGTATTTTCATAATCGGTAGTACAGTTTTCCTTTACAATCTGGAATATTTCATTCCACAGTCTTACAGCCTGATTCATATAGTTAATGCCGATATTGATAAATGGTGACGGTATAGGCTTATTAGTAGTTGGGTGTTTAGAAAGAAAACCTAACTTGCTAGTCATTTCTTCACACTGTATCCATCTGGCACTAGCCATTGCATATCGTTCCAGTAGTTGAGGTGATACCTTACCTGCACAACCTATCTTTCTCAGCCACTGCCATGTTTCTGTATATATGTCACCTGCTTGTAAGGTGCTACCATCTCTCTGTTCTGCTGAAAGAAAATCGTGTGGCTTTGGCATTGTTACACCCTCAATTTCCGGTATATCAAGTACCTTTAAATTACTACCACCATTTTTAAGTTTATCCTTTACTGAGGTTTTCTTTCGTCCTGCACCTGCTCTTGCACCACCTCGGCCACCTATGTTATTTGATTTTGTTGGCATTTTATCACCATCCTTTATTTTGAAATTGTAGTTTCCTTATTACCCTTTTGAATTGAGTGTTTTTTTACACGAAAGCCCACGCCGTTGTCCATTTATAAATTTTGTAGAGATTTTATACCCCCACCCCAATAAGAAAATTGACAATTTAAAAATAAAATGATATATTTGAGGTGAAATTTTGTTAGTAATTATATTTATTCTATTTTCATATATTGGATTGCCAATCGATTATATATCACTACTATTATCTTTTATACAAACATTTATCTGTATTATTGATTTTGGATTTAAAGGTGGTAATATTATGAGAAACAGATACAACGTGGTTGGATGTAGCATTTACGGAGTGATCTTGTATGACTGTGGTGTTCAATAATAGATTAAATATTTTTACAAGTATGCTACGATGGGTTCAAATCCTATCCACTCCACCATATATTTTAGGACTACCTTCATACGGATAGTCCTTTTTTATCTGTCACCGATTTGATAATGAATTTTATTGTGACAAGATTTACACAGACTCATCAGATTACTTGAAGAATGAGTACCACCTTGAGAAACAAGTTTAATGTGGTGTACCTCTTCGGTGGGTGTAACCTTACCTTTCTTAAGGCACTGCTCACACAGTGGGTGGCTCTGTACATACCTTTCACGAACCTTTCTCCAAGCTCTACCGTACTTCTTGTTGATGTCCTTTGGTCTTGAAAGGCTGTTGTATCTTTTGTCTGTTAGTCTTTTGTGTTCTTCACAATACCTACCCTCACACAGCTTGTTACAGTTAGGATAAGCACAGGGTTGCTTTGGTTTGCGTGGCATTCTTTACTCCTTTCAGGCATAAGAAAAGCCCTTACAGTTTAACTGCAAAGGCTCATTTAATTCTCTTTGTCTATTATAATAATAGCAGAAAACCATAGTGCAAAACAGTGCCATTTACTGCACAGAACAAATTTTTTTAGGAATTTTTATTGCTTTTAATGCTTCGTCATGTAGCTTGTACATATGACGCATTTTATAGCCAAGCTCAACTGCTATCTCAGGCCATGACTTACAGCATATGTATCGTTTCTCTAAAATCAATTTGTATTCCACACATTCAACATCATTTATTACACCAACGATTTCAGCCTTTAATTCAATAAGGCTTTGCATATCTTCAGCAATAGAATTTTCAAGGTCAATGATTTTACTTACTGCACTTGCTACTTGAGAGTCACCACCATTACTACCTTTTGGCATACCGGTCAGTGCTGATGTACATTTGGTTGCCAATTCATTAAGACTTGTAATCTGTTCTTGCTTACTACGGATACGCATATCTATTCTGTATGCTTGGGACAAATATTCTTTAGGTGTCAAGCTACCATCTCCTTTTTAACCATATCATAAACACCATTGATTATGTATTCACCATCAAGGTCAGTTAAAATACTGTACCAATTTGAATGGAAGAATTGCTTTAGCTTCAAGACTTCATTTGCATAGTCTTTTCTGTTAGGGTGAATAAAGTGACATTTCAATGCTTTCTTAAAATCCTTCACTGCCTGTTCAATAATTGCATTTGCTAATTCTTCATATGGGTTCATAATTACCTCCACACATCTACTTCAAGTTAGCCTTTACAGCTTCAATCAAATCTTCTTGTGTTTTATTCTTTTTTTCAAGAGCCTTTAATATTTGCTCATCAATACTACCTTTTGTCACAATATGCTGTATAACAACTGTGTTCTTCTGACCTTGTCGATAGAGCCTTCCATTTGTTTGCTGATAAAGTTCAAGTGACCATGTTAATCCAAACCACACAAGGGTTGAACCACCTTGTTGAAGATTTAGTCCATGTCCTGCACTAGCCGGATGAATAAGAGCTACCGGAATTTTCCCCTTATTCCAATCAGCAATATCCTTACAGGTTTTGATTTCTTTAACATCAAATCGCTTTTTAATTCGTTGTAAATCATGCTTATACCAATAGGCAACTAAAAGAGGCTTACCATTCATACTTTCAATAATGTCCTCTAGTGCATCAAGTTTACGGCTATGTATTTCAACAATATTTTGCTCATCATCATAAACTGCACCATTAGCAAACTGACTTAACTTATTTGAAAGTGAACCTGCATTTGATACTGTGATTTCACCATTCTTGATTTCACAAATCAAATTTTTCTTCATTTCGTCATATTGCTTTTTCTCATTATCAGACATTTCAACCTTATAATTGCTTATTACAAGCTCAGGCATTTTCAAATATTCACTTGCTTTCATTGAAACCGTTATGTCTGATATTTTTTCATATATGCTATCTTCAGCATTAGGTAAAGGCTTGTATGAATACACAATAGCTCCATTTGTTTTATCCGGCTTAAAATATGTGTTTCTATACTGACCTATGAAATATCCAAGTCTTTCTCCTAAATCAAGGACTTTGAACTCTGCAAATAAGTCCATTAGTCCATTTGATGATGGAGTACCGGTTAAGCCAACAATTCTTTTAACCTTTGGTCTTATTTTCATAAGGCTTTTAAATCTTTTAGACTGATGATTTTTAAAAGATGACAACTCATCAATCACAACCATATCAAAGTCAAACTTATATTCACTTTTGTTTACAAGCCAATCTATATTCTCTCTGTTTATTATGTAAATATCGGCTTTTTCATTTAGTGCAGTTATTCTTTCCTTTTCAGTACCGACAACTATTGAATACTTAATGTTCCTTAGGTGGTCCCACTTTTTGATTTCATCACACCAAGTATTTCTTGCTACTCTTAAGGGACAAATTGTCAATACTTTATGAATTTCAAAGCTATCAAAAAGAAGATTGTTGATAGCAGATAAAGTAATAGAAGTTTTTCCTAAACCCATATCTAGGAATAAAGCAGAAATAGGGTGTGATTCTATGAACTTAATTGCATATTCTTGATAACTATGTGTATTGTATTTCATCAACCACACCTCCGATTTGATTTACATCATCAATAACATAAACTTTAAAGCCTAGCCTTTTTAACATTCGGTGTCTTGACTTTTGTAAAGGTCTAGGTTTCTTCTTTGGTGACTTAAGTTCCACCATACCAAACTTCCCATCAGGTAGAAACACTAGACGGTCGGGCATTCCATCAAAACCCTGACATACCCATTTAAGACACACACCACCACGCCTTTTTATCTCGTCAACTAATTTTCTTTCAATATATTTTTCTTTCATAGAATTATTCTCCTTATGGTGCAAGTAATAGATGGTCATTTCCTAAAGTTCTCTATATGGTAATTTTTACCATTAATTTTGCCCTAAAGGGGACTTTTAGTAAAGACCTACAACTACTTGCACCATCTATAATTATTCTAGAAAATCCGACTTTAATCTGACGCCCATAAGCACCATACCGGCTCTAGTTTTCTTCCTTTTAATTCCCACCATTTCAAGACTTGAATAAAAGTCCCTAGTGGAACGAGTATATTCACCGTTTCTCTGACAATACATACGGTATTCTTGATAGAACTCTCCTGACCTCTGTACATATGATGGTTCTAGCTCACAACAATCATCAAAGAATGCTGAAAGCCAATCGTTACTATCTCTATAATGCTCCATAGCAGTCATTACTACCCTAGGGATAGCTATTCTAAAATGGTTATCTATTACTTTCTTAGCACCCTCAATTATCCAAGTAAGAATCGCCCCACCAGCATTTTCAACAAGGTAATCTGCATAGTTTCTTATATCGGCCTTTCCTTTAATTTTTGCATTAAAAGGTATAACAATAAGTCTTCTCCATGTACCATCATCATTAGCACCCACCTTTGGTAGGTGATTTGTATATAGCACTAGTGTATGAGTAGGTACATAGCTAAATGGGTCCTTGTACTTTTTCTCTGCTGTAACTTCATCAGTAGAACACAACTGCTTTACAATAGAAGTATTAAGCCTCATACCTTCTTCAAGTTCAGCAGCAATAACTAATCTTTTACCTTTAAGCTCAGCCATTTCCGGCTTTACATTTCGCTTACAGCCTACTGTTAATGAGTCAGCAGACATAGTACCTGAATAGCTACCAAGAACCCTTGCTATTGAATTCCAAAAGGTTGACTTACCGTTACTACCTTCACCATAAGCTATGATTAACGCCTCTTGATATACCTTGCCTAAAGCCACTAAGCCAACTGTCTGCTGTACATAATCTATCAGGTCAACATCATTACAGAAAAAGTCATTTACTGCATTTAGCCATAAAGACATATTTTCTTCTGATGGTGAAACAGAGGTTATCTTTGTAATGTAATCCTCCGGATTATGCTCTCTACCACTACTCAAGCCTTCTCTTAAATCATAGGTAGCCTTAGGTGTATTTAATAAAAACTCCTTAGAGTCAAACTCATTGATTTGATGGAGAAGTATAGGCTTAACAGCTTGTAAAGCTGATAGAACATACTTCATATCTCTACGCTTCATAACAAAATTCTTGTATGTAAGGGCAGAACGGTATTGTTCAAAAGCCTTTCTACTACTATCATCAATAGTTTTTTCTAGGGCTTTACCACCTAGCTTAATAAGTTCCTTGCTTACACCTGAGTTTAAGAGTGTATCCTCTGCAACCTTTAGTGCAGTTTCTGACTCATCTAACTGACGGTCAAGGAAGTCCTCACAATTACCAACAGCCATCTGTCTTGACTCTACCCAACGAGTACCATTGAAGCACATAAAATCTGTTGAGTCAGTATAAACCATTTCACCTTCATATTCCTTTGCAATAACCTTAGCCTGTCCAATATCAGAATAATCATCAGGCTTAAGTTCATTATTTGAATTATACTGTTCCGGTGGAATATAGCCCTTTTGCTTTGCTACCATATCACCAAATTTTGATGCACTTTTCCATATTAGATTTAATTCACTTTCTGATAAAGGTGGATTACATAGTTCAGATTTTTCAAGATAAATTTCATAGGCCTTATCTGTATTACCATATCGTTTGATAATCTTACCGGCTATATGGCTCATAGTACTATTACGCTTACCCTCCGGTACTTGTTGAAGTTTTGCATCAAGTTCTGCAAATTCACTTTCCTCAAGGTAATCTACAATAGACTTATCACCTTTGTAGAACTCCACATCTGCATTTTCACTGCCAAAAAGAAACCTTGCAGAGTCTAAGGCATTTGTATCAAAATATGGGAATGTACTTGCAATTCTCTTTTTCAATTCTGAATATTCTTTTTCGTCAGATATAGCTTCAATAGGAAAAAAGATATGAAACCTTGGTCTTGCTGACTTATTATCCTTAGGTAAATTATGATGCCTACTATATGACACAGCAAAGGCTACACCCGGTATTTCAATAGCAATATCAAATGGAGTTACCCAGTCCTTTGGATTATCAGAATGGTCATTATCACAATCAAGTGGAATACAATCTGAATACTGAAAATTATTAATACTACGATAATTTCCTTTGTACCTTGCAGTTACATGGTCTTTCTTTACTGCCTCCTTAAAGGACTCCTTATCCTTTACAACTACCTTATTGGGATACAAGCAATTCCCACTCATTCCAACACAATTTGCTGTATATAATGTGAAATCAAGCATTTTTACTTTCTTTATTTCTTTATCATTAAATTTATTTATACTCATTAAAACCTCATTCCTTCTTATAAAACATACATTCATACCCATCAGCATTAAGAATTAGTCCCTTTGCCCAAGGTGGTGTAATTGACATTCTTTTGCAAATATCATTAAGGGAAACACCTTTATCAGCTTCAATTACTACTTCATCATGAATGTGCATTACTATTCTGTATTTCTTTAAAGTGTTCATAGCATAGCAGAGAATATCTCTTGCTATTCCTTGAACTATGTTCTCTACAAATTTAGGACCATAGCTTTCAAGCCTAGTCCATTTTTTACCTGTACCGACACCCTCATATGTAACTGATGTACTGCCATACTGATTTACATCTATCCTTGGCTTTACATATGACAGGCTTCTGCCACTAGGTAAGGTGATGAATAATATCCCACTTTGGTATTTAATTTTCAGTCCATATATTTCTGTTGGTATTCTTTTTTCTACTGCCATTTTTACTGCTTTATCTATATCCCACCATAGCCTTACAATATGTGGGTTAGAGTTTCTCCAAGCATTTACCAGGTCTTGTAGTTCTTCTTCCTTAACACCCATTTCTAAAGCACCCATAGCTTTTAACGCTCCAACAGAACCACCATACCCAAGTGCCAATTCTGCTATTTTTCCCTTTTGACGAAGGTGACCGTTTATGCCGTTTTTCTCAACCGGTACCTTAAACATTTGACTTGCTGATGCACAGTAAATATCTCCACCCTTAGCAAAGACCTTTTCTCTCCATTTTTCCTTTGAAAGCCAAGCAATAACTCTTGCTTCAATAGCAGAAAAGTCTGCCACAATGAATTTATAATTCTCTTTTGGAATAAATGCAGTACGGATAAGCTGAGAAAGTGTATCCGGTACATCATCAAAGAGCATTTGTACAGTAGTATAGTTACCTTCCTTTACAAGCTCTCTTGCATTTTCTAAATCATCAAGATGGTTTTGTGGTAGGTTTTGCATTTGAATAATTCTACCTGCCCAACGACCTGTTCTGTTTGCACCGTAAAACTGAAACATTCCTCTTGCTCTGTTATCACTACACACAGCATTTTCCATTGACTGATATTTCTTTACTGATGATTTAGCAAGCTTCTGCCTTAAGGCAAGAACATCCTTAATATTTTCCGGTACAGTTTTCATAAGCTCTGTAACTGCTTTTTTACCAAGGTTTTCTGTTTCTACACCATTATTTGAAAGCCAATTTTTCATTTGTAACACAGAGTTAGGGTTTTCAAGTTGGGTTATTTTTTTCAGTTCACTTACTAATTCATTATGAGAAATACTGTCCATATTAATTGCATTTCTCACAAGACACATATCAAGTGCAACACCTGTATCATTTATTCTTTGGTCTTGATGATACTGTTCCCACACACTATCTAATACGGGAAACCTTGATAATCTATCCTTAATTGCCATTTCAGTTTCAACATCACGAAGGTTATATTTCTTAAACAATTCCCACCTTGCCTTATTATTACTAGGTAGGTTTCTAGTTCTATAACCATTTGCTTTTGTTGGTGTACAGCTTTGACAGAAGTATCTTATTAGGCTTTTGCCAACAGTTAATTTTTGCTTTTCTAAGCCTAGAACTTCACCTACACTCTCTAGTGACAATGGTAATCCTAAAACAGCAGACCACACCATTGAGCATTTCCACTGGTCTGGACTTAGGTATTTACCATTTGGATAACCTAAAAACTTTGAAAGACATATCCGTTCAAAACTTGCATTAAAGGCCCATTTTGTGATAGAGCTATCTGTTAGGGCATTAATAATTTCTTGTGGGACTTTCTCACCACTAGCAATATCAACCACCTTAACATCTAAATTATCCACACTATATGCAAACAGTAGAACTTCAAAATTAGGTGATTCACAATATCTGTACACACCGGTTTTAGGTAGGCTTTGGTCACTATATGTTTCAATATCTATTGATAAATTTTTCATAAATCTCTCCATACAGGGAAAGGTGGCAAATTACTCTGCCACCTATATCCATTATTTTTTATACCTTTAGCTTAAGAAGTCATCATCCTCTTCAACTGCAAAGTCGGACTCAGCACTAGCCTTGCCACCAAGTGGTTCACCATCTCTGATTTTTTGTAGGTTATTTAAGCCACAAGCAATCCCCTTATTACCGGAACTGTTGAAAGCATAGAAGCTGATACTTGCTCTGCCATACACACCGGAATACACCTCTGAACGAGTCATAATTGGATTGCAGTTTGCATCTACAATACCCGGTGCAGTTACTGCATTAGCATTGATGAAGTATGAGTTTTCATATGCAGGGTCACCGGGTCTTTCTTTGTCACCATCACGAAGTGGTGTTTTGATTACTTCTAGGGAAGGGACAGTTCTGCCACTACCTCTCAATTTGCTTTCGCCCTCTCTATATGCTGACTCAATAGCCTTATTGATTTTTTCCACAGTCTTTGTGTCAGACTTAGGAATAATTAGTGAAACACTGTACTTTGGTGTACCACCATTGATTGACTTAGGGTCCCACACATTGGCATATGACCAACGAGTATCCGGACCTGTAATTACCTTTAACGGATTAATAAATTGAGCTTTCTTTTTCATAATTGAATTTCCTCCTTAAAATCTTCTTTTGCTGTATTCATTTCTGGACGCTTATCATCCTCTGTAACTAATGTTGGCTTACCTTGTGGTCTTTCAACAAAGTCACCAAGCAGTTCATTAAATTTTTCTTTACCTAACATCTTTGTCATATTGGTGATACCCATAATCTTCTCGTCATATGGGTTATAACCGGCGTTTTTAACTACTTGTGCTACTGCACTTTCATCAGTGTATTTTCTATTTGACCGACCTTCAACCACTTTCCAACCAGGCCACTGCTTACCTCTTACTGCTTGTTCAAGAGCAAAGTTTTTAACATCACTAGCCCAAGATGTTAATTCATCAACCTTACTTAGAATATCCACAACTTCTTCATCAGTTAGAAGTGAGGACTTTCTAAATTCATATTGAGCCATTTCCATATTAACCCTTGCTCTTTCCTTACAATTAGATTTTGCTTTACAGAATTTACACCATTCACCACAGCACAGTTCACCCTTACCTTCAAATGCTAATTCTGCTTTAGCAGTAAGCTCATCATTTGCCCAATTTAGCAGATCAGCCTTATTCATTACAAACACACTTACATTCGAAAGCCTAGGTTGAAAGATTGTCATTTGCACCTTGCTAATGTCGTACAGGCAATCAAAAAGCTCTAATGCACCTAAGGCATACAGCTTCATTTGTGGGTTATCCTCAGCAGACACCTCCACACCTTTTCCATGCTTATAGTCAACAATATTGAGAATGTCATCAGCAATAATAATGCAGTCTGCTGTACCAAAGCCTTCCGGAACATACCTAGAGAAATCAACCCTCTGTTCCACCATTATTACCGGGTCAGAACAGGTTTCCTTTGCTTTCTCTACTAGCTCCAAAATGTATGTAGCATAACCTTCAGCACATTCCTCCATTTCTGTATTATAGAAATCTAGGTTTTCAGTAGGGTTTTCTGCTTCCATACCTAAGGCACTTCTTAACTTATATTCACATAATTCATGAGCAGATGTACCTTCCATAGCAAATACACTTGCTTTATCCATATACCCCTCACTTAACCTAACTGAAGGTGGACAATGTAACCACCTATTAGCTGATGATGCAGATAGTACTGCGTGTTCACTAGGTGGCATTGTTAAGCTCCTCCGTATCCTTTAACAAGGCTTCGTAATTCTCTGGGTCAACCTCTGATAGCTTACTTGCACCATACTTTTTGAGTAGATTTTTGATTTCTAATGTAAAGCCATTTCGGGACTTTTCAGCAAGAACTGTTCTCACTTCATCTAGTGTAAGTACAGGTTTTGCTTCTTTCTTTTCTACAGCAGTAGAGTCATCAGAAATGAATTGGGAAGATAGCCACTCAGCAATTTCATTAATAGTAGTGGCTACACTGTGTAATTCTTGGATAGTCATATCCATATCGCTTATTTTGCTCATCCTTATTATTTCCTTCCTTAGCTTGTCTTAGATTTGCAAGAAGTGACATATTCCTTGCCATTCTTGCTGATACATAACTGATTGCATTAAGTGTGTTTATCACTTCAGTATCTATTCCACTTGAATCAAAGTGTAATGGTTCCATCCGTTCACCTCCATAAATTAATTTGAAAGGCTTGTTATGTGCCTTACAATTTACCTCTGGAGATAAAGAATAAAATTGAGTGGAATATTTTGAAAAAATTTTAATTTTTCTAATTAAATATTCTTTGATGGTTAGATAGAGATGATTATTCATATGTATTAGTCCCAAGAACCTTATATAGCTCTGTTCTAATTTTTCTTATTTGGTCAGCAAAGGTACGCTGTTTACGACCTAAACGCCTTGCAATTTCTCTTCTGAGATAGAACTATCATCAATCCAGTACTTAATTATCTTGTCTGCATCAGGGTCAAGCTCTCTCAATCTTTCAAATAGATTTTCTAGTAATAATCTATCGTTAATAATTTGTTCCATAAGAATAGGGAAGGAGAGCTCTTCTGATTCAATAAGAGTACTTCCATCCTCTGTATTAGGGGCATCTATGGAAAGAACCCCATACCCTAAATGATGTTCGCAATTATCACAATCACCATCACAAGCCCAGATGTATTTCTTAGGGCATTTACAGCGATGATAGTACTGTTCCTTCTTGCGGATACGAGTTGCTTCACGATAAAACTACTTAAATTGCTGTTCAGTACAAGGAACCTTTTCCTTTAATGAACGAATATAGATGAATTTTTGACTCTGATTTTCTTTGTTTGCCATAACTTTTACCTCTGTTAGCTTGAACTTCCAAGCGGAGATAACCGTTATGGTTGCCAGTATTCTTATTCATTGTTGGTCACCTCATGCGGATAACTCCGCTTACTTATCGGTGACCAGCTGTTCGTCAAGCTGGCACTCTATTTAATTTCGGGACATTTCCCACAACTACGAACGCACCACATGGCCATGAAGATGGTGAGCTGTTGGAAAAGCCAGACAGTTTAGTGTCTTATCTCGGACATTAATTGATGAACAAAATATCCACCTATTTATATAATGAAAAAAATTATAAAAAATAATAAATTGTCGTATATTTAGGAATTATTGAAAACAAAAAAGCCCCCAACAGTTAGAACTGAAATAAGTTCTATACTGTCAGAGGCTTCAACAATACTGGTACACTCAACTGACTTACACCACGCTGACCTGGAGATGGAATTACAAAGTTACACTCAACCATTCCGTCGTACGCTGAATTAAATTTTCATTAAGCCGATTGATAAGTATCAAATGATATATTTCTACGACCTTTTTCTTTTCTCACAACAAATGTTTTGCATTTATCACAAGAATATTTAACTGTATTTTCTTTATTTTTATAGCCCGTCAGCAGATTGCCACAGTTGGGGCAATAGCACTGATAAGGTATCCAATCATTACTCGTGACAGCTCCTCCTCATAATTATGTTCATAACATTTTCAGGTATTCTTTCGCCCATATTTATTACAGGCAATCTTTTAACTTTCTGTGTTGGTGGAACCCTAACAACATTTCTGCATTTTATACATTCCATACAACCATCAGTTTCGTCAAGATACAAACCTTTATTTACACAGCCACATATTGGGCATTTAACATCTTGCTTGCTCAAAAATAATACCTTCTTTCTAATAATTATCTTTCAACAGGGCCAACAGCACTTCCACATACTTTCTTTAGAAAGAGTGCTGTCTTGTGAAATTAATCGCTCTTCAAATGTTCTAGTTTTAATTAGATAAACTAAATTACAAGCCCTAACCCAAAAATTAAACATCGTTTCAGGTTGTTACTTATTTGGATAATCTACTCTAACAATGAGTATTCACTTTTTAAAATAGAACGTCTGTTCGATTACATTGTTATTGTAGCCCATCTTTATATTAAAGTCAATGTAAAATTCCAAAATAATTTATAAAAATTATCTTCTGTCCCATTATTAGGACTCTTCTCTATACAAAAGTACATTTAATCGTAAAAATAACAATAATTGTATTTCAAAAGAACGATAAACTTATAAAAATAAATTATATTTTTGGCTATTTTGTTGAATATAGTTGGTTTTTATGATAGAATAAATATAATTATACAAATTAAAATAATCATTATGGAGGATATATGACAAAGCAAGTTAAATCAAAAAAGAGAGTTGCCGAACATGGTGAAGTATTTACGAATGAACGAGAAGTAAAGGCTATGTGTGACCTTGTTGCTGATGAATGCTTAAGAATAGATTCTAGATTTTTAGAACCAGCTTGTGGTGACGGTAACTTTCTCTCTGAAATTTTAACAAGGAAACTTGATGTAGTAACAAAGAAATATAAGAGAAGTTCCTATGATTATGAAAGAAATTCATTACTTGCAATAAGTAGTTTGTATGGTATAGAGATACAAGTGGATAATGTAAAGTTATGTCGAAAAAGATTATATGATATATGGGAAAGATATTATAAAAAATCAATAAAAAAAGCAGAACAAAATGATGAAATCTGTAAGTCAATTAAATTCATTTTAGAAAGAAATATTGTTTGTGGAGATGCACTTGACTTTAGAACAGTAGATAATAGTGGGAAAAAAACTGATGAACTTATAGTATTTAGTCAATGGTCATTTGCAACAGGCCCAATGATTAAAAGAGAAGACTATGTATTTGAACAACTAGTAAATCAGGATAACGAATCGAAAGAAAATGAACAACTTGATATTTTAGCGAATGAAGATAACGAAGGTACACTAGTGCAAATATATCCACCAATGCACTACAGGAGGCTATATGAATATGAATAATGAACATTTTTTTAATAACGTATATAATCCAGATGTACTAACATGTTTGGCAAATCTATCAAATGATGAAGTTTTTACTCCACCTGATATAGCAAATCAAATGTTAGATATGTTACCAGAGGACTTATTTACAAATCCAAACACAACTTTTCTTGACCCGGGATGCAAAAGTGGTGTTTTCTTGAGAGAAATTGCTAAAAGGCTTTTGATAGGTCTTGAACCAATAATTCCTGATTTGCAAGAACGAATTGACCATATTTTTCAAAAACAACTATATGGTATCGCATTAACAGAACTTACTAGCCTATTGTCGAGAAGAAGTACTTATTGTTCAAAATTTCCTGACAGTGAATTTTCAGTAACAAAGTTTGATAATCCACAGGGAAACATACGCTTTAAAAAAATCCAACACGCTTGGAAAGATGGTAAGTGTGTTTATTGTGGTGCCACGCAAGAAAAGTATGACCGTAGTGATGGACTTGAATTCTATGCATATGAATTCATACATACTCTAAAACCAGAGGAGATATTTAACATGAAATTTGATGTTATAATCGGAAATCCACCATATCAGTTAACCACTGGTGAGACAACTGTTTCAGGTGCTATTCCAATTTATAATAAATTTATAGAGCAGGCTAAAAAATTAAAACCTAGATATTTATCTATGATTATTCCTTCTCGATGGTTTGCAGGGGGTCTTGGACTCAGCGAATTTAGAAAAACAATGCTATCAGATAAATCTATATCCCACATAGTCGATTTTCCAAACTCAAAAGAATGCTTCCCGGGGGTTAGTGTAGCTGGTGGTGTTTGCTATTTTTTAAGGGATGCTAATTATAATGGAGATTGTTTATTTACAACAGTTAGAGATGGAAAAGAAAACAGTTCAATGAGAAAGTTAGATGAATTTGATACTTTTGTAAGATATAACGAAGCCGTTGGAATCATTAATAAAATTTTATCTTATAATGAAGAATTATTTATTAACCTTATTAGTTCAAGGAATCCTTTTAACTTATCAACTAAAGAAAGAGGAATTGAAAGTAAAAAAACAGGCTATTTACGATTGTTATCAAGTAGAGGATATGGATTTGTTGATAAAAATGATATATCAAACGGTATGGAATATATCGATATGTATCAGGTAGCTATTAGTAGAGCAACGAGTGAGCATGCTGGAGAACCAGGTAAAGATGGTAAATTTAAAGTTATCCCAAAAATGAGAATACTAAATCCTGGTGATATATGCACAGCTTCATATTTTCTTTTAGGAAATTCAGATAATATAGAAAAAATAAAAAATATAAAGCAATATGTTGAAACTCGCTTTGTTAGATTTTTAGTCTTGCAGGCTATATCTTCAATTAATTTGTCAAAGGATAGTTTTAAGTTTGTACCTATGCAAGATTTTTCAAAATCTTTGACTGACGAAGAACTTTATGCTAAATATGAACTAACACAAGAAGAAATTGATTTTATTGAATCAATGATTAAACCTATGGAATTGGATGGTGACAAGTAATGGCAGAAAATAATTTTTTTACCGAAAGACCATCTGTTACTCCAACTATTTATGCATATGAACTTATTGGTGTTGAATCCCACAAAGGTTATCTCAAAATAGGATATACTGACAGAACTGCTGAGGAAAGAGTTGCTGAACAATTGAGAACTTCTGCTGTACCTTATAGAATTGTACTAACTGCTTCAGCAATGCGTCCTGATGGTTCTTGCTTTACTGATCATGATGTTCATGCAGTTCTTAAGAAAAAAGGGGTTCCTCATCTTTGCATTAAAAATGATAAGAATGAATGGTATTATTGTGATGCTAAGATGGTAAAAGCAGCAATTGTTGCTGTCCAAACTGGTACTAATAATATAGAAAATCGTTGTAATACTTTTCCTATGAGACCAGAACAAGCTAGGGCTGTTGAAATGACAACTAGTTATTTTAGTCGTGCAAAAAAGGATGACTCAAACCGTCCACCTAAGTTTTTATGGAATGCCAAAATGCGTTTTGGTAAAACATTTGCTACATATGAATTAGCAAAAAAACTTAACTTTAAAAGAATTCTTGTACTTACTTTTAAACCTGCCGTAGAGTCTGCATGGTCAGAAGACCTTGCGACACATGTTGACTTTGAAGGTTGGCAATTTATCTCAAATAAAGATGCTCAAGGTAATGGTATTAATATTGACCAGGCTTATAAAAAGGCTGACAAAGATAAACCAATTGTTGCGTTTGGTTCTTTTCAAGATTTGCTTGGAACTAATAGCAATGGTGGTATTAAAGTTAAGAATGAATTTATTCATGAAATAAATTGGGATTTAGTTGTATTTGATGAATATCATTTTGGTGCTTGGAGGGACAGTGCTAAAAAATTATTTGAAAATTCTGATGAAGAAGAAAACGCTGACTTTGACCAAGAAAAGTACAAGAAAGATGAAGCTGATAATGCATATAATGAAACCTTCTTACCTATTACAACAAATCATTATCTTTATCTTTCCGGTACACCATTTAGAGCTATTAACTCCGGTGAATTTATTGAGGAACAGATTTTTAACTGGACTTACTCTGATGAACAACGTGCAAAAGATAATTGGAAAGGTGAAAATAATCCCTACCTTTCACTTCCAAGAATGGTTATGCTAACATATCAAATTCCTGAAAGTATCCGTCAAATTGCAATGCAAGGTGAATTTAATGAATTTGACCTAAATGTTTTCTTTTCTGCAAAATATGATAAAGGTGACAAGGTCGAAAATTCTCAATTTGTATATAGAAGTGAAGTAGCAAAATGGTTACAGTTAATCAGAGGTTCTTATTTGCCAAATAATATTGATGATTTAAAGATAGGTCAAAAGCCTGCAATGCCATATTCTGACTCTCGTTTGTTAAAAGTTCTTAACCATACATTGTGGTTTTTACCTGATGTTGCATCTTGTTATGCAATGTACAATTTACTTAAAGAGGATAATTTTTTCTCTGACTATAAAGTTATTGTGTGTGCTGGTGCAAAAGCCGGTATAGGTGTAAATGCACTTAATCCTGTACTTAGTGCTATGTGTAATCCTTTATCAACAAAAACAATCACTTTATCTTGTGGTAAGTTAACTACTGGTGTAACAGTTAAACCTTGGACTGGTGTATTTATGCTTCGTAACTTAAAAAGTCCAGAAACATATTTTCAAACAGCTTTTCGTGTTCAATCTCCTTGGACAATCAAAGATGAAAATGGTAAGCAAATAATTATGAAACATGAATGTTATGTTTTCGATTTTGCACTCGATAGAGCGTTAAGACAAATTTCTGATTATTCTTGCAGACTAAATGTTGATGGAAGTAACCCAGAAAAGAAAGTTGCTGAATTTATTAGCTTTTTACCTGTACTAGCTTTTGATGGTTCAACTATGAAACAAATATCAGCACAAGATGTTCTTGATATTGCCCTTGCTGGTACTTCAGCTACTTTATTAGCAAGAAGATGGGAATCAGCTTTACTTGTTAATGTAGATAATGAGACTCTTGCTCGTTTACTTGTAAACCAAGATGCACTTGACGCATTGATGAAAATTGAAGGTTTTCGTTCCCTTAATAAAGATGTAGAAACTATCATTAACAAATCTGAAAAGGTTAAAAAGGCTAAAAAAGAGAAGGATAAACTTACTCAAAAAGAGAAGAAAGAGCTTACTGAAGAAGAAAAAGAATATAAAAGTAAAAGAAAGAAAATCCAAGAAAAGTTGATTAAGTTTGCAACAAGAATACCTATATTTATGTATCTCACTGATTACAGAGAAAGTTGTTTGAAAGATGTTATCATACAACTTGAACCTGGGCTTTTTAAGAAGGTTACTGGCCTTGATGTTACTGACTTTGAAATGCTATGTTCACTTGGATTATTCAATGCTAACCTAATGAATGATGCTATCTTTAAATTTAAAAGATATGAAGATAATAGTTTGGTATATACTGGTATTGATAAACATGAAAATGACAATGTTGGTGGTTGGGATACTGTTCTGAAGAAGAAAGAATATGAGCAACTTTTCTATAATCAACAAGCTACAATGGTTGTTCAAACAGTTGAGCAGCCCGAAACTATCACTGATATGCCAATAAGTAATACAATTACTTCTTCAAAGACCGATGACTATAGATCTAGTGTTGTATCATCAAATAAAGAAATAAAACCAACCATACAAAAGAAAGTGAATATACATCATTATTCTGCTCAAAAGATAAGTAAAGCAGAAAATGAGAAGCAGAAAATTGACTTAACTAAAGTTGTACCTGGTGCAATGATTGTACACAAAACCTTCGGTAATGGAACAATTGTAAAAACTGATAAAAAGAAGAAATATATCTATATTAAATTTGATATGGGTGAAAAAACATTTACTTTTCCAGACGCTTTTTACAATGGATTTCTAAAATTTGAATAAACTAATTAATGGAGTTTGCAACTAAATCTCTATTGCTCAATTAATTACAGTATAATTAAAAATTTCAATTATGTTTGAATGTTGGATGTTACTACATTCAAGACAAAACTTGCTGCATCATATGATAAATAGTCATATGATACAGCAGTAGCATTTACGAAATTGGGATTAATTGGTACATTATTGCTCTTTATAAGAGTATCAATACCAGCCTATGTGATGCAAAATACAATTACAGACTTGGAAAATATTGTTATAACAATGGCATCATTTATACGGAGTCTCTTTTGATTTCGCTTACCATAACAATCAAAAGTTCAAGATATCACCAACTTGGATTTAAAGTATACGCTACGTTTTGAAAATGAAAATAGAAATTACAAAGAGAACAGAAGATTGATAAACCTTCTGTAATTGATGTGAAATGATGAGACATTTAAGTAGATGGAGAGTGATTTTATGACCGGAGCAAATGAAGAAGTGCATAAAATAATAGATGAAACTAGAAACTCTGTGATTGATACAATATTAGCGTTAGGTAGTGTGTCTGGTGATAAAGAATACCATGAATTTGCAAAATTGGTCTGCCCTTCATTAACCGATAGAGATATAGGGGAAATAGCTAGACATATGGATAGATTCGATGATTGGCCGGAAAGTTATTTGCTAAATTCTATAATCGATTATTTAAACCTGTCCGATGAGCAATTCATGCTTTTCCTTGAGCAATACGTTAATCCTAATATTCATCATTGGAGATGGAATGATGAAGAAGAAAGAAGGGAACTTATTCCAAATACAGAACTAGTAGATGTATTAAATAAATACATTGAACACGATGGCTATAAACTAGTTGTTAAAGATACGATTGGAGATAAGAATTTCTATAAATGTATTTGTACTAGAATAGGTGTTCAAGGTAAAGTTAAGAATATTATTTTTGCAGCCAAATATAAACCAGAAATTGCTTTTGATGATGCACTGAATAATGACATTAGAATAACAAAAAATGAAACTCAATGTTTAATATATAATCAGCCTATTCCTTCTACTGGGGTAATGTGGAACGACCTTGTAAACTGGTATGCGGGTGAAAATAATATTGATGAAAATAAAGAGATTGTTTTTTTAAGGCGTTTATGTGAATGCCTCGATACAGGTTTTAAAGCACAAGGAGCAAAAAGTGGTCCGGAAACATGGATGTTACAAGCATATTATGAGTTGAAAAAACAGATAGGTAAGGATTTACCAGCTCTAATTCCTCAGGTGTATTTGTATTATGACCCACAGACACTTAAACAAAGAGGATACAAACTATTTGAACATCAAAAGATGGACTTCCTAATGGTTTTTTCACACAAAGACCGTGTGGTTATAGAAATTGATGGCAAGCAACATTATGCAAAAGGAAATACTGCATCACCTAGACTGTATAGTGAAATGATTCGAGCCCAAAGAGAAATGACACTTTTAGGCTATGATGTATATCGTTTTGGAGGATATGAATTTGTTGGTGCAGATTCAGATAAGGACCAAAAGAAAGTAGTGTTAGAAAATCTGAAGCAGTTCTTTCTACGCTTGTTCAGCAAGTATAGTATCTTATAGTGTAAAAAGTATCGTTTTGATAGAAGTAACATATTGAATACTAGTTTGCACCATGGACTGTTATCAAAATGGACCTACATACTGAGAAAAAATGAAAATAGTACCGTTTTATTTTTTCGGATTCCAATCGCATTATATTTGAAGCTATTGCTAAGATACTTGAATTTGATTACCCTCATGACAAACTGATTATCCTACCGAAAGAAGTAAAGAAAATCGTCGATAATAAAACAAGGTATACTGACTGGTTACAGCGTTAAGACATTAAAGCATAACTTAAGGTCGATTTGATATTAATTCTTGCAGAATATGGTTATCACAATGTACCAAGAGACAGATATTTGGTCGGGCTGAAAACTTTAAAAAATATTAAAAATAGAAATTGGGAGGTATAAAATGCCAACGACAATAGAAGTTAATAAGCAAAGCGTAGAGACTTTACTTGGTAGCGGAAGCGAAAAACCTTTTGTTATTCCGGAATATCAACGTCCTTATGCTTGGACAGATGAACAGGTGGAAACACTGTTTGAAGATTTGTGGGAATTTACAGCTATTAGTGGAGGTACAGAACGTGAAAGTTCCTATTTCCTTGGTAGTGTTGTTGCTTATGAAAATGAAAATGGCGAACAGGAAATAATTGATGGGCAGCAGCGTATCACATCCTTATTCTTATTGTTAAGGGCTATCTATACAAAGTTAGTAGCTACTCCGGCATCAGAACGTACTGCTGAAGCAAATAATTTCATAGGTAAAATTGAACCTGTAATTTGGCGAACAAATAAATTAACAGGAACAGTAGACTATAAAAATATTCTACTTACATCACGTGTGGTAAATAATGAAGGAAATAATATTTTGCGTACCATCCTTGAAACAGGGAAAGCAGATGAAAATGCAAAAGACAACTATTCAAAAAATTATAGGCATTTTCAGGAGTTATTTGACAAGCATTCTACTGAAAATCCGATGATGGTTTATCAGTTTATTTACGCACTATTGAATCAAGCTATTCTTTTGCCGATAATCGCAGGCACACAGGATACTGCATTAACTATATTCTCGACTTTGAACGATAGAGGTTTACCTCTTTCTGATGCCGATATCTTTAAAGCAAAGATTTATAATCAGTTAGATGAAGATGAGAAGAAAACATTTATCAACCGTTGGAAAGACCTCGCTGAACAGGCAACTGAGGCTAATGAAAGTATTCAGCAATTGTTTTATTACAATATGTTTTATCTTCGTGCTTTGGAACATGATACAAAAACTACTACACCTGGTGTAAGAAAATATTATGCTGCAAACAAATTTGAACGCTTGTATCAACCGGGGTTGATAGATAATTTGTTTGTTATTCTTGATTTATGGAAAGTAATTAATAAAGGTGAAGTACTTGAGAATGAAGCATGGTCCACTAATATAAAAATTAAACAGACATTAGATATACTTACTTCATATCCCAATGAGTTCTGGAAGTATCCAGTTGTGATTTATTATGTTAGTTATCGCAAAGAAAATGATTTTGAGATTAAATTTGGTTTGTTCTTGAATAAATTGCTTGCTGAGCTTATGCTAAAATACATTCTTGTGCCTACTATCAATGCGGTTAAGCCTGATATTCTAAAATTAAACTCTGCAATAATTACGTCAAGTACACCTAAATTTGATTTCAAAGAGCTTGATTCAAGCCAACTTGAAACACATATCCAAAATCCAAATCGTAAGGTTGTTCGCATGTTGTTGAAAACTCTTGCATATGAACAACAAGACACATTACTTCCATTTAAATGGGAAATTGAACATATCTTCCCACAAAAATGGCAAACAAACTATTTCCTAGATGTGCCGGAAAGTATTATTAAGGAGAAGATTGAACATATTGGTAACAAACTTCCTTTTGAAAAGAAACTTAATATTGTTGCTGGAAATGGATATTTTGGTAAAAAGAAAAAGGAATACTCAGCTTCAAAGATTTCAATCACAAATGCAATGGGCACTTCAGATATTCAGGATTGGAATATGAATTCTATCATGAAAAGGGATATTAGAGTATCAGATTCTATTATTGCAATTTTAAAGAGGTGGAATAACGAATATTTAAATATTCTAGGTACACAAGTTGACAAACCGTCTACTGAAGACTTAGCACGTATAGAAGAGTTTAAGAAAAAGGGTTGGATATAAATAAGAATTCTATTTAAAATTACTAAGATAAAATAACCATTCGCTTTAGTACAAAGGAATAATTAACATATGTTACTTCTATCAATGAGAAGTATAATATTGATAACTATTTCTAAATTTGAGAAAATGCGAATAAATAATGCTTAAATTAAAGGTCGAGACGTTGTAGCTGAAAAGGAAATATATCCGGTATGAAAAATTTCCTTATTGACATATTATAGGTTGAGACAGTATTTATTATTGCCGTCAATTTATTTTCTTATATAATAGAAAATGAGATAGATTGAAATGTTACCTAACACAGTCGGGGTTTAGACTGTGGATTGAATATAGGCATATTTGCTTATTGATATGTTCCCTAAAACAATGATTTTAGACCGAATTTTTGCTCAATATAAGTATTAATCAGCACGTATCGAGCCATATTGAGTGTGTAGTCTTATTAACAAATGTATAAAGTATGGTTAGAAAAATTGAAATATGTAGAGTTATGATAAATCTAATGTGATTAGATGTTTTATTAATATAAAGAATAGGAGTTTCTAACTTATGAGTATATCTAGATTTCGTAGAATTTTGGTAAAAAACTTAGGTGAGTTCTGGCTTTTTGAAGATATGAAACATGTATTTAATAATGTGATGGAAGTTACTTTTGAACAGTCATTTATCTTCCCAAACGGAGAGCAGATAAAAACGAGTAACGAATAGGAAAGTTAGGAGGACTTAAATAATGGCAGATGAACTACAGCCACTTTCTTTACTTTTTCAAAACAGACTTTTCAGAATTCCAGACTATCAGAGAGGTTATGCTTGGCAGCAGTCACAGCTTATTGATTTTTGGGATGATTTAGTTAATTTGCAAGATGGAAGATATCACTATACGGGTTTGCTGTCTCTTAAGAATCTGAAATCTTCTGAGACGACATCATGGGGGAGTGACCTTTGGATGGTATCAAAAGGATTTAAGCCGTGTCATATTGTTGATGGGCAGCAGAGACTGACAACTTTTGTTATTCTTTTGAATGAAATTGTAGAGTATTCCAGAACATTAGAAGAGAATGAAGGTCTATCCGACCAGAACATTGTGCTAGGATATGAAACGCTGGAAGATGTAGTTTCCAAATACATCTGTCAGCATAGACCACCTAATAAACAGATAACTACATACCTGTTCGGCTATGAGGTGGATAACCCTAGTTCGGACTATTTACAGTACAGGATTTTTAATGAACCATATTCCGGGACTGTTAATGAAACATATTACACAAGAAATCTGAAGTTTGCTAAGAACTTCTTTAGAGATAATCTTACCGCCCTTTATGAGAGCGAAGGTCTGGATGGTATCAATGAGCTTTATCTTAAACTGACACAGCGGTTGATGTTTAACATTCATGAAATTGATGATGATTATGATGTGTTTGTAGCATTTGAAACCATGAACAACCGTGGTAAGAAACTTACAAATCTAGAATTATTGAAGAATCGACTGATTTACCTGACAACTCTTTATCCAGACAGTAAGTTCGATAAGATGGATAAAGAGAATCTGCGTAAACAGATTAATGATACATGGAAGGAAGTGTACTTCCAACTTGGCAGAAATGATAAAACCCCACTCTCGGACGATGATTTTTTGAGGGCACATTGGATTGTGTATTTCGCTTATTCCAGAAGAAAAGGTGATGACTATATCCATTTCCTTTTGAATAAATTCTCTGCCAAGAATATTTTTGAAAAGAAAACGGTGGCTGTTACCGATGACTTTTTGACATTTGCTAGTGATACGGACTATGATTCGGATACTGATATTGAAGATGAATCTAATGAAGTAGAAACTGTTGAGGTTTCCAAACTTGAACCTAGGGAAATCCTTGAATATGTAAACAGCCTGAAAGATATGGCAAAGTATTGGTATGATACTTTTTTCCCATTCCAGAGCGAGAACCTTTCTGATGATGAAAAAGTATGGGTTGATCGTTTGAATCGTATCGGCATTGGACATTTCAGACCTTTGATTATGGTTGTTATTAGCCGAAAGGATTTGAAACCAGAAAAGAGAATTGAACTGTATACGGCTGTTGAGAGATTTATCTTTGTTTGTTTCCGTCTTGGCTACTTTAATGCTACATTCAGAAGTAGTGAGTATTATCGTGCATCTCGCAGCATTTACCGCAAGGAAATGGATATTGATGATTTAATCAATAAGATCAATGAAACTACGGATGCAAACATTGAATATGCACTTCCGAACTTTATAACCAAGATAGAAAAGCACTTCGATAACAAGGGTGGTTTCTATTGCTGGAACTCAATCAAGTACTTCTTATATGAGTATGAGTACCAACTTGCAAAGAAAAACAATCTGGATAAGGTGAGTTGGAAGATGTTTACAAAGACTGAAAAGGACAAAATTTCTATTGAACATATTCTTCCACAGACTCCTACAAAATATTATTGGCGTAATCAGTTCAGACAGTTTAGCAATGAGGAGATTGAGCTACTTTCTTGTGCTATAGGAAACCTTCTTCCTCTTTCGCAGAGCATCAACTCTGCATTACAGAATGATAGTTTTGAGGACAAAAAGGTATCCAAGAATGGCGGACGAAGAGGATATCAGAATGGTTCGCATTCCGAAATCGAGGTTGCCCAGGAAAACGATTGGACTGCGGAATGTATCTATCAAAGAAGTAAAAAACTTCTGGAATTCATGGAAAACAGGTGGAAGTTTAGTTTTACATCGGATCAGCTGAATAAACTTATCTATGTGACTTGGGTAAATGATGATAGGCCTATGCCGGCTTCATTACCGAAAGAAAGTGAAGAATCAGTAATTTCATTAAGTAAAGATAAAATGTCCGAAAAACCTATTGGAAATTTAGAGAGACTTCAGCTAAAGTTCTGGACAGAATTTGTAGAGTACTGCAAAGCAGAAGGTAGAGAGAGTGATATTGCACTTCGTAAGCCTTTGGCACAAAACTGGTATGATGTTCCAGTGAACGGTGCCGACTATCATCTGTCCTATACCGTAACTCGGAGCAAATATTTGTCCTTGTTGATTTATGCATATAATAAAGAAGTATTTGGAAGACTTGAAAGCAAGAAAAGTAAAATTGAAGAAATCTTTGGTGATAAGCTGGATTGGTATTCTAGCCGTGAAGGTAGCGAAGCAAAACGAATTATTTATAAGCGTGAAGCAGACGTGTTCAATCCATCAAAGCAAGAAGAGTATTTTGCTTGGATGATTGATAAATGCGATGAACTCAGCAATGCTCTTGTGCAAGTTGGAGAAATGGACGAAGAACCACAAGAGAAAGATAAGTTTTCAAAGTTGAAACAGTATCTTGAAAACTGTGGAAAGACCGAACTGACATTGACCTTTGCTGATATTGAAGCTATTATTGGCTGTACCCTTTGTAAGTCTGCATATAACTATTCTGCATACTGGAATCCATCACCGACCCATACGATGCCGAATACTATCTTGGCAGCAGGTTTTAAAGTAGTATCGGTTGATTTGGTTTCGAAATCATTGTTATTGCAAAAATAATAGAAATTTTCGGGAAGTTATCTAATTTGTAGGAGGTGTTGACATGAGAGTGTTGGATATGGATATGGATTATTTCATGACCGAAATAGCTAACACACCATTTTCTTGTAAGGAAAGACTTGCTGAAGAGGATTATGGCAATTCAGTATGGTCTGCAGAAGAAGTTCGACAATTTTTAGAGCATAATTTAGGATTATCAAAAACACACAAAATACCGGGAAAAATTGTGAGTGGGCATAATGAAGCACTGCTCTTTTGGGAAGAACTTATTAATGGCAAAAAGCTTTCAGATCCCTTTGATGTTGTTCATGTTGATTCTCATGCTGATTTAGGCTTGGGTGGTACATCATGGAGTTTTTTGCAAAGTGCGTTTCTTACACTTCCGATTGATTTGAGAAGAAAAATAAGAGATTATAAATTTTGCGATAAAATAAAAAGAATTAGTATAGGTGACTATTTGCTTTGGGCAGTTGCCTATAAAATGGTTTCATCTATCACATATTGTGCAAATCCTCATGGTGACAAGAACGATTATGTGCTTGCCACGTTAAAGGATTTTCATGAAGAGTACATTTGGGATAAGCCTGTAAAAAATTATATACAGTTAAAGTATAATAAAACGATGGAAATGCCTGATTATGATTCGTCTGACGCATATAAGAAAAAATATCTCGAGGGTGCAATAAAAGATCCAGAAGTGGAACTGTTAATAATTCCAACGATTGAGAATGTGAAATTTGACGGAAACTTTGATTATGCAGTTATGGCACAATCACCCAATTACACCCCGGCAAGTGCAGATTTTATACTGGATATTTTCAGAGAATATATCGAAGAAATATAATAGCTGCTAATTTGCCTATACAAATTATAGGGCAATTCAATGTTATCACAGGTTCAATACCCCTATTTTTCAAGGGAAAAGGTGCGTTCCACTATTCCCTTATACAATAGGGGTTGAGTATGTTTTTCGTTGAACAACCGAGCCACATTGAGTGTGTATTTCTGTTAACAAATGCATAAAGTAAAATAGCGACAATAATCAGTGTATTTTATTTAGGACTATTAGTGTATTAAAGTGAATTTATAAGTTTTATTTGTGAGGTGTATATAATGAAAATTAAGCAACAAAAGCAGATTAAAGGATATTTAGTTAGAGAATTTGGTGAAGAAAAGGGAACTGAACTTTTTAGTAATGAAGAAAAAATACTGAATGTTCTAATAAAAAACACTCACAATAAAACAGAAAATCAGATGAATACCCTTATCACTACAATACTTCCTAGGATTGCTTTGTATAAGACTTTGTTAAAAGCTGATTTATCCAATGAAGATGTACATAATTATATGCAAAATTATATGATTAATGAAGTAGCAGAGAAGAAACATTCTTCTACTGCAAAAATGGAACTTGTACCTTTTTTCTATAAGATTTACAGCAGTGTATTTCTTAAGGTTGTGCGTAAAAGTGATTTATGGGTAAGTGAACAAAATTACGGAAAAGATTACTTCGATGTTACAATGAAAAAATGCCTGTGGCATACTGCTTGTGTGGAAAATGGTTGTGAAGAACTTTGTCCTTTATTTTGTGATGTTGATGATATTACATACGGTGGACTTAAGAAAATCGGCTTTAAAAGAACAAAAACTTTGGGTTATGGTGGAGATTGTTGTGATTTTCACTTTTATAAAAAGTAGTTTACTTTGAATTTTAATAAGAAATATTGCGTATAATTTTAAATTTAATAATCGAAAATTCCTTTTATTGTTTAGTCAATGAAAGGATTTTTCTTTTGTAGAATATTATATTTATAAATTATTTAAGAAAATGTTTATTTACTATTGACTTTATACTTACCGTTCGGTAAAATAATAATATACATTATAAGGTTGTGGTATTATGGCTAATGAACAAACACGGCTGAAAATATTACAAGTATCAATAGAATTATTTTATGAAAAAGGCTATGACGCAGTAGGTGTTCAGGAAATTGCTGACAAATGCGAGTTAACCAAACCGGCACTTTATTATCATTTTAAGAACAAGTCCGGTATTCTTGAGGGTATAATGCAACAGTACATTGACCCTGTAGTTGTAAAACTTAGAGAGGTAGTTAACAGCAGCAGTTCCTTTGAAGACAGTCTTCATAATTTTGCTTATTGCTATGTATCAGAAGGTTGTGAGAATTTACACCTTTACCTAATGTTAATGACAATGCAGTATAGCCCACCAATGAGTGAATTTAACAATGCTTTTATTCGTCATTGTACAGAGATAAATAACATTGTAAAGTCGATTTTCATAAATGCCAGAGGTTTACTTGGTAATATGAACGGTCGGGAAAACCAATTTGCAACAACTTTCCTTGGTATGATTGGTTTCCATATGTATGAATATCATTCAGAGAAAGAACCTAAGATGGATAAATCAGCAGTTGATATGATTATTCATCAGTTTCTTCATGGTATTTATTCTTGAATGGAATATTAATTTTGAAAAACATTGCTAATTGTGGAATTTACACAAAATATGTCGCAAAATTTATATGTAAGTTTTTCAAAATGTATTGAATTATAATAAAAAAATTGATAAAATATACTTATTAAATGTAAGTTGTACACATTGAAGGAGTGTTAATATAAATGGATTACAAATTTAATGATTCTCGTACACCCCTCGAACTATTCCATGCAGGCGATTCTGTTAGAGCCTATGAGTTTATGGGTGCTCATAGAGTTAATTGGGATAATCGTGATGGTGTAGTTTTCAGAGTATGGGCACCAAATGCTCTCTCTGTTTCTGTTGTTGGTAACTTCAACGGTTGGAATAACGATGCTAACTATATGTACAAAATCAGTGAAGCCGGTGTTTGGGAACTTTTCATCGAGGGTATTCAGCAGTACGATATTTATAAATATTGTGTTGAAACACCTTGGAACGAAAGACAACTAAAGTCCGACCCATATGCTTTCCATTCTCAGACAAGACCGGATAATGCATCTATGTTCTATGATTTAAGTGGCTTTGAATGGGAAGATGACCAGTGGATTAAGGACAAGGAGTCATCAAACCACCTAGAAAAGCCAATGAATATTTACGAAATTCATGCAGGTTCTTGGAGAAAGTATATGGACGGTAGTGTATTTAACTATCGCAAACTTGCTGAAGAACTTGTTCCTTATGTAAAAGAAATGGGTTATACTCATGTAGAACTTATGCCTATTACAGAATACCCATTTGACGGTAGCTGGGGTTATCAGGTAACAGGTTACTATGCTCCAACTTCTCGTTATGGTACACCACATGACTTTATGGCATTTGTTGATGAATGTCACAAGGCCGGTATCGGTGTTATCCTTGACTGGGTTCCTGCTCATTTCCCTAAGGATGCTCATGGCTTAGGTCGTTTTGACGGCACAGCTTGTTATGAATATATTGATAGCCGTAAAGGTGAACATAAAGAATGGGGTACATATGTATTCGATTACTCAAGATATGAAGTAATTTCTTTCCTAATTTCATCAGCTATGTATTGGGTAGATACTTACCACATTGATGGTATCCGTGTTGATGCAGTTGCTTCAATGCTATACCTTGACTATAATCGTCAAGATGGTGAGTGGGTTCCTAACCAGTATGGTGGCAGGGAACACCTAGAGGCAGTTGCATTTTTACAAAGACTAAATACAGTTATCCATATGTATCACCCTCATACAATGATGATTGCCGAAGAAAGCACATCATGGCCAAAGGTTACAGGTCCAGTTGATGATGGTGGTTTAGGATTTGACTATAAGTGGAATATGGGTTGGATGAACGATATGCTTCATTATATGTCACTTGACCCATTATGGAGACCATTCAACCATGATAACCTTACATTCTCATTTATGTATTGCTTTAGCGAACACTTTATCTTACCAATTTCTCATGATGAAGTTGTTTATGGTAAGGGTTCTCTAATCAATAAAATGCCTGGTGACTATGACCAGAAGTTTGCCGGTGTAAGACTATTCTTAGCTTATATGGCTGCTCATCCGGGTAAAATGCTAACATTTATGGGTTCAGAAATTGGACAGTTTGATGAATGGAACGCAGAAGAAAGTATTCAGTGGAATCTTCTAGAATATGAAAAGCATTGGAGATTAAAGGACTTTGTTTCTAAGTTAAATCATTTCTATATTACAGAAAGACCAATGCACGAAATTGATACTAACTGGGATGGCTTCCAGTGGATTCACCACAACGACTATACTCAGTCAATTATTGCATTCCGTAGAATTGATAAAGATGGCGATAACATTATTTGTGTATTTAACTTCCAACCTATGCACAGAGTTGATTACAGAATTGGCGTACCATTCTATGGTGTGTATGAAGAAGTATTCAATACCGATGATGAAGAATACGGTGGTTACGGTATTACAAATGGTAAGAGAATTATGTGTGAAGAAAAGCCAAGACATGATTCTAACTGGAGTATTGATTTATCAATCCCACCAATGAGTGCTATGTTCTTTAAGTGTGTTGAAAAGTTACCTGAACCTAAGAAAAAAGAAGAAAAGAAGGAAGAAAAGGTAACTAAGAAAGCACCTGCTAAGAAGACTACAACAAAGAAAACAACTAAGACAGCTGCAAAGAAAACTACTGCTAAAAAGACAACTAAGAAAACTGTAAAGGCTACAGAAGAAAAGGTTGAGAAGAAAGCAGTAAAAGCAGAACCTAAGGTTGAAGAAAAGCCAAAGACAGTTGCTAAAGCTGAACCTAAGATTGAAGAAAAGCCAAATACAGACGCTAAAGTTGAACCAAAGGCTGAGGCTAAAACTGAAAAAGTAGCTGAAAAGAAAACAACAAATACAACTGACAAATAAAGATAAAAAATTATTTGTTTTATATCTCCTCCAAGGGCAGTTTCTTTTATTAGAAACTGCCCTTTACACATTTGTAAAATACTATTGACAGTACCAAAATAATGTGATGTATTAAAAGTGGATTAAATATATGATACCAAATGATTTATAAAATTTCAGAGGTATTATTATGAAGAAAAGTTTATTATTATGTTTATCACTTGTATTGGTTGTAATTATGGTAGGATGTAATAATTCAAAGGGTGGAGGGTGGAGAAGATGCATTAACTGTTTTTGATGTTAACAGTAGTAAGGTGCAGATTGCTTATAACAACAAAACCACTACTTTATCAGATGATAAGCAAAAAGAATTTGTAAGTCTAATTAAAAGTATTTACAATGGTACTGATGCAAAGGATGACAGTAACGCACAGTATAATATGAAAATTGACTTTAATAATGGAAATGTGGTCGAAATTTCTACTGCTTTATTCTTAATTTCAATCTTTGTTTGGAACAAAGGTATTAAAAAATTACGACTCAGCAGGTTCATAAATGGTTTTTAGGGAATGGTTAGCCATTCCCTTTTTTTTAGTTGTTTTATATAAATATTTAATACAAAATTTGTGCAAATAAAATAAAGAGAAAATATAGAATTGTTCACAATTTTGTGTTATTATAATAGGGAAGAATATTTATTTAGAGAGGAAAACGAAATGAAATTTATGAAAAAGATTTTGGCACTATCACTTTGTTTAGTTGCCTTTACAACTATGATGTTGTTTGCAGGTTGTAATGATGAGGATAACTCAAGTAGCGCTCAGGGTGCTTATGTATCTGAGGGCGATACAGTTCAGCAGAATACTGATAATGTTGAGAATGCTACAGTATCTCAACCACAGGTTGATACAAACAAATTTCCTAAAGACTATGAAGATATTGAACAGAAAGTTTACTTTGTTATTGCTTCTCCAAAGACAACTAAGGACGGCAAAACTACAGGTAGTGATGCACTTAAGATTATGTCAACTGCTAACGGTAAGGTAACAGATGAACTAAATAAAAAGCTTAATAAAGAAATCACTTCTGCTGTTAATGAACAGATTGACACAGTAAATTGTACAGATGCTCATATTGAGGAAGACCCTAATAACTCAAAGATGGGACTTTTAACAGTTACTTTTACTTATAAGTCAACAGGTGGGGAAGATAAGAAAATCTTCAATATGTCACTTAGCTAATTAAATGATATAGTAAATCAAGGACTATTGTTTATGCAATAGTCCTTTTTTGTCAACATTAATATTTAAGTCCATATTATATATTAGGGTTATTACCCAGAAAATTAAAAATGGAGAATGTATGTATGGCAAATTTTTACAATCAGGCAACACTAGCCTATAATGGAACAACAGTAAATTCCAATATAACAACCGGTGAAATAATGGAAAGAGTAACTGTTACAAAAACAGCACTATTAGATAGATACTATGAAAATAGCGAAGTAACTTATGTTGTTACAATAAAAAATTCCGGTTCAACTACACTAACTAATTTGATTTTAACTGATAATCTAGGGGAATATGATTACAATACACAATCATTGGTACCTCTGGAATATATTAAAGATGCAATTTTATATTATGTAAATGGTGTTCTACAAGATACACCAACAATTACAGAAGGTCCACCACTATCTATAACAGGTATAAATATTCCTTCCGGTGCTACTGCGATAATCGTTTATAAGGTAAAAGCTAATGAATATGCACCGTTAAATGTTGAGGATTCTATTGATAATACTGTTACTGTAACCGGTGATGGAATTGTTACTCCGGTAACTGCAACAGAAACAGTTTATCCTCAATCAGAACCAATACTATCAATAACAAAAGCATTAACACCTATAGTTGTTGAAGAAAATAGTAGAATAACTTACACCTTTACAATAGAAAATAAGGGTAATGTAGATGTAACAGCAGGGGATAGCGTAGTGCTAACTGATAAGTTTAATCCTATTCTGTCAGATATTACAGTAACTTTTAATGGCACAGCTTGGACAGAAGGTGTTAACTATATTTATGATGCAACTACAGGTGAATTTTCTACTGTTGCAGGACAGATTACAGTACCTTCTGCTACAACTACAAGGGATGACACTACAGGTGCAGTTAGCATAACACCTGGAGTTTCAACTATTACTGTAACCGGTACAATATAAAAAAAGAGTATTCATCTGAATACTCAAAAATAGATATAAAAATGGGGGCTGTCCATATGGGCAACCCCCTAAAATACTTTTACAAGTAGTGATTAGTTCTTTTCAGCGATTGCAGCCTGAGCAGCAGCAAGTCTTGCGATTGGAACTCTGAATGGTGAGCAAGATACATAATCTAGACCAATCTTATGACAGAACTCAACAGATGTTGGGTCACCACCATGTTCACCACAGATACCGCAGTGCATATCTGGTCTAACTTTCTTACCTAGTTCAACAGCCATTTCCATTAGTTTGCCAACACCTGTCTGGTCTAGCTTAGCAAATGGATCGTTTTCATAAATCTTGTTGTCATAGTAAGAATCTAGGAACTTACCTGCATCGTCTCTTGAGAAACCAAATGTCATCTGTGTTAGGTCGTTAGTACCGAAGCAGAAGAATTCAGCTTCCTTAGCAATTTCGTCAGCTGTTAGAGCAGCTCTTGGAATTTCGATCATTGTACCAACTTCGTACTTTAGATCTGTACCTGCAGCAGCAATTTCAGCGTCAGCTGTTTCAACAACAACTTTCTTTACGAACTTAAGTTCCTTAACATCACCAACTAGTGGGATCATAATTTCAGGAACTAAGTTCCAATCAGGATGAGCCTTAGATACGTTTAGAGCAGCTCTGATAACTGCCTTTGTCTGCATCTTAGCAATTTCAGGATATGTAACTGCTAGACGACAACCACGGTGACCCATCATAGGGTTGAATTCGTGTAGACCGTTGATGATAGCCTTAATCTGATCAACTGTCTTACCCTGAGCCTTAGCTAGAGCTTCAATGTCAGCTTCTTCAGTTGGTACGAATTCGTGTAGAGGAGGATCTAGGAAACGAATAGTAACTGGGTTACCTTCTAGAGCTTCATATAGAGCTTCAAAGTCGCCCTGCTGATATGGCATAATCTTATCTAGAGCCTTTTCTCTTTCTTCAACTGTATCTGCACAAATCATTTCTCTGAATGCAGCAATTCTTGATTCTTCGAAGAACATATGCTCTGTACGGCATAGACCAATACCTTCAGCACCTAGTTCCTTAGCTCTCTTAGCATCTTCAGGTGTATCAGCATTTGTTCTAACCTTTAGAGTTCTGTACTTGTCAGCCCAAGTCATAATTCTACCAAATTCACCGGCAATTGAAGCAGGAACTGTTGGGATGATACCATCATAAATGTTACCTGTTGAACCGTCAATTGAAATTGGATCGCCTTCGTGGAATTCCTTACCAGCTAGTGTGAATACCTTGTTGTCTTCATCCATGTTAATGTCTGAGCAACCTGATACACAGCAAGTACCCATACCACGAGCAACAACAGCAGCGTGAGATGTCATACCACCACGAACTGTTAGGATACCTTCAGCAGCCTTCATACCTGTGATGTCTTCTGGAGATGTTTCTAGTCTAACTAGAACAACCTTTTCGCCTTTTTCTGCCCAAGCAGTAGCGTCATCAGCTGTGAATACGATCTTACCACAAGCAGCACCTGGAGAAGCACCAAGACCCTTACCCATTGGTGTAGCAGCCTTTAGAGCTGTAGCATCAAACTGTGGGTGAAGTAGTGTGTCTAGGTTACGAGGGTCGATCATTGCAACAGCTTCTTCTTCTGTTCTCATGCCTTCGTCAACTAGGTCACAAGCAATCTTTAGAGCAGCCTGAGCTGTTCTCTTACCGTTTCTTGTCTGTAGCATATATAGCTTACCGTGTTCAACAGTAAATTCCATATCCTGCATATCTCTGTAGTGATCTTCTAGAGTCTTACAAACTGTCTTGAACTGTGCGAATGCTTCTGGGAACTTCTGTTCCATTTCAGAAATGTGCATTGGTGTACGAACACCTGCAACAACGTCTTCGCCCTGTGCGTTTGTTAGGAATTCACCGAATAGACCCTTAGCACCTGTTGATGGGTCTCTTGTAAATGCAACACCTGTACCACAATCGTCACCCATGTTACCGAATGCCATTGCCTGTACGTTAACTGCAGTACCCCATGAATAAGGGATATCGTTATCTCTTCTATAAACGTTAGCTCTTGGGTTATCCCATGAACGGAATACAGCTTCAATAGCGCCCATTAGCTGTTCCTTAGGATCAGTAGGGAAGTCAACGCCAATCTGCTTCTTGTATTCAGCCTTGAACTGTTCTGCTAGTTCCTGTAGATCTTCAGCAGTTAGTTCAACGTCCTGAGTAACACCCTTCTTGTTCTTCATTTCGTCAATAAGAACTTCAAAGTACTTCTTACCAACTTCCATAACTACGTCAGAATACATCTGAATGAATCTTCTGTAGCAGTCCCATGCCCAACGAGGGTTGTTTGACTTTTCAGCCATAACAGCAACAACATCTTCGTTTAGACCTAGGTTAAGGATTGTATCCATCATACCCGGCATAGAAGCTCTAGCACCTGAACGAACAGAAACTAGTAGTGGGTTTTCCTTATCACCAAACTTCTTACCTGTGATTTCTTCCATCTTGATGATGTATTCCATGATTTCAGCCTGGATTTCATCATTAATCTTTCTGCCATCTTCATAGTACTTTGTACAAGCTTCTGTTGTAATTGTGAAGCCCTGTGGTACTGGTAGGCCTAGACCTGTCATTTCAGCTAGGTTAGCACCCTTACCGCCTAGAAGATTACGCATGTCCTTGTTACCTTCTTTAAAAAGGTACACATACTTGTGACTCATAGTTTGAATCCTCCTGTAAAAGTATAAAATTAACCACTAAGTAATTCACCTGCAGTTTTATTGCAGACTTTCTTAGTCTAGGAATAATTATAACAAAAAAATAAAAAAATAGCCACATTTTTGGAAAAATATTTCTTATAAAAAGTGGAGATTTTTTGTAATGTATATTGTGTAATATGTTAAAAATTTAAGAATTTTTTCAGTTTTTTTGGATTTGTACTTGAAAATTTGAGGAATTGTGGGATAATAGTAGTGTCTTATTATGTGTGTAGCATAGAAAGAGAGAGTATATTATGAGTAACTGTGCAATTATTTTGGCAGGTGGCGAAGGTAAAAGAATGAAAAGTAACCTTCCTAAACCAATGTCAGAAGTTTTGGGAAAGCCAATGTTAAGATGGGTTATCGACTCAGTAAAGTCAGCCGGTGTTGATGACATATGTGTAGTAAAAGGCTACAAGAAGGAATGTATTGATGAATTTGTAAGTTCGCTTCCTTTTGAAGTAGAAACTGTTTATCAAGCTGAGCGTCTTGGTACAGGTCATGCAGTAATGATGGCTAAGGACTTTTTGAAAAAGCACAGTGGCAATGTTGTTATTCTAAACGGTGATGCTCCTTTTATGGATGCAAAGACTATTTCCGATGCACTTGCTCTTCATACAGAAAAGGGTAGTGTTGCAACAGTAATTTCAGCTAAAGTTTCTGACCCTACAGGTTACGGTAGAATTGTCAGAGATGAAAACAACAATTTTCTAAAAATTGTTGAGCAGAAAGATTGTAACGAAGAAGAAAAGAAAATTAATGAAATCAACTCAGGTGGTTTTTGGTTTAACTGCGAAAAGTTACTTTCTGTTTTAGGTGAAATTAAAAGTGATAACAATGCTAAGGAATATTATCTTCCTGATGCACTAAAACTTCTATTAGATAAGAATGAAGTTGTTTCAGCATTTGTTTCAAGCAACCCGGATACTGTTTTAGGTGCTAATGACCCTGAACAGTTAAAGGAACTTAACGAAATTGCTAAGAGCAAAGGCTATAAATAAGGTATTAAATTTACTTGTTAAATTTTATATATAAACTAAAAACAAACATAGGTAAGGGGATTAAAAAATGAATTTCAATGGTAAAGACATTAAGATTTTCTCCGGCTCATCTAATAAGGATGTAGCACAGGGAATCGCAGGTTGTCTTGGACTTCCACTTGGAAAAAGCAATTGCTGTACATTTTCTGACGGTGAAATTGCAGTTTCACTTAACGAGTCTGTAAGAGGTTCTGATTGCTTTATTGTACAGTCAACATGTACACCTGTAAATGATAATCTTATGGAAATGCTAATTATGATTGATGCTATGAAGAGAGCTTCTGCCGGTAGAATTACTGCAGTTATGCCTTACTTCGGTTATGCTCGTCAGGACAGAAAAGCAAAGGCTAGAGATCCAATCTCAGCTAAACTTTGTGCAGATATTATTACTGCTGCCGGTGCTGACAGAATCCTAACAATGGATCTTCATGCAAATCAGATTCAGGGCTTCTTCAACATTCCTGTTGACCACCTAATCGGTGCTCCAATTCTTGCAGCACATATGAGAGAAAAGATGGGTACAAACGCAGATGATTATGTTGTTGTTTCCCCAGACCTTGGTTCAGTTACAAGAGCAAGAAACTTTGCAGCTAAAATCGGTTGTGGTCTTGCTATTATTGATAAGAGACGCCAGAAAGCTAATGTTTCTGAAGTTATGAACATTATTGGTGATGCTAAGGGTAAGAGAGTTATCCTAGTTGATGATATGATTGATACAGCCGGTACACTATGTAACGCTGCTGAAGCTATCATCGAAAAGGGTGGTGCTGTTGATGTTACTGCTTGTGCAACTCACGCAGTTCTATCAGGTCCTGCTATTGACAGAATTAAGAAGAGTCCTATTAAGGAAGTTGTTCTTCTTGATACAGTGCCTATCCCAGAAGACAAGATGCTTGATAAGTTCACTATTCTTCCTGTTGCTCCTGTATTTGCAGAAGCTATTGAAAGAATTTATTCTGACAAGCCTGTTTCTCCAATCAACTCATAATTGATAATTATTTTAACTTTTTAAGGGGTGCTCTTTAGTGCCCCTTTATTTTTTAGGTGATAAAATGTTTGGTAAAAAGAAATTTAGTTCTTCTATTGAATATATGGTTGTTGGTCTTGGTAATCCGGACAAAAAGTACGAGAACACCCGTCACAACACAGGCTTTATCTGTCTTGATAAAATCGCAGAAAAGTTTTCTTGTGATGTAAACCGTATTAAGTATAAGTCACTTGTTGGTGAATGTACTATTGACGGTAAAAAGGTTTTACTAATGAAACCACAGACATATATGAATAATAGTGGTCAAGCTGTTGTAGAGGCTATGAATTTCTACAAAATTCCCCCTGAGAATGTGATATTAATATTTGATGATATTTCCCTTGATGTTGGAAAGATGAGAATACGCCGAAAAGGTAGCCACGGTGGACAAAATGGTGTTAAGAATATTATTTATCTAAGTGGCAAAGATACTTTCCCTCGCATAAAGGTAGGTATAGGAAAGAAGCCTCATCCTGACTATGATTTGGCTGCTTGGGTTCTTTCAAAATTTACAGGTGACGAAATTAAACTGATTGATAAAATGGCCGATAATTGTTGTGAGGCTATTAAGTACATTATTGACGGTAATGTTGATAAGGCAATGAATTTGTTTAATTCCTAACCTAATAATATGCAGGTGAATAATGGAATTTTTATTTGATTGTGTTGCACAGTTAAAGAATTTTCAAAAACTAAATTCTTATGCAAAGTTAAAAGGTGCAGTTGCAGTAACAGCACTTAATTCAGGTTTTAAATCAAATATCATAGGAACGCTCTGTCATTATAACGATGCCAGAGCTTTTTGTGTTGCCGGTGATGAAAAGGAAGCACAAGTATTTTGTAATGACCTATGTATGATGGGCTACAAGGCTTGTGTATATCCTCAAAGAGACTTTAATTTTAGAGAAGTTAGTGGTATTTCCAGGGAATACGAACACCAAAGGTTAAAGGTTCTTACAAAACTTTTAACAGGTGAATGTGATATTGTGGTAGGTACAATTGATGCATTACTTCAATATACTATTCCACCGGAAGTTCTAAAGAAAGCTACACTTCACTTAAAACAAGGTCAGCAAATCTCTACAGAACAATGTGTAGAGGCTCTTAATTTGCTTGGTTATGAGCGTACAGATATGGTTGAGGGTACAGGTCAATTTGCGCTGAGAGGTGGTATTCTTGATTTATTTGTACCGGATAGTGAGAACCCTGTTCGTGTAGAATTTTGGGGTGATGAAATCGACTCTATCAACCATTTTGATATTCTTACCCAAAGAAGATTTGACAAGGTGGATAGTATTTTACTTTCCCCATCAAATGAAATTCTTGTGGAAAACAAAGCAGAACTTTCTGAAAAAATAGTTAAGAAAGCTAATTTACTAAGAAGTGAAAAAACCGAAAAAGCAAAGGAAACTCTCTATAGAGAGGCTGAAAATATTGCCAATGGTGTAAACCTAACTATCCTTGATAAGTACATTTCTTTAGTATATAAGAAACCTGCAACTGTCCTTGACTATGTTGATGAAGAAGATTTTATCTTTATCAGTGAACACACTAATATTTCTGATAGAGTAAAGTCTATGGAATTTCAGTATAAAGAGGATATGAAAGAATACTTTGAAGACGGTATTCTTTGCAGAGGTCTTGATAAGTTCTCAATGGACTATAAGGAATTTTTGGAAATTGTAAACACCAGACATACAATTTTTATGGATAACTTTACCAGTGGCCATTTTGATTTACCTTTAAGTGATATTGTTTCATTTAATGTAAAGCAAGTTGCACCATGGAATGGTTTATTAACTGTACTTTGTGAAGATTTAAATGAATTCTTTAAGGAAAGAACTACTGTTGCAATTCTTGCAGGTACAGAAAAGTCCGGTAGAAATCTTACAGAGGAATTAAAAGAAAAAGGTTTTAAAGCACAATTTGTAACAGACTTAAAGAAAGCTGAACAAGGCAATATTTATGTTATGGAAGGTGCTTTGTCAACAGGTTTTGAACTATTACAAACAGACTTCCACTTAATAACATACGGTCAGTCAGTACAAAAGCCTAAGAGAAAAGTACAGCGAAAAAAGCAAGGTCAAGAAATTTATTCTTTATCAGAATTAAACAATGGTGATTATGTAGTTCATTCAACTCATGGTATAGGTATCTTTAGTGGTATTCATAACCTTGAAGTACAAGGTGTAAAGAAAGACTATATCAAAATCACTTATGCAAAAGGTGATGTACTTTATGTACCGGTAACTCAGCTTGATTTGGTAGCAAAGTACATTGGTCCTAGAGATAATGAACATGTAAAGTTATCTAAACTAGGTGGCAGTGAATGGCAGAAAGCAAAGACCAGAGTTCGTTCAGCAGTAAAGGATATGGCTAAGGAACTTTCTAAGCTATATACAGAGCGAATGAAAGCAAAGGGTTATGCTTTTTCACCTGACGGTGAGTGGCAAAGAGACTTTGAAGCCAAGTTTATGTATGATGAAACACCTGACCAATTGCGATGTACTGATGAAATCAAAGGTGATATGGAACGACTTGCTCCAATGGATAGATTACTTTGTGGTGATGTTGGTTTCGGTAAAACCGAAGTTGCATTGAGAGCAGCCTTTAAGTGTGTTTGTGACAGTAAACAATGTGCAATTCTTTGCCCAACAACAATCCTTGCATGGCAACATTATCAGACTATTATCAATAGATTTGACGGTTATCCGGTAAGAATTGAACTGCTAAGTAGATTTAGAACTGCAAAACAACAGAAAGAAATTGTTGAAAAGCTAAAGCATGGTGAAGTTGATATTGTAGTGGGTACTCATAGACTGGTACAAAAGGACGTAACCTTCCACGACTTAGGACTTGCAATTATTGATGAAGAACAAAGATTTGGTGTTGCTCATAAAGAGAGATTTAAAGAAATTTGCAAGAATGTTGATGTACTAACCTTGTCAGCTACACCTATTCCACGAACACTTAATATGGCTATGAGTGGTATTCGTGATATGTCTGTATTGGAAGAAGCTCCAACCAACAGACAACCGGTACAAACCTATGTACTTGAGCATGAACCTGCAATTCTCCACGAAGCAATTAGAAGAGAACTAAGGCGTGGGGGACAGGTTTTCTATCTTCATAACAATACAGAAAGTATCAACGCAAAGGCAGTTGCAATTTCAGAAGCAATACCGGAAGCTAAAATTGCAGTTGCTCATGGTAAAATGTCTGAACATGAATTGTCTGATATTTGGGCAAGAATGTTGAACCAAGAAATCAATGTGCTTGTATGTACCACAATTATTGAAACAGGTATTGACTTACCAAATGCAAATACATTGATTATTGAAAATGCAGATAATATGGGACTTTCTCAACTTCATCAGTTAAGAGGCAGAGTTGGCAGAAGTAGCCGTAGAGCTTATGCATACTTTACATTTAACCCTCATAAGGTCCTTTCTGATATTAGCCAAAGAAGACTTAATGCAATTAGAGAGTTTACTGAGTTTGGCAGTGGTTACAAGATTGCAATGCGTGACCTTGAACTTAGAGGTGCAGGTAATATCCTAAGTGGTCAACAACATGGTCATATGGAGGATGTTGGTTACGATATGTACCTAAAGCTACTTAATGAAGCAGTTAAGGAAGAAAAGGGAGAGATTAAACCAACCGATACAAATGAATGTACTGTTGATATTCAGATGGATGCCCATATTCCTGAAAGCTATATTGAAAGTCTATCTCTAAGACTTGATGCTTATAAACGAATAGCAGATATAAAAACTCCTGATGACTATGATGATGTAGTTGATGAACTTTGTGACAGATATGGTGATATGCCACAATCTGTAATTGGTCTTTGTGATATTGCATTAACAAGAAACAAAGCAAAAGAATGTGGTATCTATGATATTAAGCAAAGTGAAAGCAATATTATATTGAAAGTAAACGATTTGAAAAATCCGGAACTTTATAAATTAATAGGCAATGCTAACGGCAAAGCTATATTAACACCATCAGAAAACCCATATATTACACTTAAAGTTGACAAGAACAAAAACGGTCTTAGTGCTTTAACAGAATTATTTTGGGAGAAATAATAGACAAATTCCTACATAAAAGTACAAAAAAAAAGAAAAAATCGTTGATTTTATGAATTTTTAGTGTTTTTTATGGACTTTTTGATTGAATTATTGTATAATACATCTTATGTTATATTATTATGTTATATTATCCTAAAGGCAGGTATAATCAAATGAATTTTAAGAATATTAAAAAAGTAATGGCTGGTACAGTTGCAGGTGCAATTATGGTATCAGCAGCAGCTTGTACTCCAATCAGTACAAAGGCTCAGTGGTCTTACAAAGAAGGCAAAAATGAAAAGGCAATTGGTGTTTATATTTTTGCTCTTTACAATGCTTATAACCAAGCTAAGACTTATGCTGAGAAAGCAGATGGTTACAAGAAAGATGAAAGTTTCCTTGATTTAAAGATTAAGGATGATGACGGTAAGGAAGCAGTAGCTTCTGATTGGATTAAGGATAAGGCTGATTTAACTCTTAGAGAAGCTCTTTATCTTGACAGTAAGCTAGATAGTCTAAATGCTACAGTTGATGAAGCATCTTATGCTGAACAGGCTGAAAAGGACTGGACACTGGGTTATATGGCTGAGTATTACTCACAGATGGGTTACTCAACAACACCGGAACAGGATATTCTGGAACCTTATGGTATTTCTAAGGAAAGCTATCAGGAACTACAGTACAATATGTCCGGTAAACAGCAGAAGTTATTTGATTTAATGTATGGTAAGGGTGGTTCAGAAGAAGTTCCTGACTCAGACCTACAGAAGTTCTTTGATGACAACTACACATACTACACATACTTTACAGTACCTCTATCAGAAACAACAACTGATAAATCAGGTCAGCAGACATCAAAGGCTTATGATTCTAAGAAGCAGAAGCAGTTAACATCTGATGCAGAATCTTATGCTAAGGCTATTAACAACGGTTCAACAATGGAAGATCAGTGTACAAAGTATCTAAAGGCTACAAAGAGTTCTTCAAAGGCTAGTGATACAGTTCAAAAGGGTTGTGAGCTACTTGATAAGGACAACCTAAGTTCTTCTTCAATTGGTGAAGATGTAGCTAAGAAGCTTGTTGATATGAAAGTTAACGAAGCTAAGGCTGTTACAATCGGTAAAGATGATTCCAAGACAATTTATGTTATCCAGAAGCAAAACACTAAGGATGGCGAAAAGGAATATCTAACTAAGGATGATTCTACTAGGAAGAATGTTCTTCAAAAAATGAAGAATGATGATTACAACAAATTCCTACAGAAAGAAGCTAAGGCACTTAAGTGTGAAGTTAACGAATCTGTAGTTAATAAGTATGACCCTGATATGTTCTGGGAAAAGCCAGAAGAAACAAGCACATCAACAACTTCTTCTAAGTAAGATTTGTTAAACAATTTTCTAACAGTACGGAGCTACTTTTTATGATTAATAGATTAAAGAAATTTATCTGTATATGTGGAGTTTGCGTATTGTCAATTACAACTCTTTCATTTGCAACAGTAGCAAATGCTGAGGATTATGTTGACAATAGCCAAGAAGCAGTCTATACAACTGCACCGGCAGTTGTAAATACAGAACCTGTTTATACTCAGTCACAAGAACCGGCTAATAATAATGTTAATGCATATACATATGCTCAGGATTATACTCAAGCACCGGTAGTTGATAACAATAGCAATAATTCAAATGACAATGTGAACACTGCTAGTTATAATTTCTACGATGATGATGGTGAAGTATCAGATAATAATTCTGATACAGATACAGACACTAATGCTGATAGCAATAGCGATACTGACACAGGTAGCGAAAACGCTGAAACTACCACTCCTACATACAAAAATGTTAAGGAGATTGATGATACTGAGCTAAAAGATAGTGATTGGGATAAAATCTCAAAAGAATTATCTAAAAATAAATCAAAAGGTAAAAGCTCAAGCCCATTTGACTATATTAAAAATAGTGAAAAGGCTACAGGTTGGGATGCTTTCATTAATAATCTAAATTGGGCTTCAACTCTTGCATTAGTTTCATTTGCATTAGCTTTAATCTGTATCATAATTTTCGTAATCTTTACAATTAAGAAAATAAGAAACAAGAGAAAAGGTTTACCTAATGTAAAAGTTAAATCTAACAAATCTGATGTTAGTGGTTCTCATGCAATTATTGAAGATGATGAAGAAGATAACTTTGATGAAATTTCTTCCGATACAAATGCAGAACCTGAAGAAACACAGAATATTTCTTCTCATGCAAAGTCAGCTCACGGTGGTGCTGAGGACTACGGTGATGATTATGATGAAGAAGATTTTAAAGATGTTCATTATGTAAAACCTGCTGATAAGCCAAAGAAGAAAAAGCTAAAGCAGGATACATCAGAAATCATTATTCCAAATAAATATAAGAGATAAAATTAAGGCACTGTTTTCAGTGCCTTTTTTGTTACAATAAAAAGTAATAGTATATAACAAAAGCTGAGTCTGAAATAAATAATCAAACTCAGCTTTTGTTATTTATAGTAATTAGCCTTCTAGATATTCTACAATTGTTGTGTCAAGATTGTCAACATTTTTACCTGTGTTGCATAGTGGAATTTTCTTGCCTTTTCGTACAAATAGAGGTACTTCATTTAGTGCAACATTTACAAAGTGTACACCTTTTTCAAGTTTCTCTTTATGTACAACCTTGTTGCCTGAAAGCTTGTAGAATGTCATTTCTTCCGGTAGATATACTGTTCTGCCTGATTTATTCTGTTCGTAAACAGGTGCAATCATAGCTTCATCACCAAGAAGAACCTGGTCATCAGTTTCCTTAGATAGTGCATCCTTATATTCAAATGCAAGTGGTTTAAACATCATTTCATTGTTTTCAGCACACTTTTTAGCAAGGTCATATAGGTAAGGAATAAGTCTGTATCTAACTTCAATAACATCCTTAAATTCCTTGTTGTTGCTAAATGCATATGCTTCCTGATTTCTTGTACCAATAGCAGAGTGGTTTCTAAATAGTGGAGTGAATACAGATAACTGCATCCATCTGATTACAAGTTCTCTACTTGCATTACCGTTAAAACCACCACAGTCAGCACCTGTATAAATGTAACCACACATATTTAGTGATGGTAACATTCTTAGGTTAAGTAGGATGTGACTCCACCAAGATGTGTTATCACCTGTCCAAATACCGCCGTATCTATGTGAGCCAATGCATGATGCTCTGGAGAATAGGAGAGTGTCCTTTGGCAAACATTCACCAACACCTCTTGTCATCATATAACCATATAGGTTGTGAACATCATAGTGGCTGTATTTGCCATCTAGGTGGTGCATATTCTTGTAGTCATCAATACTGTTTGATAGCTTAGAGAACTGATCTCTGTATTCAAAGAAGTCCCAACAATCAAGGTCTTCACCATTATACTGCTTAACAAAGTCAACTGCTTTCTTAAAGCCTTCCATTGAGAAGAATAGGGCAGGTTCATTCATATCAATCCAGAAACCCTCAATACCCTTGTCAGTTAGTGTGTGGAACTTGTCACCAAACCATTTTCTTGTGTCAGCTTTTAGATAGTCAGGGAAACAACAAATGCCCGGCCATACTGCTGCCTTAAAGTCATCACCGTTTCTATCCTTGCAGAAGTAGTTGTTCTTTACACCTTCTTCATAAACATCAAAGCCATCTTCACATCTAACACCTGCATCAATAATAGGAATTAGTCTAATTCCTTTTTTCTTTAGTTCTGCTACATAGCTTTCAAAGTTAGGGAATGCTTTATCATCAATTGTAAAGTCCTTGTAATGATCCATATAGTCAATATCAAGAATTACAGAATCAAGTGGAATATCAGCCTTTTCATAGCTATCAACAACTGCATCAACTTGTTCTTTGTTAGCATAGCTCCATCTACTTTGCTGATAACCAAATGCCCACATTGGAGGCATATAACTTTTACCGATTAGTTCTCTAAAGTTCTTAACAACTTCAAGTTCGTTTTCACCGTTAATTACATAGAAGTCAGCGTCTTTACCTTCCAGTGAAATTGTAATTTCATCTTCAACAGTAAAGCCCATATCGTAGTGAACAGTACCCGGAAAATCAATAAAGTAACCAACTGTTGTTTCACCACTAATAATGAAGAAGTTGTGTGCACCATACAGTGCTTCCTTTTCTTCTGTGTGGCAAGGGTCATCTGAACAGAATGAACGATACTTTCTGCCTCTTTTGTTAATACCACCCATTTGTTCACCAAGACCATAAATAGCATCACTATCATTTAGTGACATAGAGATAAATAGGTTATCTTCTTTTAAAGAAATATAGTCAGGGCTTTCCTTCTCAATTTGCAAATCAATTACAGTAGAATCTGTACAGAATGGTTCGCCAAATCTGTATTTTTTAATATTCATATAAAATCTCCTAATTCTTTCTAATTATCATAAAGATTATAACATAAAGATTTCATTTTTCAAGGTATTTAAACAAAAAATATTAACAAATTATGAACCCTATTTTTGTAAGTGCTTTACAAATTATTTCACCATGGTCAAATGCCAGTCCATCATTACTAATAATTTTAAAGTCAGCATTATTTTTTGTAACACCTTTAGTTATATTTTTTTCAAGTTCTATATTAATAATTTCATTTTCATCCTTGTTGTTTAAAACTAATTTAACCTTATCATCACTGTCATTAATCTTAATATCAAACCACTTTGCATCTTTTGCATCATCACCGGCTATAGGCTTAATCTTGTCTTTATCAACAATAGCAAGAAATGAATCTGTCATTGTCCAACTTCTAGGGTCACGATTTGGGGAAGAGAACACACCGATTTCTTCGATAGGTATATCTTTAATAGAAGTTTCTTCATAAAGTTCCCGTTTTGCAGTATCAAAGATTGTTTCATCACTTTCAGCAAATCCACCGGGTAATGCCCAATGGTCAAGAAATGGATGACCACCTCTTTTTATCAGTAATACTTGAACTTTATTTTCTTTTATAGAAAATAAAACAATATCAGCAATTACAGATGGTTTAGGGTAGTCCTTAGCTTTGTAATTTTGTAAAAATTCCTCTAGTGTAAATCCCTTATCATCAACAGTTCTTTTCATAACAATTACCTTCCTTTCAAGAAAAAAGGCTATTACAATAGTAATAGCCTTTTATAGTATGTGTTATAAAATTAGAAATCTACTTCTGTATCATAATAACAGCACTTGAGAAGTTTTTCCATTTCTTCCTGTGTAGGAATACGAGGATTAGAACCTGTACAAGCATCAGCAATAGCATTCTTTGCAATTTCAGGTAGTCTTTCTAGGAATACATCTTCAGGTACAAAGCCCTGTTCTGTTGGATATGAGTCAGGACCATAGTTCTTGATGCAATGAGGAATATTTAGTTCATCATTCATACCTCTTAGATGGTCAATAAGTAGAGAAATCTTTTCATCAAGTGAGTCACCACCAAGGTGCATAAAGTCAGCAATCTGACCGTATCTTTCAGCAGCTGTTTCATTCTTTGCATTAAATGCAATAACCTTTGGTAGATACATAGCATTAGCAGCACCATGGATAATATGTGCACCATAGTCAGCAAAAGCAGCACCTGTCTTATGTGCCATTGAGTGAACAATACCTAGTAGAGCATTTGAGAATGCCATACCTGCAAGACACTGAGCATTGTGCATATTGTCTCTCTTTTCCATATCACCATTGTAAGAACCGATTAGGTCGCTCTGAATCATCTTAATTGCGTGTAGAGCAAGAGGGTCTGTGTAGTCACAGTTAGCAGTAGAAACATATGCTTCAATAGCATGTGTCATAGCGTCCATACCTGTATGAGCAACCAACTTCTTAGGCATTGTTTCTGCTAGGTCAGGGTCAACAATAGCTACATCAGGTGTAATTTCAAAGTCAGCAATAGGATACTTAATACCCTTTGAGTAGTCTGTAATAATTGAGAATGCTGTAACTTCTGTAGCAGTACCTGATGTTGAAGAAATAGCACAGAAATGTGCTTTCTTTCTTAGACTAGGAATACCGAATACCTTGCACATATCTTCAAAACTAATGTCAGGATATTCATACTTAATCCACATTGCCTTTGCAGCATCAATTGGTGAGCCACCACCCATTGCAACAATCCAGTCAGGTTCAAAGTCAAGCATAGCCTGAGCACCCTTCATAACAGTTTCAACTGATGGGTCAGGTTCGATACCTTCAAATAACTTAACTTCCATACCTGCTTCTTCTAGGTAAGAAACTGCCTTGTCTAGGAAACCAAAGCGTTTCATACTACCGCCACCTACGCATACGATAGCTTTCTTACCTTTAAAATCTTTTAGTGCTTCAAGAGCTCCTTTGCCGTGATAAAGATCTCTTGGAAGAGTAAATCTTGCCATTTTAATTACCTCCATTTATATTAAATATAATTTCTTATTTTGTCATAATTGATATTCTTAACAATTATTTATTAACATTATAGAACCTTTTGTTTAAAATATCAAGACCTATATACAAATTTTATAAAATTTTTTCTTACACTTTACAATTCTATGTATTAAATATCAATTATATGATAAGGATATATCTTTAATTTGATAAGGTATAATCTATATTTAACAAAAGAAAAACTGCCTACCGTTACGGTAGACAGCTATGTGAATAGAGATTAATTATTATAGTTCAGCAATAACTTCAACTTCAACCAAAACATCCTTAGGTAGCTGTTTTGCAGCGACACAAGAACGAGCCGGTTTTTCAGTAAAGTATTCACCGTAAATACCGTTGAAAGCACCGAAGTCTTCCATATTCTTTAGGAAACATACAGTCTTAACAACTTTGTCTAGGGAAGTACCTGCTTCTTCAAGAACAGCCTTTAGGTTCTTACAAACCTGATGAGTTTGTTCTTCAATAGTAGTAGCTTCTACATTACCACTGGCTGGGTTAATAGCAATCTGACCGGAAGTAAATACTAGGTTGCCTGTCTTAACTGCTTGTGAATATGGGCCAATAGCATCAGGTGCATTTTTTGTGTAAACTTTTTCACTCATTTTGATTACTCCTTTATATGTAAATTATACTAGCTTAAAGCCATTATCTTTTAATGCTTTTTCAATCATAGCAATATGGTCAAAGTTCTTTGTTTCAAGAACAAGTCTTAGGTAACAACCGTTAATGTCGGCAATTTCACTGGCTCTTTCGTGATGAACAGAAATAACATTACCACCACAATCAGCAATAATCTTACTAACCATTTCCAGCTGACCCGGTTTATCCATAAGTTCAATACATAGGGAAGCACTTCTGCCTGTGTTCATAAGACCTCTCTTGATAACTCTTGATAGGATAGTAACATCAATATTACCACCTGAAACAACACAAACAACCTTCTTACCCTTAACAGGTAGCTTGTTGAACATTACAGCAGCAACAGAAACTGCACCTGCACCTTCAGCAATCATTTTTTGTTGTTCGATAAGTGCAAGAATAGCAGAAGAAATTTCATCTTCGGTTACTGTAACAATTTCATCAACATATTCTGAAACTAACTTAAATGTATTTTCACCCGGTTCCATAACCTTAATACCGTCAGCAATTGTATTAACAGAATCAAGCTTAATGATTTTACCTTCTTTAATTGAGTTGTACATTGATGGTGCACCGGCAGCCTGAACACCATAAACCTTAATATTTGGATTTAACTTCTTAGCAGCAAATGCAACACCACTAATTAGTCCACCACCACCGATTGGTACAACAATAGCGTCAACATCGGACATTTCTTCCATAATTTCAAGACCAATAGTACCTTGACCGGCAATAACATTAATATCGTCAAATGGATGCACAAATGTATAACCACATTTATCTCTTAGTTCAATAGCCTTTGCATAAGCGTCATCATATACACCTTTAACCATACAAACTTCTGCACCGTAGTTCTTAGTAGCCTCTACCTTAGAAATAGGAGCACCATCAGGTAAGCAGATTAAAGACTTAATGCCATACTTAGTAGCTGCAAGTGCAACACCCTGTGCATGGTTACCGGCAGAACAAGCAATAACACCATGTGCCTTTTCTTCATCACTTAGCTGAGAAATCATATAACCTGAACCTCTTAGCTTAAATGAACCTGTAAGCTGTAAACATTCAGGCTTTAGATAAACTTCACATTCAGGGTTGATTTTTGGAGCTTCAACAAGCTTTGTTTCTCTAACAACATTCTTCAATACATGAGAAGCGTGATAGATTTTGTCTAATGTCAACATTTTAATAACCTCTATTCCATAAAAATAAAAAAGCCTTCGTCCCATAAAGAGACGAAGACCGTAATCTCCGTGGTACCACTCTTTTTATTGCAAAAAAGCAATCACTTAATTCATACACCACTATGTACTATTCTTTAACGCAGAACATACGAACGCTCTTACTAAATTTCAGATGTCAGCTCAAGGGTGATTTACTATGAAACTTTTCGTTATCTTTCACCAACCGATAACTCTCTGAAGAAAAGTACTTCATGTACTGTCCCTATCCTTGCTTTTCAATCATATTTTATTCTTATCAAAAACTTTTGTCAATAGTTTTTTGTAACTTTTAGGATTTTTGTTTTCCACTTTATTACTTATTAAATGTGTAATATAAAAATTCAGGGAAGATACTTCTCCAAAAATGCTCATTGTGACAAGCCTTTTTGTATTCCTTAAATATGATTTTATCTTTAGGATAATTTATGTTTTCAAGATACTTAATCATTTTTTTAGTATCGGTTAGTAGCATTGATTCAAGTTCATCACCATCACCGTTGTACATATAAAGTAGGGGATAGTTACCTTTAAAATCAAGATTTTTTAAGTATTTGTTCCATGTGTTTTCATTAAATAATAGAAATGCCGGGGACAATGCACCGATAGAACTGAACTTATCACTGTGTTCCATACCAATATAAAAAGCCTCAAGTCCACCGGAAGAACTACCACATACAGCAGTATGTTCTTTGTCGGTATAAATGTTGTAGTTTTTGTTGATGTACTTCATAACAGTATTTACAACAAAGTCTGAGAATTCCTTGCCTGTACCATTTTCAAAATCACCTAAAGACTTTTGGTCTTCTCTGATTTCACCAATGTTAGGGGTAAGTTCATTATCTCTGTTTCCGTCACCATTATCTATACCAACTACAATACAGTTGTTGTCACTGTTCTTCATCATAGGATTTACACTTTCAGCAACATTCCAACAACCTTTGTCAGTTGACAATTTGTCAAAAAGATTTTGACCGTCACACATATAAATGACAGAATACTTTTTATTCTTATCATTTTTGTCATATTCTTTAGGTGTGTAAATGAAAATATTTTTCTCTTTATCCTTATTGTATTTTAAGGATACTGTTTCACATTTTGCATCTTCTTCTTTTTCGTCATATACAAATGGAATACCGATATTACCTTCTGAGCTACCGGCCTCTAGGTGATAACCGCTAATGTACTTATTAAATACAAGAACCATTGATTTATCGGTATCATCACCGATAAACATAACTCTGTCATATTTTTTGTAGTCACCTGTACAACTATATGTATTGTAGTCATCACTTGACTTTATTCTCTTTAGATTTACTTCTTTAGTTTCTTTACTTGTTGTGCCGGAAAAGATTGCTTTGATTTTGTCAGAATATGACTCTCTAATATAAATGGTATGTGGATTTTTGATAGTCATTTTTTCCTCCTTACTGACGGAATTATTTTGTTTCGTACAACCAAATACCCCCATAATAATTGGTAAAATAAGTAGTATTGCTAATATTTTCTTCATTTTTATCAAGCCCTTTTGTTCTATTGTAACAAAAAGCAATAAACTTCGTCAATAACTATTTATTTTGTATATTTTTCTACTTGCTTTTTACTTCTTTAATGTATTAAAATATATATTGTGTTTTCTATAAACAATATTTTTATGAAAGGGGTAGTATGATTTAATTCATACAAGTAGAACATGGAAAAATTATTCAAACTCAAAGAAAATGGCACTACAGTAAGAACTGAAATTATTGCCGGTGTCACAACTTTCCTTGCTATGGCTTATATCTTGGCAGTTAACCCAAGTATTTTGTCAGCAGCAGGAATGGACCAGAGTGCTGTTTTTGCAGCTACAGCAGTTTCTGCTGCTTTCGCTACATTAATTATGGCATTCTTCGCTAATTATCCTGTAGCTCTTGCTTCCGGTATGGGACTTAATGCTTATTTTGCATACACAGTAGTTCCTCAGTTAGCAGAACAGGGTATCACAAACCCTTGGCAGGTTGCACTAACTGCAATCCTAGTAGAAGGTATTATCTTTATTATCCTTTCAATCTTTAAGTTTAGAGAAACTTTGGTAAACAAAGTTCCTGCAAACCTAAAGAACGGTATCTCAGCAGGTATCGGTCTTTTCGTTACTATTGTTGGTCTAAAGGGTGCCGGTGTTGTTACAACTGATGCTTACTATGATGGTAAGGCAGTTCAGTCATCAACACTTGTAAAGCTAGGTGACCTAGGTTCAGCTCCTGTAGTACTTGCTTTAGTTGGTCTATTAATTGTTGCTGCTTTATGGCATTTCAAGGTTAAGGGTTCAATCCTTATCGGTATTCTAGCTACTTGGGTACTTGGTATTATTGCTCAGTTAACAGGTTGGTACGATGGTACTTCACTAATTCCTGATTTCTCTAACTACCATGTATTTGGTCCTGTAGCAGATATGGGTTCAAAACTTGCATTCCACTTTGACTTTGGTTATGTAGCATCAAATGTTGTTAACTTTGCAGTTATCGTATTTGCATTCCTATTTGTTGACCTATTTGATACAGTTGGTACTCTAATCGGTGTTGCTCAGGAAGGTAAGCTACTTAACGAAAAAGGTGAACTACCTAGAGTTGGTAGAGCCTTAATGGCTGATGCTATTGGTACTTGTGCCGGTGCTTGTCTTGGTACATCAACAGTTACATCTTATGTAGAATCTACAACAGGTGTTGCTGAAGGTGGTAGAACAGGTCTTACTGCTTTTACTTCTGCAATCCTATTCTTACTTGCACTTCCACTATATCCAATCTTCCTAGCTATTCCATCATTTGCAACTGCTCCTGCTCTTGTATTTGTTGGTCTATTAATGCTAAAGAACATTACAAAGATGGATTTCAACACAGATATTGCTGATACAGTTGGTGGTTTCTTAGCTATCATTATGATGCCATTTGCATATTCAATTGCAACAGGTATTATGTTCGGTATCCTATCATGGGTTATCCTAAAGGTTGTTACAGGTAAGATTAAAGACATTCACCCTGTTATGTGGGTTGCATTTGGTCTATTTGTACTTCGTATAGTTACAATTATCTTGGGAATTTCTTCCTGATAAATTATAATCATTCTATGGGTTGAAGTTAATGCTTCAACCCATTTTTCTTTTGTAAAATACTTGAAAAACCTTGTATCTTGTTGTATAATACTTTTTGGCTTTTTGCCCGTCAGTTCGTGACCATCCTGACGATAAATAAAACTACGGACTTTAGCAATAATAATTTTATTGACTTTGGGCGTAGTATAACTATGCCCATTTTTTATTTTTGCTGTTCCGTTATTTTAGGGAGGAAATATGGAAAGGTACAGTGTCTTAAAGGACAAAAATCCTCGTGAAATTGTTTTATTACGAGGTAGTGGTTGCAAGTGGAAACGATGTACATTTTGCGACTATCATCTTGACTATTGTCTTGATGAGGAGAAAAACTATAATCTAAATGCACAGGTGCTATCTAAGGTTACAGGTATTTATAATAAACTGGAAGTTATTAATTCCGGTAGTTTTTGTGACTTAGATAACAAGACTATGGATTTGATTATCAAAACTTGTGAAGAAAAGAATATTTCTACAGTACATTTTGAATGTCACTATATTCATCACAAAGAAGTTCCTACATTAAAGGAAAAATTCAAGGAACACAACATTAATGTAAGGATAAAGACAGGTGTTGAAACCTTTGATGTTGACTATAGAGAAAATGTAATGAAAAAAGGTTTTGGTAAGTCAACTCCTGAAAAAATAAGAACATATGCAGATGAAGTTTGTTTACTCTTTGGATTAACCGGACAAACAGAAAGCTCTATGAAAAATGATATTGAAACAGGTTTAAAGTACTTTGACAGAGTTTGTGTAAACATTATGAATGATAACACAACTAACGTGAAACCTGACAATTCCGTTATCAAAGTTTTTGCAGAAAAAATTGCACCAAATTATATTGGTAACGATAGGGTAGATATTTTAATGAAAAATACTGACTTTGGTGTTGGTGGAGAAAGTGAGGAGTAAACAATGATTAACGAATTATTATTAGTGGGTTCATTACTATTTATTTTTGGTGGTGCATTATTTGCATATAATTTTTTTGGAAAAGCCGGTCTTTATGCAGTAACGGTTATTGCAACAATTACTGCTAATATTGAGGCACTTATTATGATTAGAGCCTTTGGTATGGAACAAACCTTAGGTAATGTTTTCTTTGCAGTAACATTCCTTGTAACTGATATTCTCAGTGAAACCGAAGGCAAGAAAGAAGCCAACAAGGCAGTATGGATTGGTGTGTTTACATCAGTATTCTTTATTTGTATGACACAAAGCTGGATGCTGTATACTCCATCAGAGTCTGACTGGGTAATGCCATCAATTACAGCAGTATTTTCAAATACACCAAGAATGATGATTTCTTCATTGGTTGTATATGCAATTTCTCAGTTAATTGATGTTCAGCTTTATCATTTGTGGTGGAGATTTACTGAAAAGCATTTTGGTGATAAGAGAAGATTTTTATGGGTTCGTAACAACGGTTCAACTCTAATTTCTCAAATTCTAAATACTGCATTATTCACAATCTTTGCTTTCTGGGGTACATATGAAATCGGCACATTATTTAGCATTATGATTTCCAGCTATGTTATTTATATTGTTACCAGTCTATGTGATACACCATTTGTATACCTTGCAAGATTAATTAAAGACAGAAAAGATAGAAAATTAACTTCTATTGCACATTAATTTCAGATAAAAAAGTAGCCCTTATAGGTTTTATTCCTATAAGGGCATTGTTTTTTTAATTAACTTTCGTTAAGGTCATTGTGAACGTAGTAAAGTGTATGACTTTCTGTATCATAATAATATACAGAATATTTGTGATAAATCTTAACTGCTTTTCTTTGACCAACTGAGCTTACATTAACATTTTCATCTGCAATACAGTAGTAGTCACCTTCGGTAATCATATCAGTTTTAAAGTCGTAATGGTCACTAAAGGAACTTGTAGTACCCCAAGTGTCAAAGTCCTGAAAATAACCGGTAATATCTTCCTTGTTTTTAGAAGTAACCTTTGTATAATTTTCATCTTTGCTAAACTTACTGTCATAACTTTTGTCGTAAGTGTATTTACTAAAATCCTGTTGAGTAGAACTTTCATCACCATCAGAATAAGTTTCACTGTCGCTATATCCTTTTAGTACTTGCTTAGGGTCTCCACTATTTCCACAACCTGCAAGAATTGCACCACACATTAAGCCTGCCAGTAAAATTGTTACTATTTTTTTCAAATGTATTCCTCCTTTGTAATTTGCTAACATCACTTTTCTAATTGTAGCACATAAGCTTTGTTAACTCAATAAGAAATAAAAATTTTCGGTTTTACACAAATAATCAACATAAATTATATTAATGTTGAATAAATATATACCTATTCTACAAACTTTTGTTGCAATTAAGGTGTTTATTCGTTAAAATGGATAATAGAATGTTTCTGGGAGGTATAGTTATGGAAACAAAATGGATTAATGAATCAATGTTTTATCACATTTATCCTTTAGGGTTTTTCGGATGTGATATGGAAAATAAAGGTGGAGATAATGAATCCCACAAAATCTTAAAGCTAATTGACTACATTCCTCATATGAAGTATATAGGAATTAACGCTCTTTATATTGGACCGATTTTCCAAAGTGCAACTCATGGTTATGATACAACTGATTATAGAAGAATTGATACCAGACTTGGTACAAATGAAAATTTTAAAAAGGTTGCACAGGAACTAAAGAAAAATGACATTAAGATTGTTCTTGACGGTGTGTTTAACCATGTAGGCAGAAAGTTCTTTGCCTTTGAAGAAGTAAGAAAGCATAGGGAAGGCTCTCAGTATTGCTCTTGGTTTAGTGGTCTAAGATTTGATTGGAACAATAGTTATAATGACGGTTTCCATTATGATAGTTGGGAAGGTCATGAACTGCTTGTTAAGCTTAATATGCAGAATCCTGATGTAAGAAACCACCTACTTGACGCAGTAGAAATGTGGATTGATGAATGGGATATTGACGGTATCAGACTTGATGCAGCAGATTGTATTGATTTACAATTCTTCCGTGAATTAAAGCAGAGAACAACTGCTAAGAAAAGTGATTTCTGGCTAATGGGTGAAATCATTAACGGTGAATACACAAGATGGTTGCAACCTGATTTACTTGACTCAGTTACTAACTATTCACTATTTAACGGTATTTACAATAGCTTAAATTCAAAGAACCTTTGCGATATTGGTTACAATGTAAACAGAGAATTTAACAATGAATGGGGACTATACAAAGGTAAGTTGCTTTATAACTTTGTTGATAATCATGATGTTAACAGAGTTGCATCATTAATCAATGACCCTAAAGATTTGTTTAATGTTTATTCAATTCTTTATACTTTACCCGGTGTACCATCAATTTATTATGGTAGTGAATGGGGAATAAAAGGTCACAAAAATGATGGTGGAGATATTGAACTAAGACCTACTATTGATGTGGATAATATTCCTATTGAAAATCAAGAACTTGTTGACCATATTAAGAAATTAGCAGAAATTCGTAAGAATAGTGTTCCTCTAAAGTACGGTGATTATGTTCAGATTAGCAATGAATGTTTGTACTGGGCATTTGCTCGTAACTTTAATGGTGAAACAACAGTAGTTTGTGTTAATACTGATGATAACCCTCACCATTTCTCATTTAACTACAATGGCAGACAGTATGACATTGATGTAAATGGCAGAGATACTGAAATTGTATAATTCTTTTTATATTATATTAGAAAGCTGGAATTAAAATGTATAAGTCAATTAAAATTGCTGATACAACAAGAGAAGAAAGAATTGAAATTATCAAAACTTCTTTAGCTTATAATGAAGACAGTTGTGAAGGTTCTGTAGGTTTTGATGCAATGACTATGTACCAGCCATATATTGACGGTGAAAAAGAAATTGCACAAATCAATATGGAATTTCGTAGTGGGATTGTAAAGTAAGGAGGTTTTGTAGTGGAAAAGTTTTTTACTCATGTTTGGAAAGTGATTTCAAGATTTTTTGAAAACTTTAATTGGGAAGGATTATTAATAATGATAATCATTTTAGTAGGTGGTTATTTTGCAACAAAAGCCTTTTCAAAAGTAGTTAGAAAAGGTCTTGATAAGGCCAATATAGACTTTTCACTTTCAAAGTTCCTTGTAAATGCAATAAAAATTGCTTGTTATGTTGTGATTATAATGAGTGCTTTATCATATATAGGTATCTCAACAACGGGTTTGGTAGCATTTTTCTCAGCCAGTGCTGCTGCAATAGCTTTAGCTCTAAAGGATAGTTTATCCAACATTGCTTGTGGTATTATTCTTCTTTTTGCAAAGCCGTTCGTAACCGATGATGTAATTGAAATTAACGGTGAAAGATGTACTGTACTTCAAATTGATTTAATGCACACAAAGGTACTTACTGCTGACCATAGATATATTATGATTCCTAACAGCGTAATCTCGTCAAAAGAAGTTGTAAACTTTACAGCAGAAGATAAGAGAAGACTGGATTTCCATGTACCTGTTGATTATAATGCCGATATTGAAGAAGTGAAGAAAATCTTAATGGATGTTGCTTTATCTAACGATAAGGTTATCACAGAGGATGAAATGCCTTTTGTAAGACTAAATGCATTAGGTGACAGTTCACTTGATATGGTGGTAAAAGTTTGGGTTAAGACTGAAGACTATTGGGATGTATATCACGATATGATTGAAAGTATGAAAAAGGCATTAGACCGAAATAATATAGCAATTCCGTACAATCAATTAGATGTACATATAACTAAATAATGTCAAAAATGCACCTTGTATTCCACTAAATATTGTGGTATCATATTATGGTATGTTTAAATGTGGAGGTGTTGAGGTGCAGTATAGAAATTTTGGAAACACCGGTATAAAGGTTTCTGCATTGGGTTTTGGTACAATGCGACTTCCTATGTTTCCTAATTCCAACACTATCGACCAAGAAAAGTCTATTGAATTAATAAGGTATGCCATTGATAATGGTGTTAACTATATAGATACTGCTTATTCCTATCAGGACGGACAAGCTGAAATTGTTACCGGTAAAGCATTAAAGAACGGTTACAGAAGTAAGGTTTATTTAGCTTCAAAAGCACCTGTATGGGAATACAATAACGAGTATGATTTTGACAGAATTTTAGCTGAACAAATGAGAAGAATGAATGTAAATCAAATTGATTTTTATATGCTTCATTCTCTTGATGCTAATTTCTGGGACAACAAAGTCCTAAAGTATAATGTACTTGAACATCTTTATAAAGCAAAGCGTGACGGTAGAATTCGTTACATTGGTTTTTCATTTAATGATGACTTTGATATGTTTAAGTGGATTTGTGACTATTGGGAACATTGGGATTTTTGCCAAATTCACCTTAACTATATTGATGAAGAATATCAAGCAGGTCTAAGAGGCCTTGAATATGCCAAGGAAAAGGGAATGGCAGTTAATATTATGGAACCACTTAGAAGTGGTTATCTTGCCAATGTACCTAAGTCTACACAAATTGTATTTGATGAAATTTGTGCTAAACCTGTAGAAATTGCAATGCAGTATCTTTGGGATAAAGAAGGTGTCAGTTGTGTACTTTCTGATATGGGTAGTTTTGAACATATTAATCAGAACCTTGAATATGCAAAGGTTTCTTCAATCGGTATGCTTAGTGGTAAGCGTATTATGGCTATTAAGAAAGCTCAGCAAACCTATATTAATTCAAGAATGATTCATTGTAACGGTTGCTATAAGTGCAACCGTTGTCCTCAACATGTTATGATACCTAGAAATCTTGAAGCAATTAACAAAATTGGTATTCACAGTAGTGTAAAGATAGCAAAGGAATTTTATGATGGCAGTGTTGCCTTGGTAGGTGGCAGTGCAACTGATTGTACAAATTGCAAATGGTGTGAGTCAATTTGCCCACAACATATTAATATCAGCCATTGGATGCGCAAACTTCCTGAATTAATTAAATAATTGAATACATAATATAACTAAACCGGTGCTTTTTTAGCACTGGTTTTCTTTATTATTCTATAAAGTAAATATAAAATATATATGTTAAGAAAAAATTTACTAAACAGAAACTAAAATAAAGTAAAATAATCCTCATAAAAGCTGACTTTGTTGAATATTACCCACAAATATATGGGAATTATTTACAAGTTAAAATTCTAGTGATGAAAGTGATACTTTGTTATATTGCAAAAATATATATGAATTATGTTTATAATAATATATTTTAATATAATTTTTGCAATACCAACAACAATTACTTGCAAAAATACAAAATGCACTAATGTTTATTGAATTTTTTGTAGTTTTTTACAAAAAGTCTGTTAAAACATTGACATTTTAAATCAAAAGTCGGATAATATGGGTGTTATAAGATTATTGGCACACTATATTTTGTAGTGAACCGTAACCAAACAATTTTATATGGAAGAGGAGGCGACATTATGGGCAATATTGCAGAATCAATCCAACAGGAAATGACCTGTGAACCTGTGTTTACAATCCCAATCTTTGGTGGTATCAAAGTTTACGAGTCGGTTGTTGTCACTTGGATTATAATGGCAGTATTCCTTGCATTATGTCTTATTCTTGTAAGAAATCTGAGGGTGAAAAATCCTAGCAGAAAACAAGTTTTCTTAGAGTTTTGTGTAAACTGGCTCTATAAATTTGTTGGTGGAATGGTTGGAGAGGAAGGTTCAGAATATGTACCTTACTTAATATCTGTTCTTATTTATATAGGGTTTAGTAACATTATAGGTATTTTTGGCTTTAAGTCACCGACAAAGGACTTGGCAGTTACCATTGCCTTGGCTCTCATGAGTATTATCCTGATTGAAGGTGCAGCTTTGATTAAGAAGCGTCCGAAAAAGTTTCTTAAGAGTTTTATTGAGCCAACGCCGATTATGTTGCCCTTTAACATTCTTGAAATTGGAATAAGACCACTTTCACTTTGTATGCGACTATTTGGTAATGTTCTGGGTGCTTTTGTTGTTATGACACTTATCGAATGTGTTGTTCCAGTTGTTGTGCCGGTAGCATTTAGTCTATACTTTGACTTTTTTGATGGCTTGATTCAAGCCTATGTATTTGTATTCTTGACATCTTTGTTTATCAAGGAAGGTATAGAAACAGAATAATTATTAATTAACATATTAAGGAGTGTTCACTATGTTGACATTACTTGCAATTGGTGCAGGTATAGCAGTATTTACTGGTCTTGGTGCCGGTATTGGTATTGGCTATGCTACATCCAAGGCTACTGAAGCAGTTGCTCGTCAGCCTGAGGCAGACGGTAACGTTAGCAAACTTCTACTTCTAGGTTCAGCTCTTGCAGAAGCAACAGCTATCTACGGTTTTGTTGTTGGTTTGCTTATTATTCTATTATTAAAAGATTCAAGTGCAACCCCTGGTATCGCAGTTGGTGCAGGTGTTGCAGTTCTAACAGGTGTGGGTGCCGGTGTTGGTATCGGTATTGCTACTGCAAAGGCTTGTGAGTCTGTTGCAAGAGCACCTGAAGAAGACGGTAAAATTTCTAAGCTATTACTTCTAGGTTCAGCCCTTGCTGAAGCAACAGCTATTTATGGTTTCGTTGTAGGTCTACTGATTATCCTACTTCTACCTGATAACTCAAGTCAGTATGTTTCTCAACTTGCAATTGGTGCAGGTCTTGCAGTTCTAACAGGTGCAGGTGCCGGTGTTGGTATCGGTCTTGCAACATCAAAGGCTTGTGAATCAGTTGGTCGTATGCCTGAAGCTGACGGTAAGATTTCAAAGTTATTACTTCTAGGTTCAGCCCTAGCTGAAGCAACTGCTATTTACGGTTTCGTTGTAGGCCTACTAATTATCCTACTACTTCCTGATAATGCAGAACTAGGTAAAGGTCTTGTATCTTATACAGGTATCGGTGCCGGTCTTGCAGTTCTTGGTGGTCTTGGTGCCGGTGTTGGTATCGGTATTGCAACATCAAAGGCTTGTGAAGCAGTTTCTCATCAGCCTGAAGCTGACGGTAAGATTTCAAAACTATTACTTCTTGGTTCAGCTCTTGCAGAAGCAACAGCTATTTACGGTTTCGTTGTAGGTCTACTAATTATCCTACTTCTACCTGGTAACAGTGACCCAACTATTGCAATGGGTGCAGGTATTGCCGTACTTACAGGTCTTGGTGCCGGTGCCGGTATCGGTGTTGCAACATCAAAGGCTTCTCAGTCAGTTGCTCGTCAACCTGAAGCAGATGGCAAAATCTCAAAGCTATTACTTCTTGGTTCAGCACTTGCAGAAGCAACAGCTATCTACGGATTTGTTGTTGGTCTTCTTGTTATTCTACTATTCTAAGGTAGGTGGGATAAATAATGCTAAATTTAGATCCATGGAATATTTTATTCACAGTTATTAACCTATTAGTGTTCTTCTGTATTATTAAGTTCTTCCTTCTAAAACCTATCAAAAAGGTTATGGACCAGAGAGAAAAGATGATTCAGGATGACCTAAACAATGCAGCCGACACAAAGAAAGCTGCTAATAAACTAAAGGCTGAGTACGAAGGTAATGTACAGGCTGCTCAGGATAAAGCAGCTGAAATTACTAAGGAAGCTAAAAAGACAGCCGAACTTCAGAAAAACAATATTATTGCTTCTGCCAATGATCAGGCGAAAGAAATTGTTGATAAAGCACAAAAGAATGCTCAGCTTGAATATGACAAGACAATGAGCAAACTTGAAAGTGAAATTGCAGGTCTTGCTCTTGTAGCAGCAACAAAGGTTGTTAAAGAACAGTCAAGCAATTCAGATACTTCTTCCTACGATGAGTTTTTAGGTGAGGAGGACAAGTAATGACTACAACAGTTAGTAACTATGCTAAGGTGTTGTACCAGTTAAATGTTAGTGCTGACTCTATTAGTATTGCTGAAGATACTTTTGCCGAAAGCAAGGAACTTATGAAAGTTCTTTGCTCTCCGGTAATTATGCCAACGAAAAAGTATGAAATTATTGATAAGATTTTCCCAAAAGATATTTGTAATTTTATCAAGGTAGTTTCAAAAAATGGCAGAATGACATCTATTAATGATATTTTCAAAGAGTATCATAATTGGTACAATAAAGAGAACAAGATTGTTGTTGCTCATCTTTATTATGTTGTGAAACCAACTGAGAAACAACAAGAAAAGTTAAAAGCATTCGTTAAGAAAAAGCTAAATGCCAGTAAGGTTGAACTTGAACTTATTGAAAAACCTGACCTTATTGGTGGATTTGTAATTGAAGCTAACGGTCATGAATTTGACAGAAGTTTCAAGAATAAACTTAACGCATTAAATCGTAAATTAGTCTGGAGGTAAACTCGAATGAGCGCAATCAGATCAGATGAAATTATTTCAATACTAAAAAGTGAAATTGAAAATTTTGATTTTGATAATGGAGAGAAAGAAACCGGTACAGTTATCTCTCTAGGTGACGGTATTGCTCGTGTATATGGCATTGACGCTGCTATGTATGGCGAAATCGTTGTATTTGAAAATGGTGCAAAAGGTATGGTACAGGATATTCGTGCTAACGAAATCGGTGTTATTCTTTTTGACAAAGACCGTGGTATCCACGAAGGTACTAAGGTTTCAAGAACTCACAAAAAGGCCGGTATCCCTGTTGGTGATAACTTCCTTGGCAGAGTTGTAAACGCCCTAGGTGCTCCTATTGACGGTAAAGGTGAAATTAAAGAATCCGATTACCGTCCAATCGAATGTGCAGCACCTTCAATTGTACAGAGAAAATCAGTTGACACACCTATGGCAACAGGTATTCTATCAATCGACTCAATGTTCCCAATCGGTAGAGGTCAGCGTGAACTTATTATCGGTGATAGACAGACAGGTAAAACTTCTATTGCTACTGATGCTATCCTAAACCAAAAAGGTAACGATGTAATTTGTATTTATGTTGCAATCGGTCAAAAGGCATCAACAGTTGCAAGAATTGTTAACACACTTGAAAAGAATGGGGCAATGGATTATTCAATAGTTCTTTCAGCTACTGCATCAGACCCTGCTCCTGTTCAGTATATTGCTCCATATTCAGGTACTTCACTTGCTGAATACTTTATGTATCAGGGTAAGGATGTACTTATTGTATATGATGACTTAAGTAAACATGCTGTTGCTTACAGAGCAATGTCACTTCTACTGGAAAGATCTCCGGGTCGTGAAGCTTATCCAGGTGATGTTTTCTATCTACATTCAAGACTACTTGAAAGATCAGCCAGACTTTCTGATGAACTTGGTGGTGGTTCAATTACTGCTCTACCAATTATCGAAACTCAAGCAGGTGATGTTTCAGCTTATATTCCTACAAATGTTATTTCTATTACTGACGGTCAGATTTTCCTAGAAAGTGACCTATTTAACTCAGGTATGCGTCCTGCTGTTAATGTTGGTTTGTCAGTTTCCCGTGTTGGTGGTGCTGCTCAGACAAAGGCTATGAAGAAGGCTGCCGGTTCTATCCGTATTGACCTTGCTCAGTACAGAGAAATGGAAGTATTTACACAGTTCTCATCAGACCTAGACCCTGAAACTAAGGAACAACTTCAGTTTGGTAAAGGCCTAATGGAAATGCTAAAGCAACCTTTATGTCATCCACTTTCACTGGCACAACAGGTTATTTCACTTGTTGTTGCCGAAAACAAGCTAATGCTTGATGTTGATGTTAAGGATATTAAGCCATTCCAGATGAATATGCTAGATTACTTTGCTACTAAGCATCCTGAAATTGGTAAAGAAATTGAAGAAAAGAAAGTTCTTTCCGATGAACTTAAGGATAAAATCCTTGAAGTAGCAAAAGAATATAAGTCTATAAGTTAAAGGAAGTCTTGATATGGCAAATACAAGAGAAATCCAAAGCAGAATTAAAAGTATCAACGATACCCTTAAGATTACAAATGCTATGTATATGATTTCTTCAAGTAAGCTAAAAAAGGCTAAGAGAAATTATGAAAATACTCATCCATACTTTATCAGCCTACAGGATTCAATCAGAAAAACATTGAAACTTGTTCCTGATGTTGAAAACAGATTTTTCTGTGACCAAAAGTATGTTGCAGGTGACGCTGATAAGCGTAAGGGTATTATTGTTGTTACTGCCGATAAAGGTCTTGCCGGTGCTTATAACCAAAATGTTATTAAGTTAGCCCAAGAGATTATTGATACAGAAAAAACAAGTAACGATAAACTTTTTGTTATCGGTCAAGTTGGTCGTCATTATTTCAAGAAGAAAGATATTTTTGTTGACGAACATTTCCAGTTTACTGCTCAAGACCCTAGCCTAAACAGAGCCAGAAAAATTGCAGAAACTGTTATGGATTTATATGAATCTAAAGAACTTGATGAAGTTTATATCGTTTATACAAATATGAAGTCAGCTATTGCCACTGAACCAAAGGTTAAGCGTCTATTACCACTTCGTAAACACGCATTTACAGATACATCAGACCATATTGATATGGGTACTCATATTGAGAATATTACTCTTTTACCATCTGCTGATGCTGTTTTCGATAATGTTGTACCTGACTTTATTGCCGGTTACATTTACGGTGCTTTAGTTGAATCTTACTGTAGTGAACAGAATGCCAGAATGATGGCTATGCAGTCAGCTACAGATAGTGCGAAGGATATGTTAAAGGAACTTTCAGTCCTTTATAACAGAGCTCGTCAAGCAGCTATTACACAAGAAATTACAGAAGTTATTTCCGGTGCAAAAGCTCAGAAAAATAAAGGTTAATTTTCATAATATACTTATGAAAGGATGAATATAATGAATAAAGGTAAAATCATTCAGGTAATGGGTCCTGTTGTTGACGTACAGTTTACTGAAGACACAATCCCTGAAATCAAGGATGCCCTTACTGTTGAAAATGATGGCAAAACTCTTGTTATGGAAGTTGCACAGCACCTTGGTAATGACCAGGTAAGATGTATTATGCTTGCTTCTTCTGATGGTTTATATAGAGATATGGAAGTTACTGCTACAGGTTCAGGTATCAAAGTTCCTGTTGGTGAAAAAACACTAGGCAGACTTTTCAATCCACTAGGTGAAACTATTGATGGTGGTGAAAACCTAGACAATGAACAACATTGGGAAATTCATAGAGACCCACCTTCATTTGAAGAACAAAGCCCTGTTGTTGAAATTCTGGAAACAGGTATCAAGGCTATTGACCTTCTTGCTCCTTATGCTAAAGGTGGTAAGATTGGTTTGTTCGGTGGTGCCGGTGTTGGTAAGACAGTTCTTATTCAGGAGCTTATCCGTAACATTGCTACTGAACATGGTGGTTATTCAATCTTTACCGGTGTTGGTGAACGTTCAAGAGAAGGTAATGACCTTTGGACAGAAATGACAGAGTCCGGTGTTATTGAAAAGACTGCACTAGTCTTTGGTCAGATGAACGAACCACCTGGAGCTCGTATGAGAGTTGCTGAAACAGGTCTAACAATGGCTGAATACTTTAGAGATGAAATGAACCAGAACGTTCTTCTATTTATTGATAACATTTTCCGTTTCACACAGGCCGGTTCAGAAGTTTCTGCTCTACTAGGTCGTATGCCATCAGCCGTTGGTTATCAGCCAACTCTAGCTACTGAAATGGGTGAACTTCAGGAAAGAATCGCATCAACAAAGAATGGTTCTGTTACATCAGTTCAGGCTGTTTATGTTCCTGCCGATGACCTTACTGACCCTGCTCCTGCTACAACATTCGCTCACCTTGATGCTACAACTGTTCTATCAAGAAAGATTGTTGAACAAGGTATTTACCCAGCTATCGACCCATTGGAAAGTACATCAAGAATTCTTGAACCTGATGTAGTTGGTGAAGAACATTACGAAACTGCTCGTAAGGTTCAGGAAATTCTACAGAAATATAAGGAACTTCAGGATATTATCGGTATCCTAGGTATGGAAGAACTTTCTGATGAAGATAAGGTTACTGTTTACAGAGCAAGAAAGATTCAGAGATTCCTTTCTCAGCCATTCCATGTTGCTGAAACATTTACAGGTGTTCCTGGTAAGTATGTTCCACTAAAGGATACTATCCGTTCATTTAAAGCTATTATTGATGGTGAAATGGATGAATATCCTGAAGCAGCTTTCTTCAATGTTGGTAATCTTGAAGATGTTATTGCTAAAGCAAAGGCAATGAAAGAATAAAAGGTGATTCATAATGAATACTTTTAAATTAAAAATCTTGGCAGCTGATAAGGTTGTTTTTGATGGTGAATGTGAAAAAATGACTATTCCTTGCTTTGATGGTGAAAAGGGTATTTTGGCTCATCACGAAAACATTCTAATGGCTACTGATGTTGGTATTACAAAGTTTAAGCCTGTAGATGAAGATGAGAGAGTAGTATTCACCGGTTTAGGCTTTATTGAAGTTATCGACAATGATGTTACTTTCCTTGTTCAAACAAGTGAAAGACCGGACGAAATTGACGCTAACAGAGCAAGAGAAGCTAAGGAAAGAGCCGAGGAGGCTTTACGTCAAAAGCGTAGTCAGATTGAGTATCATCACTCAAAGGCATCTCTATCAAGAGCTATGGCTCGTCTAAAAGCTACAAGCAAATATATGTAAAACAAAAGGTTGTCCTTTATGGGCAACCTTTTTTATGTTATAAAAAAGAAAAATCCCATCTTCAATGAAGATAGGATTATACATTACGTATTTAATTGTAAAAATTATTTTCTTACTAAAAGAATTTTACCGGACTTTTTGTTTACAGTATATTTTCTTAATTTTAGTGCAAGTCCAATGTCTAACTTTTGCATAAATTTAAGTGTTAAAAGAATTGTAATTGCAAAAAGAATAACACATAAAGAGATAATAGCAACTGCCATAGTCCAATAAATATCTGAGATTAAGTATGTAATACCGAAAACTATTGTACCGATAATTCCAACAATAAGTGTTATAACACCTACAAAAATAATATTGCTGACAAGTCCGCTTCTGAGAACCTTGTCACTAATATTACCGTGAATTTCAATTTCCTTCTGCTTTTCATCTAAGGCAGTATTTAGGTTTTTCATATTACTAATTTTCATAAAATCACCATGATTATTATATCATATGATTTTAAATTTGTCATTATTTTATGTTAATTAAATAGTTTGCTTTGTTAAATAATTGTAAAAAAATTAGCAAATTCAACAAATTTCAAGTGATTATTTACAATTAGTTCATTGTTTTATTTTGGTGATAGGTTTATAATGAAGGTGAAATATATTAGGAGGGATAATAATGATTAAAAAACCCATTGCAATCATTCTTTCTGTAATGATGATTGTAACTTCAATGTTTACAGCTTCCTCTGCTGTATTTGCAGAAACAACATCAACTGATGGTTTTAAATCAGGCGATACAGTATATTTTGATTGTTCATCCTGTGGTGATAATTGGACTAGTGCCTATGCTACAGAGTATATTAACTTTACAGAATATTCAAAGGCAAATAATGACGGTAATAACATTTCCATCAATAATGCTGACAAAACAAAATATAATCCGGTAAAGGTAACTAATGACTTAGGTAACTATAAGTTTAGTTATACATTTACTAATGAAACTGCCGGTGCAAAGGCAATAAGATTTTGGAGAGGCAGTTCTGATACACTATGGAACAATTCTCCTGTTCTTACATATGAAGATTTTGCAAAAGGCAACAACTGTGTATTTGCAACAGACCTAGAGGGCAATGGTTCTGTCGGTAAATATGGTGAAAAGCCTACAGAAACTAAACCTTCTGAACCATCTCAACCTTCAACCGATGAATATAAGTTTAGTTATGCAAAGGCTAATAACCTTTATGTTCACGGTGTATCTGCTAATGAAAAGGAAACAGAAGCTTGGCAGGTATGGCAACATAAGTATGATGAAAAAGGTAAATTAACAGATAGTGGTGACTACTATTTCTTCCTACCTTCATCAACTGATAAATCTAAGATTGATGTTTATAACACATTCTCATCAACAGTAAAGATTGGTAATGTTGAAATTCCATCAAAGTCAACAGTTACTATGAATTACACACCAAACAGTAAATATACTGTTACTGTGAATTCAACCAGCTACACTTTAAATATTATGAGAAGTGGTGCTGAATGTGCAGTTTATGTAAATAATGCAGCAAGTTTCAACGGCCAAGATTTGTTATCTTATCTAAGTGCTAATAAGTCAAATAATGCTAAGGCTACTGCAGCAGTTACAGAAAGTAACGGTAAAATTACAGATACTTCTATTAAGAAAGTAAAGGGTAGAGGTAACACTTCTTGGGCAAAGTCAAAGAAGTCATTTAACCTTAACTTTGATTCAGCACTTTCTGTTGCAGGTATGGAAAAGACTAAGAAGTATAGTATTGTTGCTAACTATCAAGATGACTCTTTATCCAGAAACAGATTCCTATATGATTTAGGTGATCAAGTTGGTATTCCATATAACTCAGACAGTAGATATGCTGATTTCTATATTAATGGTGTATATCTTGGTTCATATCAGCTATGTCAGAAGATTGAAGTTGGTTCAAATAACTTGATTTCTGATATGACCGGTGAAGAATATATTAACGAAGATGGTACAACACCAACTGATTTCCCATTTGTTATTAAGATTGACGGTGCAGCAGAAGGTTTCTGTTTTAACACTTGTGGTCAAAATGTTGAAGTAGTTTCACCTGATATTACTTCATCAGATAAGGGCTATAGCAATGCTTATAACTACATTAAGGCAAAATTTGAAAAAATGTATAATGCAGTTAAGAACAATCAAAAAGATTTAGCTGATGTTATTGATGTTGATTCATTTGCCAGAATGTACCTACTAAATGAATATTGCAAAAACTGGGATGCCGGTATAAGTTCATTCTATTTTGTAAATAAAAAGGATGCTAATGGTAAGTACAAAATCTATGCAGCTCCAACATGGGATTACGATAACTCACTAGGTAATGCAGTAGGTTCTGATGGTGGTACATATACAAAGCCTGAAGGTTCATATATTTCAACTAAAGGCGATGGAAATATGTGTACTCTAATGTACAAAAACCCTGTTATTTACAAGAGAAGTGGCGAACTATGGTATAAAGATTTTGTACCTGCTATTGAATATCTATTTAAGGGACAAAATATTTCTTCCGGTGAATTATATTCATCAGACGTTTATTATAATCTAGTTAAAGATTCAGCAGAAATGAACTATACTTCCGGTAGATTACTAAACCCTGAACCTCAGTGGCTTGCAAGTCATAATTCACTTAATAAGTTAAGTTTTGATTACAAAACTAAGACTTATACAAGAAGTACAACTGCTACAAAATACGATTCAAACACATTTAAGGGTGTTTATGACTACATGGTAGATTGGGCAACCAGTCGTGCTGCATATATGTCAAATATGTTTATTGATTATTATGTAGAGCCTGTAAAACCAACTGAACCAACTGAACCAATTGAACCAACTGAACCTACAAAGCCAACAAAACCGGAACATCAGCTTGGTGCAAACACTATTTCAGAATTCTATTTTGATAACACAGGTAAGAATACCGGCGATAAACTAGAAGAATATGGTGATAAGTCAGGCTATAAAGCAACATTCGGTCAAGCTGATTTGTTCCTATCTATGAATGGTAAAAACGGCAGAGCACTTGAATGGTCAGACGCTGAGTATGGTAAAGACGGTGATGAAATTGTCCCACTAATGTCAGCCGGTAAGAAGAACCCTTGGGGAGATACTCCATATATTCAAACTACTTTTGACGGTACTGATTGTAAGGACTTAACATTCTCAATTAGTATGGGTGGTAGTAGCAAGGCTCCGGCTAATTGGAAAATGCAGTATAGCATTGACGGTACAAACTTTACTGATATTTCAAACTCTAATTTCACAATTACTTCTAACAACAGAAAGGTTTTAACTAACTATATTAACAAGGTTAAACTTCCGGAAGAATGTAACGGTGCAAAGAGTGTTACAGTTAGAATTATTGCAACATCAACAACAACTATTGCAGGTGGTAATACATCAGACGAACCAACAGGTGGCGAAATTGCAGTAAATAATATTGTAATTGAAGGAAAGTCAACTCGCCAAGGTTTAATTGGTGACTTGAACCTTGATGGCAAAATTACTGTACAAGATGCTGCAATTTTACAGAAACATACTGTTAAGAGATTAACTTTAATAGATGCCCAAAAGGCAGTTGCTGATGTAAATAATGATGGCAAAATTAATATCAAAGATTGTTCAACAATTCAGAAAATGCTAGTAAGAATTTCATAATATATTTCTCTTTTAAACCCCATGCTATTTTAGTGTGGGGTTTATCCTTTTGTTTTATTGACTATAGGTTACTTTTGAAGTATAATATATTTGGTTGTGTAATGTTTTGCACAAAACCTATGTGATTTATAAGAAAGAGATTTAGAACAGAGGGAAAAATGATGATTGAAGACAATTTTAGAAAAGTTGTTCCTTATGTTCCAGGTGAACAGCCTAAGGACAATGATGTTATTAAACTAAACACTAACGAAAATCCATATCCACCATCACCATCTGTATTAGATGCACTTGCTAAAGTGGATAACAATTCCTTTAGAAAGTATCCTGATCCGGATGTTACTGATTTGGTACAAGCTATTGCCGACTATCATCATTTTAAGAAAGAAAATGTTTTTGTAGGTGTAGGCTCTGACGATGTACTTGCAATGTGTTTCTTGTCATTCTTTAATAGTGGTAAGGAAATTTTATTTCCGGATGTAAGCTATGCTTTCTACAAAGTTTGGGCAGACCTTTTCCAAATCAAATATAGAGAAGTACCTTTGGATGAGAATTTTAACATTGTACCTAAGGATTATATGGTTGACAATGGTGGCATAGTATTTCCTAACCCAAACGCACCAACAGGTCTAACACTTTCTTTATCTGATATTGAAGATATTATTATTGAGAATAAGCACAAGGTTGTAATTGTTGATGAGGCTTATATTGATTTTGGTGGAGAGTCTGCACTTTCTCTAATCAATAAGTACGACAACCTTATTGTTACAAGAACATTCTCAAAGTCACGCTCAATGGCCGGTATGCGTATTGGTTATTGTATTGGTAATGAAAGACTAATTTCAGTTTTAAATTCAGTGAAATTCAGCTTTAATTCATACACAATGTCTGATGTTGCAATTAAGTGTGGTGTTGCTTCCATTAATGACGATACATACTTTAAGAATATAGTAGCTAAGATTATTGATACAAGAGAAAAGACAAAAGTGCAGTTAAAAAATCTAGGTTTTACTTTCCTAGATAGCTCATCTAACTTTATTTTTGCTAAGCATAATGAAATTAGTGGTGAAGAATTATTTAATGCTCTAAAAGAAAATAAAATCTTTGTTAGACATTTTAATGCACCAAGAATTAATGAATATCTAAGAATTACAATCGGTACAGAAAGAGAAATGAAAGAATTAATTTCATTCCTAGACTCATATATTAGTGGTAAGAGAGGATAAGAAAATGAGAATTGTAAAATTAACTAAAGAATCTAAGAACAATATCCTTGAGGGTATGCTAAAGAGAAGTCCTAATAACTACGGTAGTTATGAAAGTGTAGTAGCTGATATTTTAGCTAATATTAAGGAAAATGGCGACAAGGCACTTTTTGAATATACTAAGAAGTTTGATAAGTTTGACCTTAATAAAGACAACATCCGTGTAACAGAAGAAGAAATTAAGGGTGCTTATTCTAAGGTTTCAGAAGACCTACTAACAGTTATCAAGAAGTCACTTGTAAACGTTAAATCTTATCACGAAAAGCAAAGACAGAACAGTTGGTTTAACTCAACAGAAGACGGCACAATCCTAGGTCAAAAGGTAACACCACTAGAAAGAGTTGGTGTTTATGTACCGGGTGGTAAGGCAGTTTATCCATCATCTGTACTTATGAACATTGTTCCTGCAAAGGTTGCCGGTGTTAAGGAAATTATTATGACAACACCTTGTAACAGTGAAGGTGAAGTTAACCCTGCAGTTTTAGTTGCTGCTAATGAAGCCGGTGTTGATGAAGTTTACAAGGTAGGTGGAGCACAGGCAATCGGTGCTTTAGCTTACGGTACAGATAGCATCAAAAAGGTAGATAAGATTGTAGGTCCGGGTAATATTTATGTTGCTTTAGCTAAGAAAGCAGTTTATGGATTTGTTAATATTGATAGTATTGCAGGTCCTTCAGAAATCCTTGTTATTGCCGATGAAACTGCAAACCCAAGATTTGTTGCAGCCGATTTACTTAGTCAGGCCGAACATGATGAACTTGCATCAGCAATTCTTATTACAACCAGCGAAGATTTTGCAAAGAAAGTTTCTGCTGAAGTTGATAAGTTTGTTGCAGTTCTTTCAAGAAAAGAAATTATCTCAAAGTCACTTGATAACTTTGGTTACATTTTAGTTGCCGAAAATATGGATGAAGCTATTGATGCAGCAAATGAAATTGCATCAGAACACCTTGAAATTCAGACTGCTGATCCATTCCTAGTAATGACAAAGATTAAGAATGCCGGTGCTATCTTCCTAGGTAGTTATAGTTGTGAATCACTTGGTGACTATTTTGCAGGTCCTAACCATGTTCTTCCAACTAACGGTACTGCAAAGTTCTTCTCACCACTTTCAGTTGATGACTTTGTAAAGAAATCAAGCATTATCTATTATTCACAAGATGCTCTAAAGGGTGTTTATAAAGATGTTGCTAAGTTTGCTCGTTGTGAAAGTTTAACTGCTCATGAAAATGCAGCACTTGTAAGATTTGAAGAAGAATAATTCTTTATTAGAATAAAGGAGAATTATAGTGGATAGAATTGCAGAAGTAACCAGAGTTACAAAAGAAACTGATATTTATATAAAAATTAATCTTGATGGCAGTGGCAAAAGTAAGATTAAAACAGGCATTGGCTTCTTTGACCATATGCTAGAGGGCTTTGCAAAACATGGCCTTTTTGACTTAGAAGTAAAGGTTAAAGGTGATCTTAATGTTGATTGTCACCACACTATTGAGGATACAGGTATTGTATTAGGAGAAGTAATCAAAAAAGCTCTAGGGGATAAGTCAGGCATTAAGAGATATGGCAATTTTCTATTGCCAATGGATGAAACACTAGTAATGTGTGGTGTTGATTTATCAGGCAGACCTTACTATGTGTCTGACTTAAAGTTTACAAATGACAGAACAGGTGAAATGGATAATTGTATGGTTGATGAATTTTTCTATGCAATTTCATATAGTGCAATGATGAATCTTCATTTTGTACAAATGCGTGGTGTTAACGACCATCATATTATTGAAGCAACATTTAAAGCCTTTGCAAAGGCTCTTGATATGGCAACAACTGTTGACCAAAGGATTAATGGAGTGCTTTCTACAAAAGGTACTATTTAATTCAATAAATTGTACTAATTTTCTCAATAATTTTGTATAACATTTTCAGAAAAAAACTTTATTTTTATTTATTATTGTGATATAATAAACTATGAATAATATGAACTGTTATCCTTAAATATAGGAGGAAATTATAATGAAAAAAATATTTGCAATTTTAGCAATTACTGTTGTAGCAATGACAGTTTGTTTCTCATCAATTAGCTTTAGTGCTGCTAGTAGAAAAAGTCCTGTAGCTACAACAACTCGTCCAAGAAATACTAATAATAACCCATCAAACCCTACCGGTAAACCCGGTGGTGGTGACGACCATAGCAATGGTAATGCCTCTACTGTAAACCCAGAGGATGATAGTAGTGAATGGTTCAGAACTTCAACTACTAACCCTAATAATGGTGGAGATAATGGTAATCCCGGTGGTGGCAACGGCACAGATGGAACAAATGGTTCAGGTGATTCAACTACATCTCCTGTAACCGGTGACTATGTTGTATATTCAGTTCTTATTGCTGCCGGTTTAGGTCTATCTTCTTTGTTTGCATATAAGAAATATACTTCAAAGAAAAAGTAATCACAAAGATTATACCCCTACTTTTTAAGTAGGGGATTTTTTGTTTGACCCAAATTCCTTACTATGGTATAATTTTTTTGAAGGAGTTTTATTATGAATGAAGATAAAAACCAAGTAGAAAATAAATCTATTGAAGATATAATCAAAGAAAGTGAACCTGAAAAAAAGCCTAAAAGAAAGATTGTATGGCTAATTGTTTTTATAGTTTCACTTGTTTTATGCATATGTTGTGTTGTATTTTTGGTATTGAATACCTCTTCTTGTACTAATGGAGAGAGTCAGTATAAAAAGTTATCCAGTCAAGTTGTTTCTCCAACATTAACAGATGACAATAAGCCTAATGTTAAGAAAACTAAAGAAAAAAATCCTATTGACTTTAAGGCTTTAAATAAGATTAATAAGGATATTGTTGGTTGGATAAAAATTTCCGACACCAATATTGATTATCCAATCCTGAGAGCTCCTGAAAGTGACCAAGGTTATTATCTCCATAGAGATTATTACAAGAACTATCTTTATGCCGGTTCTATCTATATGGAAAGTTATAATCAACCTGATTTTTCCGACAGAAATACTATTCTTTATGGTCATAATATGGCAAATGGCACTATGTTTGCTGATTTGCACAAGTTTGAGGACTCAAGCTTTTTCGTAAAACACAAAACATTTAAAGTATATACTTCAAAAAGTATTAAAACATATAAAATATATTCAGCATACGAATATGATGATAGACACATAAATAATTCCTTTAATCATTTTGTTGATGATAAGGTCTTTAAAGAATATATTGATTATAGCTTAAATCCAACTAATGCTATTGTCAGTAACGTAAGAAAAGGTTCTAAGGTGATTATAAATGATAAACTTATCACACTTAGCACTTGTACAAATAACCGTCCTGAAAACAGATTTTTAGTTCAAGGTGTATTAATAAAAAATGAAAGAACAGAATAACGATAAAATTATAAAAATTGATGAAAGTCCCTTAATTGTGGAAAGTGATGATTTTAACAAGAATGCTCCGATACAAAATGTTGAGAAAGATACAGCCATTGATGTAGATGGTGTTTCCGGTTATGTGCTTAGCTCAGTTAAAAGAAAAAGAATAAAATCTACTGTTAATAAAAAGAAAGATAAACATAAAAAACACAAAATGAAGAAAAGTAAGAAAGTTCTTATTACAATTCTTTCTTGTATTTTAGGTTTTTGCTTACTTGTAGTGGGTACTTTCGGTTTCTTGTATTATAGTGGAAAGAATGGACTTCTTGATAAAAGTGGTATGTCGCTAAATCCACCATCAGATACAAAGGTTATTGATAACGGTAACTATATTTTCTATAACGGTCATAATTATAGATACAAGGACAGTATGACTTCAATATTGTTTATGGGTGTTGATAAGGATGAACTTGGTACTGTTAAAAATGTAGTTGGTACAGGTGGTCAAGCTGATGCACTTTACCTAATTGCTATAGACACAGACAATGGTGTCACAACAACATTCCAAATTAGCCGTAATACAATGGTAGATATTGATTTGTACAATACTGCCGGTGACTTTATCCGTACAGAAAATAACCAGATTTGTCTTTCTTATGCTTATGGTGATGGCAAAGAAACATCAGCTGAGAATACAGTAAGGTCAGTAAGAAGATTGTTTTATGGACTTCCTGTAGCTCAGTCTTATACTGCAATTGATATTAGTGGTATCTCAGCATTAAATGATTCTATCGGTGGTGTTACTGTTACTTCACCTGTTACATATAAGGATGATAATAATAAGGTTGTGTACAATGAAGGTCAAACATATGAACTTCACGGTAAAGATGCCGAGAGCTTTGTTCGTTCAAGAAACCACGAAACTGCTAACTATAATGACAACCGTATGGCTAGACAAAAGGCATATTTAAACGCATTTATAGACAAAACAGTTTCTATGACAAAAAGTGATATTACTACACCGGTTACTATTTATAATTCAGCAAAACCTTATATGACAACTAATTTGTCAGCCGCAAAGGTTAGCTACCTTACTACCGATTTACTCCGTAAAGGTATCACAAGTGCTGATATTCAGAAAGTACCCGGTAAAGATAAAGATGGTAAAAAATATGTTGAATATAAAGTGGATAACAAGAAGTTCTTTAAAATGATTGTTGATACTTTTTATGTTCAAGCTGATTAATGGAGGCATTATGTACAATTTACTTGCTAATTCTGAATCAATGAATGCAGTAGAAGAATTTACTTCAACCGTACCTATTGTACAAAAAGGTACTAATCATGCAGAAAACCCACTGGAAACCAATATGACTTTACAGTATGGTATTCTAATTGGTGTGTTGGTGGTTTTAGTATCTATATTAGTTTATAGAAAAGTTAAAAGCAAAAAGAAGAAGTAAGGAGTGTTTGATATGAAAAAGTTTTCAAAAATTATTTCCTTATTCCTAGTTTTAGCACTTTGTATTTCAACATTTATTGTTTCAGCAAGTGCAACAACAAAGGCAAAAAATTACACATTAAATCTAAATGCTAATAAGTCAAAGGGCTATAGCTGGACTTGTACAGTAAACAATAAAAAGGCAGTTAACTTTACTGTCAAGAAAAAGAGTGTATCAAAGACAACTTGTAAGTATACATTTACCTTTACCGGTAAGCAAAAGGGAAGTGCTATTGCAACACTAAAGTATGGCACAAAGAAAAAGACAGTTAACAAGAAAATTGTAAATCTAACTGTCGATGAAAATAAAAATGTAACAAAGGCTTTTGTACCTAAGAATTATGTTCTAAAGCTAAATACAACATCAACAACTAATTACAATTATTCTTATCATAGTTCAAATAAGTCAGTTGCTAATATTAGTGCTGATTTAAAGTTCAATAATAAAGGTGCAACATACATCTTTACTTTTAAAGGACTTAAGAAAGGCAAAGTTACTTATACAATTAAGTATCAAAGTAGCAACAAAAAATTATCTATAAAAGTAGTTAAACTAAATGTAGATAACAAACTTAATGTAACACTTGCAAAATAAAAAAATAAACCTCATCTAAGAAGATGAGGTTTTACTTTTGTCAATTTCTATATAAACAAGAAAGAGCAACCACAATTGTGATTGCTCTTTTGTAGTTTTTATATGTAGAACAAATTACTTATTCTTAATAGCTTCGTCAATAGCAGCAGCAGCCTTTTTACCTGCACCCATAGCTAGGATAACTGTAGCAGCACCTGTTACTGCGTCACCACCTGCATATACGAATGGACGGCTTGTTAGACCATCTTCATCAGCAATAATGCCACCCCACTTCTGAGTATCAAGACCTTCTGTAGTTGACTTGATTAGTGGGTTAGGGGATGTACCGATAGACATAATTACGCAATCCATAGGAATAGTAAATTCAGAACCTTCCTTAACGATAGGTCTTCTTCTACCACTTGCATCAGGTTCGCCAAGTTCCATTTCAACACACTTAATGCCTGTTACTGCATCATCATCATCACCAAGGATTTCAACAGGGTTTGTAAGTGTACGGAAGATAATACCTTCTTCTTTAGCATGATGTACTTCTTCTGCTCTGGCAGGAAGTTCAGCGTCAGATCTTCTATAGATAATGTTAACTTCTTCTGCACCTAGTCTTAGTGCTGAACGGGCAGCATCCATAGCAACATTACCACCACCAACAACTGCAACTCTCTTAGCGTGCATAATTGGTGTTGTGCTACCTTCTTTATAAGCCTTCATTAGGTTAACTCTTGTTAAGAATTCGTTAGCTGAGTAAACACCCTTTAGGTTTTCACCAGGAATGTTCATAAATCTTGGAAGACCTGCACCACTACCGATAAATACTGCTTCATAACCATCTTCCATTAGTTCATCAATAGAAAGAACTCTACCGATAACCATATTTGTTTCAACATCAACACCTAAATCTCTTAGGTTGTCAACTTCCTTATTAACAATAGCCTTTGGTAGTCTGAATTCAGGGATACCATACTGTAGAACACCACCTGCTGTGTGTAGTGCTTCAAAGATAGTAACTTCATAGCCAAGTTTAGCTAGGTCACCGGCACAAGTTAGACCACTAGGACCACTACCGATAACTGCAACCTTATGACCGTTTGATTCAGGCTTCTGGATTTTTTCTGTTGAGTGTTCATTGTGATAGTCAGCGACAAATCTTTCCAGTCTGCCGATAGCAACAGGTTCTGTCTTGATACCACGAACACACTTTGATTCACATTGAGATTCCTGAGGACAAACTCTACCACAAACTGCAGGTAGGGAAGAGCTTTCGGAAATTACCTGATAAGCACCTTCAAAGTTTTCTTCAGTAATCATCTTAATGAAATCAGGAATATTAATATTAACAGGACAACCGTTTACGCAAGGCTTGTGCTTACAGTGTAGGCATCTGCTTGCTTCATCAAGAGCCATCTGCATTGTGTAGCCTGTAGCAACTTCTAGGAAGTTCTTAGCTCTTACTGCAGGTTCTTGCTGTGGCATATCTGTTCTTGGAATTTTCATATTTGGCATCTTATTTTACCTCCTTATTTAGAAGGTTACAACTTTCTTCGTAAGCGTGTCTTTCAAATTCTTTGTACATTTGACCTCTCTTCATAGCCTCGTCAAAATCAACAAGGTGACCGTCAAAGTCTGGGCCATCAACACAAGCAAACTTTGTTTCACCGCCAACTGTAAGTCTGCAACCACCACACATACCTGTGCCATCAATCATAATTGGGTTCATTGATACAATGGTTTTTACATCATACTTTTTAGTTAGCTGACACACGAATTTCATCATAATAAGTGGACCAATTGTGATAACTTCATCATACTGGTTGCCTTCTTTGATTAGTTCTTCAAGAGCGTTAGTTACAAGACCTTTTTCACCATAAGAACCGTCATCTGTCATTAGCTTAAATACATCAGAATTGTTCTTAAAGTCATCTTCTAGGATAACTAGGTCTTTGTTTCTGAAACCAACTACTGAGTGAACTTCAACACCCATTTTATGAAGTTTCTTAGCAATAGGGAATGCAATAGCACATCCTACGCCACCACCAACAACAGCAACTTTCTTTAAGCCTTCTGTTTCTGTTGGTTTGCCTAGAGGACCAACAAAGTCATGAATATAGTCCCCTTCGTTAAATGAGTTTAGCTGATTAGTTGTAGCACCAACAATCTGGAAAATGATTGTTACAGTACCTTTTTCTCTGTCATAATCAGCAACAGTTAGAGGAATTCTCTCACCGTTTTCGTCAGTTCTTAAAATGATGAACTGACCTGGTTGTGCTTTTTTAGCAATTAGTGGTGCTTCAATTTCCATCTTAGTTACGGTAGGATTAAGCACCTGTTTACTTACAATTTTGTACATGTGTATACTTCCTAACATAATTTTATACCGTACTTTCATTTTACACTAATTCAGTAGTCTTTGTCAATGTAATATTCACATTTTCTATTGAATATAGCCTAAAAATGTGGTTTTTCAACATTAAAATTCGTTAAATAATTAACGGAGCATATTTTCATATACTCCGTAGATGATTTTACTATTAAAATTATTTTGCAACAGATGTTAAGTACTCAACAACTTCACTTTCTGTTTTCAGTGTAAGTGCTTTTTCTGCTACTTCCTTAGCTTCATCAATAGTCCACTGAGAGATTATCTTTCTTGTCTTTAGTACAGATGTTGCACTAACTGAAAATTCATCAAGACCAAAAGCAAGTAGTAGAGGAATTAGTAATGGGTCAGCAGCAGCTTCACCACACATACCAACCATAATATCCTTACCATCTTCAATAATCTTCTTGATACTTCTTAGTACTGCCGGTTGGAAAGCTGAATATAAGTAAGCTACATCAGCATTACCTCTGTCAACTGCCATTGTGTAACCTGTAAGGTCATTAGTACCGATAGAGAAGAAGTCAGCTTCTTCTGCTAATAGGTCAGCAATAAGAGATGCAGCAGGTGTTTCAACCATTACACCAACTTGAATATCCTTGTTGTAAGCAATGTTTTCAGAGTCAAGCTCAGCCTTAATATTTTCAATCATAGCCTTAACTTCTCTAACTTCATCAATACAAGTTACAAGTGGAATCATAATCTTAATATTACCAAAAGCACTTGCTCTCAGTAATGCTCTAAGCTGAGGCTTATAAACATCTTCTCTGTGTAGACAATATCTAACTGCTCTAAATCCCATAAATGGATTGTCCTCTTTTGATAAACCAAGATAAGGAATATCCTTGTCACCACCAACATCAAGTGTACGAATGATAAGTGGTTTGTCACCAAGTTTTAGAACAGTTTTCTTATATGCCTCAAATTGTTCTTCTTCTGTTGGAATAGATGAACTGTCCATATATAGGAATTCTGTTCTAAATAGACCAACACCTTCACCGTCTTTAGATAGAACTGCGTCAGCATCATCAGGTTTACCAATGTTGCAACATAGCTCAACTTTTACACCGTCAGCAGTTACTGTTTCTTTACCGATAAACTTCTTAAGTTCTTTTTTTTCTTTTTTGTATTCAATGGTCTTTTCTCTATAGATAGCAATTTCACCATCACTAGGATTTTCAATTACTTCACCATGACTACCGTCAACAATAATTTCTTGACCATTCTCAAATGTTTCCATAGCATTAGGAACAGAAAGTACAGCCGGAATTTCCATTGCTCTTGCTAGAATTGCAGAGTGACTTGTTTTGCCACCAACTTCTGTTACAATACCAACAATGTTTTCTTTTACTATACAAGATGTCATTGATGGTGTTAAGTCTTTAGCAACAAGAACTGTACCGGATGGGGCAGAGGCAATGTCAACTTCTTCCTTACCAAGTAACATTGTAATAAGACCGTTCTTAATATCTTCAACATCAGATGCTCTCTGTTTAGTTAGTTCATCATCAGCCATTGAAAATACACCGATGAACATATCACATACCTGAGCAACTGCATCTTCAGCACAACAACCACTTGAAATATTACCTTCAATTGAACTGCTCATTGCAGGGTCTTTTAGCATAAGTAGGTGACCAAGAATAATGTCAGCTTCCTTTTCACCAATAGTGTTCTTAATGTTTTCAGCTTGTTTTTCTGTTTTTTCACAATATGCGTCAAAAACTTTTCTATATCTATCAATTTCAGCTTGAGTATCTGTAATCTGTTTCTTCTCATAATCAAGAGAAACTTCTTCAATAAGCATTACTTTACCAATACCGATACCTTCTGATGCGTTTACACCTTTTAACATAATTTCACCTCTTAAAAGAAAAAGCAGGAGAATTATAATAAATAACTCTCCTGCTAATGTACTTAACTAACGATTAATTATTCACCAAAGCCTGTTGAAATCATTTCTGCAGCTTCTTTCATTGCAGCTTCTTCGTCCGGACCTTCAATCTCAACTGTGATTTCTGTGCCACACTTGATACAAGCAGCAATTAGGTTCATAATGCTTTTACCATCAATTCTGTTGCCATCTTTAACGATAGTAACTGTGCTTTGGTACTTACCCATTGCAGATGTAAAAGTTCCTGCAGGTCTCATATGGAAACCCTGACTATTAGTTATAGTAAATGTTTGTGATACCATTTTAATTTCTCCTCTTTGATTAAAAAGTTTTCTCATCACAAATATTATACAATATAAGTCAATTATTATCAATATTTAATTGTGTCAAAATTGAGTTTTATATTATTAAATTGTGATTATATTTTAATTACTTAGATTTCTTCTTCATAAATAGAGCAAGTAGAATCATTGAAATAAATGAACCAACTGCTAGGGCAAGAATGTACCAGTACCATGTACCTGCCATTGTAGCAAATACGAAGATACCACCGTGAGGAGCCATTAGCTTACAGCCGAATAGGGCAGATAATGCACCGGCACTTGCTGAACCTACGATACTAGCTGGGATAACCTGTAGTGGATGACCGGCAGCGTAAGGAATAGCACCTTCTGTAATGAATGATAGACCCATAATATAGTTTACAGTACCGTTCTTTCTTTCTTCAGCAGTCCATCTGTTCTTGTTAAATGTTGTTGATAGAGCAATAGCAATAGGAGGTACCATACCACCAACCATTACAGCAGCCATAATCATATAAGAAGCATCTGTACCTGTTGAAAGCATACCTGTTGCAAATACATAAGCAGCTTTGTTGAAAGGACCACCCATATCAATAGCCATCATACCTGCAAGTAATGCACATAGAGGAACCATTAAGCCTTCTGTTTTGCTCATTGCTGTTAGAGCATTTGTCATACCTGTGTTAATCCAGCCCATGATTGGGTTAACTGCACACATAATAACTGCAATAGCACCTAAACCAAGTAGTGGATAAATAAGAACCGGTTTAATACCTTCCAGTGAATGAGGTAGTTTGTCACATGCCTTTTCAATCATTAGCATAATCCAACCACCTACAAAACCGGCAAGTAGACCACCTAAGAAACCTGATGGAACAGCAGCAGAAACACCTGCTTCAACAGCTGCATCGCCGGTTAAAGCACCAGGGTTAGCAAAAGTTGCACCACTAGTTGCTAGGAAACCACCTACTAAACCAACTAACAAACCCGGTCTGTCAGCAATACTCATCGCAATGAAACCAGCTAGGATTGGAACCATTAGGTTAAATGCAACACCACCGATTGTCTTTAAGAAAGAAGATACCGGAGTCATTGTACCAAAGTTACCACTACCGGAACCACCATAACCACAGATTGTATCAATTAAGAATGCAACTGCAATAAATAGACCACCGGCTACAACGAATGGTAGCATATGTGAAACACCGTTCATTAGGTGTTTATAAAGCTTTCTACCAAAGCTTTCACCTTCAATTTCATCACTTGAAGCAGCAGCTCCACCATGATGATGGTAAATAGGAACTTGACCACTTTCGATTTTTTCGATAAGTTCCTTTGGCTTGTGAATACCGTCAGCAACCTTAGTTGAAATAACAGGTTTACCGTCAAAACGAGCCATTTCAACATTCTTATCGGCAGCAACAATGATACCGTCACATTCTTCAATTTCTTTCTTTGTGAGAATGTTCTTAGCACCACCTGAACCGTTAGTTTCTGCCTTTAGAGGAATACCCATTTCTTTACCGGCTTTTTCAAGAGCCTCAGCAGCCATATAAGTGTGGGCGATACCTGTAGGACAAGCAGTTACTGCAAGAATTCTGTAACCGTCTTTCTGTTCCTTTTTAGCAGGTTCTTCAGGGTATTTTACTTTTTCAAATTCATCAATTGCTTTTAGAAAAGCGTCCTTATTTGGAGCGTTGAGTAACTTGTTCTTAAAGTCAACGTCCATTAGCATTGTCATTAGTCTAGCTAAAACTTCAAGATGTACATCACCGTCATTTGGTGCTGCAATCATAAAGATTAGATTAGAAGGCTTACCGTCCATAGCCTCATAATCAACACCATCCGGTACAGTTACTACTGCAAGAGCAGGTTCTTTAACAGCTTCACTCTTTGCGTGTGGAATTGCAATTCCGTCACCAATAGCTGTAGTTCCTCCGGCTTCTCTTGCCAAAATTCCTTCTTTGTAGACCTTTGCATCAACAAGATTACCGGCTTTGTTGTGCAAATCTACTAGTTTGTCAATTGCTTCAGATTTTGAATTTAGCTTAACGCCAAGTTCAATACAATCCTTTTTGAGTAAATCAACGATCCTCATAATTTTACCTCCTATTTATAAATTTAGATTTTATTGAGTAAATCTATTACTTCCTGTTTTGTAGCCAGACTTTCTGAAAAGGCTGAAGCACTACCGGCAGCAGTACCCATTCTTAAAGCATATTTGTAGTCACCTTTTTCTAGGTATCCGGCACAGAATCCGGCAACCATTGAGTCACCTGCACCAACAGAGTTCTTGACCTTACCTTTTGGTGTACCAATCTTGTGTGCCACATCATTTTCATCAACAAGAATTGCACCGTCACCTGCCATAGAGATAAGTACATTCTTTGCACCTTGTTTCTTTAACTCTCTGGCATAGTAGATAATTTCATTGTCTTTTGTAAGTTCAAGTCCAAAGATTTCACCAAGTTCGTGATTGTTTGGCTTGATTAGAAATGGTTCATACTTTAGTGACTTAACAAGTAAATCACGAGTAGCATCAACAACAAATCTTATGCCCTTGCCATATAATCTTTCCATAATTCTCTCATACATATCATTTGGGAGAGAGGTTGGGATTGAACCGGCAAGTACAAGTGTGTCGCCTGACTGGAGATTATCAAGCTTTTTAAATAGTTCATCAATTGCAGAGTTTGGAATTTCCGGTCCTCTGGCATTAATATCGGTTTCTTTAACACCTTTAATGTTTACATTAATTCTTGTGTTACCCTCTTCAAGGCTGATGAAGTCGGTTTTAACACCCATTCTTTCTAGTCCGTTTCTCAGTGCATCACCGGTAAAACCGGCAACAAAACCAAGAGCAACATTTGGAACTTCTAGGTTTGTTAGAACTCTGGAAACATTAACACCCTTACCACCAAGGTTCATATATTCTCTTGTAGTACGGTTAATTTCTCCAATGTTAAAACTAACTAACTCGACAACATAGTCAATTGCAGGGTTAAAGGTAACTGTGTAAATCATCCATCTACCTCCTTAATTACAGCTAAGTCTTTGTAGCTATTATCTGTAAGTTTGTCTGTAATGATGCAAGAATTTGACATCTCTCCAAAAGAAACAGAAAACACTCTGTTAAATTTACTATGGTCTGCAAGAATATAAGTAACATAGCTTTTTTCGTGAGCTTTGTTTTTTATCATTGCTTCATCAATGTCAGGTGTAGTAAAACCGTTTGCCTTAGAGATACCGTTAGTACCAAGGAAACATTTTGAGAAGTTATATCGGTTAAGTTCTTCAATAGCAGTAACGCCAATGATAGCTTCTGTAATCAGTTTTAATTCTCCACCAATAACAAATGCTCTAAGTCCTTTTCTAACTAAGCTTTTTGCATGAACAATACCGTTAGTAACAAATGTTGCTTTGATATTTTCAGGCAAATACTTAATTAGTTTTTCTGTAGTAGTACCGGCATCAATGTAAACAAAATCATCATCTTTTATAAGGGATGCTGCGTACTTTGCTATGTTTTCTTTTTCTTGAGAATGAAGATGTGACTTTGTAACAAAGTCATCCTCTGTGTTTACAAATCCATCGTCAGATTTCTTTAATGTGGCACCACCATGAACCTTTTCAAGTTTACCTTGTTCATTAAGTGTGTTTAAATCTCGTCTGACTGTTGATTCAGAAGTACCTAAAACTTCTGATAATTCTTGAACTGTAACAGCTCCTTTTTCTTCTAGTAAATTTAGAATTGTGTTAAATCTTTCTTGTGTCAACATTCAATCACCTTCTATGGTTTAAATTATACATAAAAATATTAGCTTGTCAATAGAAATTATGCATTTTCTTGATATTTTTTTCATTTTCTTTCAAATTACTTCAAATATACGCATTATCTCAATCAAAAAGCGTCATATTTTTGATTTTTTATAGAATTTTTTAGTCTTGTTTATGTAAATTTGCACAAAAGTATTATGCACAATTTACATTTAATAATAAAGAAAGGCGATGAAAAATTCATCGCCCTTAGTTTAATTTTTCTAATTTCATAAATCAGAATATAAAGAAAAACAATATTCCGATAACAGAACTAATCAATATACCTGCAACAACATCACTAATATAGTGTACACCACAAAGTGGTCTTAATGATGCCATTACTAAAGATATACTCAGTGAGATAATTCCAAGTATCGGATTAATGTACAGAAAAGCATATGAAAGTATAAAAGCACTTGCTGCATGACGAGAAGGAAAACTTTTTCCTTTGGTGTCTTTTGGAAACACAGGTGTGTAGTTATATTTTTCATATGGTCTTGTTCTGTTAATTAATAATCTCATTATAGTTACACCGATAAATGTAACCAGAGGAATTACAATAACCTTGATAATCCTTATATCTTTAGTAAATAAAAGGTAGCATAATAGAATAGGGTAGCCTAGAAAAATTGAAAACGGTACAAATTTGTAAATGAATTTTACTACTTTGTACAGAGCATTATTGTTTTTTATTGTGTTAATACATTTTAAAAATTGTTCTCTTTTGATTTTAATCACCCTTTATTTGGTCGTAAAAATTCAATAGCTCTTTCATGATTATGAATTTCCACATTATCGGTTTTGCCACCATATTCACCGTCAAGTGTCCAGTTAAGTGGTTCTTCACTAATAATTCTAAAGTTGCTACTTCTAAAATATTCAAAGTGTTTACTGTTTAGCTTGCCACTTAATGTGTCGTTAAGTGTTTCTTGAAGTTCAATAGGGTTCTTAGGTTTCTTTACAAAGATAGCTTCAAATTTACCGTCATCAAGAGAAACATCATCTCTGTCGATTTTAAGTAATCCACCTACAGAAAAAGTATTGCAAATCATACCGAAAATATAATTACCTTCAACAGTTTTATTTTCTGTAATAATTTTTACATTAGCACTTTTAATTTTTGTAAGACTTTTAATACCCTCAAGAATATAAGCAGTTTTGCCTAGCATATTTTTAACACTTTGTGATGTTGAGTAAGCAACCTCAGTAAATGCACCAAAACCTGCAATATAGTTAAAGTATCTGTCACCGAATTCTCCAATATCATAAGGAAAGATACTACTATCCAAAATTTGGTCAATACATTTGTTAATATTTTTAGAAATGCCAAGTGAAGTTGCAAAGTCGTTTACTGTACCAGCAGGAATATAACCACAAGGTTTTCTTCTTTCCTTTTCTACTTTCATATATCCTGTAGTAACTTCATTAAGTGTACCGTCACCACCGGAACAAATGATAGTATCGAAATTATCCATATTTTCAACTACAAATATAGTAGCATCGCCTTTTGCTTTAGTAGGCATAACTGTTACTACACCCATAGTCGATAGATTTTCTACAATATAAGAAAGCTTTGACCTTATTGCACCTTTACCTGATACAGGGTTATAAATGAATAATATCTTTTTCATGATTACTATTATCTCCTTACCGTACACGATATTATAACATATCAAAGTTGATATTTCAACGAATAGTGATTAATTGTGATTGATTTGTAACCAATATGAAAATCAAAAGTGCAAAATAAATCATAAAAAAGCAGAGTTACAAAAACCCTGCTTTCATCTCTATATGTCTATTTCAACATTGTATGTTTTAAACCATTCATCAAGTTCAATAATATAAGCCATAATCTGTGGTGCTCTCATTAATTGACCGTACCATGGTGTTTCTATCTTATCAGGATTATCCATAATATCCTTGATGCCATCTCTGTTAAGTAAAGTAGATAATGCACTTGTTTTGTCTTGTAAAATTTCTTGAACCTTTTTACTGACAATTTCCATATAAACAGGATTGTGAGTTTTAGGATAAGGACTTTTCTTTCTCCAACATATTTCATTAGGTAATATGTCCTCAAATGCTTTTCTTACAATACCTTTTTCTCTGCCATCGTAGGCTTTCATTTCCCAAGGCATATTGTAAGCATATTCAACAATTCTATAATCACAGAATGGAACTCTAACTTCAAGACCTGAGTACATACTCATTCTGTCTTTTCTGTCAAGTAGGCATTGCATAAAGAAGTAAAAGTTCAACATAAACATTTCTCTCATTCTTGCAGATACTTTTGTGTCACTTCTTAGTTTTTCGGTTCTTCTACAAGTTTGATAGTATCTTTCATGTACATATTCTTCACCATCTTTTAATAGGCCGGACTTTAGAATTTTTCTTCTTATAGTTTGGTCTTTTGACCAAGGAAAACATTGTTCAAATAAAATATTTTTGTTGTGATACCATGGGTATCCACCAAAAAGTTCATCGGCACATTCACCTGAAAGTGCAACTGTATATTCTTGTTTTATCTTTTTACAGAACAGCAGTAGGGAAGAATCAATGTCAGCCATACCAGGTAAATCTCTTGCAACAGTAGCATCATAAAGTGCATCAGCAAGTTGAGGATGATTTAGGATAACTTCATTATGAACACTATGAGTATCCTTAACCATCATTTTAATATAGTCAGCATCTCTGTTAGGTTGAAATAAACTTTTCTTAAAGTACTTATCATTTTCTTCATACTCAACAGAGAAGGTGTGTATTCTGCCTCTGTTCTTTTCTCTGTAGTACATTGATGCAACTTTTGAAATTATTGAACTGTCAAGTCCACCCGATAAGAAGAAACATACCGGCATATCGGAAATTAACTGTCTTTTAATTGAGTCTGTTAGTAAGTATCTTGTTTTCTCAATAGTAGTTTGTAAATCATCTGTATGTTCTTTTGCTTTTAGCTTAAAGTAAAATTCTTTGTGTAGCTTTCCGTTTTTGTATAGAGCCATTTCACCGGGACACAGTTCATTAATATCCTTAAATACACCAACTCCGGGTGTTCTTGCAGGTCCCATAAAGAAAATTTCCATTAAACCTTGTTCATCAACAGTAGGTTTTACCATACCGGTAGCAAGAATAGCTTTTATTTCCGAAGCAAAAATTAAGCCACCTTTGTATTGATGATAGAACAAAGGCTTTACACCGATTCTGTCTCTACAAATGAAAAGTTCCTTGCTTTTCATTTCATAAATACCAAAGGCAAAAATACCATTTAACTTTTCAACACATTTCTTTCCCCATTGAATGTAGGATTTTAGTACAACCTCTGTATCACTTCTTCCTCTAAACTTAAAGCCTTTTGCAATAAGTTTAGTTCTGACTTCTTCAGTATTATATAACTCACCATTATATACAATAGTATATTTTCTGTCTTTGTGTTGTACAGTCATAGGTTGAGTTCCGTTTTCTCTGTCAATAACTACAAGTCGCCTATGTATAAGGGCAATGTCATTTGTAATGTAAGCACCATTCTCATCAGGTCCTCTAGGTATTAATGATTGTGATACTTTGCCGATAACCTCCTTCTTTTCACTAAAGTCAATGTTTTTGTCAAACCATCCTGCTATTCCGCACATAAATTAACCTCCTGATTGTTTTTATGATTTATTGACACTAAGAATATTAATGAAAGAAATATAAGGGCAAAACTTCCCCATATAGTAGAAGAAACCGTTACAGTAGTTTCTTTGTTTATACTTTCAAAGGTTTCTGCCGATATAGGAAAAACTTTTAAGAGAATAAACATTACTACATAAGAAATTAAACCTTGTAAAACTCTCATTAAAAAGAAAAACACTTTGTTAATATGAATATCTTTTATAATTCCAAAAATCTGAAAGTGAACACATATTCCACCAAATCCAATGAAAAATGCAACACCTTCTATTGATAAAATATGATTGCAATTAATAACACCACTTGTTATTTCTAAAATAATAGAAATCAGTTCGGTATGTATAGGCAAAAGTTTAAGTAAATTGTTTGAAACAATAAAAATTATCACGAAACCACACATTGAAAGTGATGACTTAATACTGCTTTCTGTAGCATTTACAATGCTTTCTCCAAGGCTATAATCACTGCTTTTCTCTATACTATTATATATATAGGGCTTTTTAGACCGTTTATTCAGTATTTTGCAGTTTAAAAATGTAATTAAAAGAACACTAAGATAATTTGCAAATAACAGATAAATACCAAGTGTTTTGTTGCAAAACAAATTTTCTCCAACAAATGTAACTAAAAAACCGGGACCTGCACCTACTAAGCAATAGCTTAAATTTTTAGCCTCACTTTCGGTAATTTTATTTTCAGAGTATAAAGTAGCAATAGCTTTTCCACCAACAGGAAAACCACCTACTAAACATAAAAGAATAGCTATAAGTCCATTTTTAGATACACCGAAAATTTTACTGACAAAACCTAAATGCTTTGCAATAGGCTGAAAGCAATTTGTGTATATAACAAATGAACTAAGAAAGAAAAATGGAAATAATGAGGGGAGAAGAACATTACCACATACATCAAGCCCTTCAATAACGCTTTTCTTATATGTATTAGTAAATGTTAGGAGAATAATTATTGTACCTAAAGAAAATAGAAATATTAAGTTTTTCTTAAAATTAATAAAAGTCTTCACTTTTAATATATATGCAATCAGTCATAAATATAACTTTACTTTCGTAAAAATTAGTGAAAGAGGTGACTTGATGAAGAAAGATTTTGAAAGATTCTTTCCAACAGATTTAACTTCAAACTTGCCGTTAATAGAAATGACAGGCAACAGAGAAATTACAGTAGAGGGTTGTACAGGTGTTTTAAAATATGAAAGTGAAAATATTAAGGTAAATACAAAGTCAATGGTTATATCAGTTAACGGAAGAAGTCTAAAGTTAAAATATCTTTCTTCTTCAGCTTTGGTAATAGAGGGTACTGTACTAAAAATAGAATTTATATTGTAGGTGAGTAAATGCTGGTAAAGTTAATTCGTTATGTTCGTGGCTATGTTACTTGTATTGCCAGAGGAAAATTTACAGAAAGATTAATTAACATTCTTAACCGTCAAGGTTATACATATTGGAATATTGTTCCTTGTAAAGACGGTATTTCTTTTTCTGTTAATGTCAGAGAATATAAAAGACTGAGAAAATCTCTGTATAAAACAGGAATAAAAACAAAGGTAAAGAAGAAAGTAGGACTACCGTTTCTAATAAAAAAATATAAAGCAAGAAAAGGTATTTTTATTGGTGCAATAATATTTATTTTAATTACTTTCGCTTTAAGTAAATTTATTTGGGTAACAACAGTTAACGGTAACAACAATATACCAACAACTAAAATCTTAAATGTTCTAAATAATGTTGGAATTTATAACGGTGTATATAAAGAAAATTTAGACTTAAAAGATATGGAAAGAAAAGTGCTTAAGCAATTACCTGAATTAAGGTGGATTTCAATTAACCTTACCGGTTGTAAAGCTGAAGTTGAGGTAAAAGAAAAATATAAAGAACCCAATAAAGTTTTAAAAAATAATAGTCCGTCTAATCTAAAGTGTAGGAGAGATGCAGTAGTAGTAAAGTCAAGTGTGCTAAAAGGTACACCAATGGTTAAAGTAGGTTCAGCAGTAGTGAAAGGTCAAATTTTAGTTAGTGGTGTTGTTGTAAACGGAGATAGTGAAGAAAATACAGAAACCACAACTACACTTGTACATTCAGTAGGTGAAATTATTGGTAGAACTCATTATGAAAGAACATATAAGATAAAAAAGAAAAGTGAATTTCTCTGTGAAACTGATGAAATGATGAAGAGAAAAAGATGTAATTTACTATGGTTTTCATTTCCTATAGACTTTAATCATATAAAGTACCATACCTATAAATCTACTAAAAAAACTTATTACGGTTATGCAAATGATATTGTTTTGCCTTTTTCATTAACAGAAGAATATATATATAAGTTGGAAAAGAAAAATATTTCTGTAAAAGAATATAAAAAGCAACTGAACAAACTTGCAAAGTTAGAAGAAAAATTTTATTTCCACAACAAAAATATTGAAAAATGTAAATACACCTACCGTCAAGATAAAGATTATTACTATATAGATTGTGATTATCAAGTTACAGAGAATTTATGTGTACAGTCACCAATAATTGTGGGAAATTAAAATACTACTTTTTTATGCAAATGAAGTGTGTTATAATATCTTTATAAATTTAAGGTTGAAAATAATTCACCTATATAAATATAGAAAGTGTGTATATATGAGAATTTTATGTATTGGCGATGTTGTTGGAAAAAACGGTTGTGAGTTTCTAAGGAAGAAACTTCCTTCTTTAAAGAAAATTAAGTCAATAGATTTAACTATATGTAATGGTGAAAATGCAAGTGACGGTAATGGTATTACGCCTACTTCTGCTGACCATATTTTTACAAGTGGTGCAGATATTATTACACTTGGTAACCATACATTTAGAAGAAAAGAATTTTATTCTTATCTTGATGAAAAGCCATATATTATAAGACCTGCAAATTTTCCAAACAGTACAACTCCGGGAGTAGGTTACTGTAAATACGATATGGGTAGATTTACTGTTGGTGTAGCTAATGTTATGGGTAATTCATTTATGGATAATATTCTTGATTGTCCATTTAGAACAATGGATAAAGTTCTGGAAGAATTAGATGATTGCAAAATTAAGATTGTTGATTTTCATGCTGAAGCAACAGGTGAAAAGAGAGCAATGGGCTATTACCTAGACGGTAAGATTACAGCAGTATTTGGCACACATACTCATGTACAAACTGCTGATGAAGAAATTTTACCAAATGGCACAGGTTATATAACTGATGTAGGTATGACAGGTCCTATTAATTCTGTACTTGGTGTTAAACCGGAAATTATTATCAGTAAACTGAGAAATAAACTACCGGAAAGATTTGATTATGCAGATGGTGACTGTAAAATGGATTGTGTTATCTTTGATATTGACGACAAAACAGCAGTAACAAAAGATATTGAAAGAATTGAAATAAGATAATTAATACCAAAATATGTAATAAAACTCTTGAAATTGCCACACTAATAAGCTATAATATAACTAAACATTTTATTTGTTGGAGGAAAAAGAATTATGGAAACACTAAAAGTATCTTCAAAATCAGTAACAAATTCTGTTGCAGGTGCAATAGCCGGAGTTATTCGTGAAGAGGGACAGGTAGAAATTCAGGCAGTAGGTGCCGGTGCTACTAACCAAGCAGTAAAGTCAATTGCAGTTGCAAGGTCCTATCTAAATGAAGAATGTGACATTGTATGCGTACCATCATTTACAAATGTAGAAATCAATGGTGAAGAACGCACAGCAATGAGCTTTTTAGTAGAAAAAGCGATAAAATAACAACAAAGTGTTGAATAACTATGAAATAACAAAACAAATGGAAACATTTTCTATTTAAAAAGCTGAAATTTTATACAATTATTTTAAGGGCTTGTCTTGTACAAGTCCTTTTTTTGTGTTATAATGGTTAAGAATTTAATTATCGTTAAGGATAGGATGTGATGAGATGATAACAGGTAACGTATTTAGAGATGCCATCATTTCAGGTGCAAATAATATATGTGCTCAAAAACAAGCACTAAATGACTTAAATATTTTCCCTGTACCGGACGGTGATACAGGTACAAATATGTCAATGACAATTTCTGCAGCAGCTAAGGAACTAAAGAAAATTCAGGATGCTCCTATTTCAGAAGTAGCATCCAAGACTGCTTCCTTTATGCTTCGTAACGCCAGAGGTAACTCAGGTGTTATCCTTTCAATTATCTTTAGAGGTTTTGCAAAAGGTCTTAAGGATAAGGAAAAGGCTAATGGTGAGGATTTAGTTGATGCTTTAGGTATTGGTGTTGATGAGGCTTATAAGGCTGTTACTAAACCGGCAGAAGGTACAATCCTTACTGTTGCAAGAATGGCTTATGAAGCCGGTATGAACATTATTACAGAAACAGGCAATGCTACAATCGTTTGGACAGAAGTAGTCAGAGCAGCAGAAGAAGCTCTTGAACTTACACCAAAGTTTTTACCTGTACTTAAAAAAGCAGGTGTTGTTGATGCCGGTGGTAAAGGTTTGTTAGTTATCTTCCAGGGTATGCTTTCTGTAATTGCTGATGATGAGATTATCCCATTTGAAGAAGAAACAGAAGCTAAAACAGATAACTTTGAAAGTGCAGCAGCTCAGTTTGATGAAGTAATTAACTTTACTTATTGTACAGAGTTTATTGTTGGCAGAGATGCTGAGTGTTTAGCAGACCCACAAGACCTAAAGGAATATTTAATGTCAATCGGTGACTGTGTTGTAGTTGTTGATGATGAAGAAATCATTAAGGTTCATGTTCATACTGATAACCCTGGTATGGCACTACAAAAAGGTCTAAAATACGGTCAGCTACTAACTGTTAAAGTTGAAAATATGAAAGAACAGCACAAGAATGCCGGTGCTACAGAAGAAAAAGCACCTAAGTTACAAAAGGCTGAACCAACAGAAGAAATCGGTTTTGTTTCAGTTGCAGCCGGTGAAGGTCTTTCTGAACTATTTACAGATATGGGTTGTAACCACATTGTTTCAGGTGGTCAGAGTATGAACCCATCAACTGATGATATTTATGATGCAATTATGGCAACACCTGCAAAGGTAGTTGTTGTACTTCCAAATAACAAGAATATCATTATGGCTGCAGAGCAAGCTGTTGATATGGTAGATGACAGAGAAGTTTATGTAATTCAGTCAAAGACAATTTCTCAAGGTTTAACTGCTCTTATCAACTATGATGAAGATTCTACAGTTGAAGAAAACCTAGAAGTTATGTCTGAGTCAGTTAAGAATGTTGTAACCGGACAGATTACATTTGCTGCCAGAGATAGCGAATTTGGTGGTAAGAAGATTAAAGAAGGAGAGATTATCGGTCTTAAGGACGGCAAACTTTGTGTTTGTGAAAAGTCTTCTCAGAAAGCTCTTCTAAAACTAGCAAAAGAAGTTATCAAAAAGGGTGCATCATTTGTTACTTTGATTTACGGTGAAGATATTACAGAGGAAGAAGCTAACGAGGCTTATGAAGCATTGCTTGAAAAGTACGGTAGCAACATTGATATTTCACTAATCAAGGGTGACCAGCCGGTATATTACTACATTATGGGTGTAGAATATTAATTTAGAAGTTTTAAAAGGGCAGGATTTTTCCTGCCTTTTTTGTTTATAAGATTTTATGAGGTATAATATGGCAAGTCTATTTAAAAAGAAAATTGAATGCCTTAAGGGAATAGGAGAGAAGAGAGCAGAACTTTTTCACAACCTTTCTGTATATTCTGTTGGTGATTTAATTAGATATTATCCTCGTAACTATGAGGATTGGAGCAGTCCTACTCCTATCAAAGAGGCTGAAATCGGTATTAATGTGTGTATTAGGGCAACTGTAGGAACTGCTTTCAAAGTCAATTTTGCTCGTGGTAGTGGCAAAATGATTTGTAAGGCAATGGCTTATGATGATAGTGGTGCAGTTACTTTGCTTTACTTTAATAATAAATACATTAGCCAAATGATAAAGCAAAATGAAGAATATTTCTTTTTTGGAAAAATAACTCAATCAAAATCAGGTTTGCAAATGATAGCTCCAACTTTTGCAAAGGTTAGTGATGGCACTTCAATACACCCAATTTATCCCTTAACTGCCGGTCTTAATAACCGAATGGTTACTGATGCAGTGAAGAATGCCTTAGACCTATTACCGGAAAAGATAAATGACCCATTACCTCAGTGGATAAGGGATAAATACAACTTGCAAAGCCTTGACTATGCAATTAGGAAAATTCATTTTCCTCTTGATAGTGACGAACTTTATACTTCAAGAAGAAGACTTGTTTTTGAGGAACTTTTAGTTTTGATATTAGGCCTAAAATTCCTAAAAAGTAATACTAAAGAGGAAAATGGTATTGTTCTTCAGAAGAATTATACAGATGAATTTTTAAGTATGTTGCCGTTTAAACTAACAAATGCACAGAAAAGAACTATTGATGATTGTCTAAATGATATGATGAACAAACGCTCACCAATGAATAGACTTGTTCAAGGTGATGTTGGTTCAGGTAAAACTGCTGTTGCCTCAGCAGTAGCATATAGTGTTATCAAGAATGGCTACCAAGTAGCCTTTATGGTTCCGACAGAAATTCTAGCTCAACAACATTTCGAAAGTATTTCAAAATTACTGGAAAATACCGACATTAATGTAGATTTACTAACAGGTTCATTAACTCCTAAAAATAAAAAAATAGCAAGGGAAAAACTTGCTTCGGGAGAAACTAACCTTATTATAGGTACTCATGCATTGTTAACAAAAGATACTGAGTTTAAGTCTTTAGCACTTGCAATAACCGATGAACAACATAGATTCGGTGTAGGACAAAGGTCAACTTTGCTTTCAAAGGGAAATCACCCACACTTAATGGTAATGAGTGCAACACCTATTCCAAGAACTTTAGGACTTATTATCTATGGTGACCTTGATATTTCTATAATTGATGAATTACCACCCGGAAGACAAGTGATTGATACCTTACTGATTGACGGTAAAAAGCGAACAAGAGCATTGGGCTTTATTAAGAAAAATGTTGAAGAAGGTCATCAATGCTATATTGTTTGTCCTTTGGTAGATGAAAGTGAAAACCAAATGCTTAACCTACATTCAGCAGAAATGTATGCAGAAACCTTGAGAAATCATACTGACTTTCAAAATATAAATGTAGGACTTATTCATGGTAAAATGAAACCTGCCCATAAAGAAAAGGTTATGAATGACTTTAAGAATAACAAAATTCAAGTCCTAGTTTCCACAACAGTAATTGAAGTTGGTGTTGATGTGCCAAATGCAAATATTATTATGATAGAAAATGCTGAGAGGTTTGGTCTTTCTCAACTTCATCAGTTAAGAGGCAGAGTAGGTAGAGGTAGTGAAAAAAGCTATTGTATCTTAGTTTCCGACAATACAACTCACGATACTATTAAAAGACTTGAAACTATGAAACGCACTTCAAACGGTTTTGAAATTGCTGATGAGGACTTGAAACTTAGAGGACCCGGTGACTTTTTTGGTGAGAAACAACATGGTTTACCTGAAATGAAAATTGCCGATTTAGGCAATATGGAAGATTTAAATGAGGCACAAATGTGTGCTGAAGAAATTCTTAAAAAATCAAGTGACCTAAGTGAAGATGAATATAAAGGCATCAAGGCCGAAATTAACCAACTCTTTGGCAGAGTAGGTGGAGAAAGTTTAAATTAATATATTTCTATAAAAGAAAAAACTGCTTGATTTGTTCAAGCAGTTTTATTTATACATAATGTTTTTAGTTAAAAAACTCTGGGTTTTTCTTTTTTATTAACCGGTAGAAGTTCATTAAACACACCAAAATAATTTGGTCTGACTTCTTCGTCAATATGTGCATATCCAAAGAACCATTTGTCAAAGGTAACTTGTTCTGCAATTTGTTCAAGGTAAATATTAACTGCATTAGGTTTCAAGTCAGGATTAATAATACCTTTAATTTGAGTAGGTGGTTCGTGAGTAATAATATAATCCAACTTACCACCAAATTTATTAAGTTGTTTTGCACCTTCAATAAATTCTTCCTTGCTAGGCATTTCCCTTTCAAACCACATATTAATGTCAAGCATTTTTTGCAAATCTCTGCTAACTCCACCACCAAAGGTGAAGATGCCTTTCTTTTCTATAATATATACTTGACCTCTCAATAAATGATAAATGTTGTGTGCAATTTTTCTAGCTTTGGCACCACCAAATTTTACGATAGGGTACTTTTCTATCATATTAAAATTTTCGTGAGTACCGTCAACAAAAAGTATTTTATATGGTTGTCTCATTAAAAATTTCAGATTTTCAATTTCTTGCCTACTGTTGTTCCAGAAAAAACCAAAGTCACCTGTAATTATTAAGTAATCATTCTTTTTTAGCTTTTTTATTTCTTTTCTTTTAAAGAAAGAAATGTCTCCATGCTTATCACCTGTTATGTAAATCAAAAAGTATCACCTAAAATTTAAAATTTTGATTGAAAGTAAATCAGTTTTGTAGTATAGTATATATGATATATTAACATATAAGAGGTATTTTTTCTATGAAAAAAAGAATTTTTTCAATAATTTCAGTAATTTTAGTTACATTCGTTTTGTGTTCATCACTTGCTTTACCGGTAAGTGCAACAACTTCTTCTAATATTAATAAGGACTCGGCAACTATTTCTAACTTTGATTTTGGTTGTAATGTAAAGACAAAGTCAGAAACAGTTTTGCTTGTAAACCTAGATACAGGTGTTACAGTATATAGTAAGAATGCTGATGTAAAGAGATACCCTGCGTCTCTAACAAAGATTATGACTTATATAGTAGTTGCCGAAAATGTAAGTGACTTTACTCAGAAGGTTAAGATTAAGGCAAGTGTCCTAAAGCCACTTGAAGGTACAGGCAGTTCACAGTCTGCCGTTTCCGATAATATAGGTAAGTCCTTTACTATTGAACAGTTACTAAAGTGTCTGATGATTTCTTCCGGTAATGATGCAGCCCTTGTACTTGCTGACTATGTTGGTGGTGAAGGTGGTGTTACTCACTTTGTTCAGATGATGAATGATAAGGCTAAGGAACTTAAGTGTAAGAACACTCATTTTGTAAACCCTCATGGTCTACATGACCCTAACCACTATACAACTGCCGAAGATATATATAAGATTGCAAGTTATGCACTTATGCTACCTGAATTCTCAGATATTACAAATACAATTTCCTATACAATCGGTGATACATATTATTCATCAACTAACCACCTAATTGACTCAACTACCGAATATTATTATCAGTATGCTAAAGGTATCAAAACAGGTACAACTGACCAAGCAGGTCGTTGCCTTGTAACACAAGCTGTTGCTGATGGTTACAGTTATATGGCAGTGCTTATGAAAGCACCATATAATGAAGAACAAGGTATTGATGAATATTATAATATGGAAGATGCAGCAGCTTTGTTCCGTTGGGCATTCCAAAATATTGAACTTAAAGAAATTGTTTCAAGAGAAACTCCTGTATGTGAAGAAAAGGTAGATTTGTCTTGGGATAAAAATTCTATTCAGCTAAGTGCAGAAGATGACTTCAATATTCTTCTACCAAGCAGTGTTAAGGATAAAGAAATTACTATCAAAACAGATGTTCCTGACTCAATAGATGCACCTATTAAAGAAGGTGACTATGTAGGTAAAGCATCAGTTTATTATAAAGGTGAAAAGGTTTCTACCTTTAACCTTGTAGCTGATGAAACAGTAGAGAGAAGTACCCTTCTTTATGTGCTTGATATTTTGAAAAATGTATTTACTTCAATCTACTTTATTATTGCAGCAATTATTGTTGTAATCCTATTTGCAATTTATCTATTTGTTGTTGTTAAACATAACAGACAGAAAAAGTCAAAGAAGAGAAGAGTAAAGCATTATCGTGATATGTAATAACTTACAAAGGATATTTTTATGAAGTATAAGAAGATGTGGTTTACACTAATACCTACAATTTTGTTAATGTTAATAACTAAAGTGTATCAAATTTATACAGAACAAACCGGTAACAGTATTTTTGGCAATGACAATATAATTGCATCATATGTTACAATAGGACTTGTTTTTGTTCAGTTTATTATTTTGTTTATTATGTCTGTTACTGATAAAAAGACTGCTTCTGTATATAATTATAAGAAGAATACATTTGCAGGTTCAATGTGTTTATTTTCAGCAGTAGCACTTATAGTTGATGTTTGTTGTTACTTGCCGTCAATTTTGATTTATAAGAATTATACTTCAACTACACTTTTAAATATTATCCTTTCTTGTGTTGCAGCTTTTGGCTTATTCTTACTTAGCTGGACTCATATTAGTGGCAAAAAACCACCATCAACTGTTTCACTGTTAATGTTAACAGTACCTTTATGGTGCGTTGTAAAATTGTTTACTGCTTTAACAGAGAATAGTGCAAGCTCAGTTGTAATGACAGATGTACTTGATTTGTTTATCTATCTTTTCTTGTCATTGTATTTACTTTCAGCTACTTCAATAATTTCAATGTTAAACCAAAAAAATTATGTGAAAGAGATTGTTCTTTTTGGTATTCCTTTAGTTTCAGTACTTGTAACGTATGATGTTCAAATTGTGACAAAACTGATTCTTAACGGTTATACAAGTGGTTATTATACGGAAATCATCAAAGCTTGTGAGTTAACTTTATTTGCTTTGTATGCAGTAGCTTTTATGTTAGAAATCTCAAAGTATAGTAAAAATAAAGATGAAGTTAGAATTATTGAGTCACAGGAAGAAATCCTTGAACTTAATGAAGAAATCCGTAATCAAAAGCTAAAGAGCTTTGAGAAACTCCAAGCTAAAGAGCGTAAGAATGGTAATCTATACATCACTCACGACAGTAGTTTTCAGTCTATTGATACCAGAGATAGTGGGTATTTCCCAACAGGTGCAACCTATGGTAAGTATGTTGAGGACTATCCTGTAGTATCAGGTAGTGATGAAAACGACAAGAAATTTACAACAGAAGAAAAAATTTCTAATGTAGATAGACTTATTCTGGAAATCACTTCCGGTAAAAATGATAAAGATTTATCTCCGAAAGATGAAGAAAATTAAAAATAGTAATTGACAATAGAAAATTAAAGTGATAATATGAATTTAAAGCGTTGAGAAGGACACGATTATCAGCCACCGAATCAAGAGAGTTTTGCTTATTAGCTGTAAGGCAAAATATTTAGGAGCTTTTAGTTACTACCTTTGAGTGTATGTAGGAAATGACATACCGGTTAACTCCGTTAAAGGTAAATGAGGGTTTTTATACCGAACTTGGGTGGAACCACGATTTAGTTTATATCGTCCCAATATTCTTTTATAGAATATTGGGACTTTTATTTTTATACAAAGGAGAAATCAATATGGTTAGTGTAAAACTAAGAAATGATGTTAAGGAATTTGAAAATGGCACAACACCATACGAAATTGTAAAAGGTTTCGGAGGAGGCTTTTTTAAGCAAGTTTGTGCTTGTAAGATAGATGGTGAGGTTTATGACCTTCGTACCCCAATTAATAATGATTGTACTTTAGACTTTTTAACTTTTGATGATCCGGATGGCAAGAAAGCATTTTGGCATACTGCTTCTCATGTACTTGCTCAAGCAGTTAAAAGACTTTACCCAAATGCAAAGTGTGCAATCGGTCCTGCAATTGATACAGGTTTCTACTATGACTTTGATGTAGAAAAGCCATTCTCACAGGAAGACCTAGACAAGATTACTGCAGAAATGAAGAAGATTGTTAAGAGTAAAATCAAACTTGAAAAGTTTGAACTTTCTCCACAAGATGCAATCAAAAAGTTAGAGGAAATGAATGAACCTTATAAGGTAGAACTTTGTAAGGAACATGCCGATAAGAACGAACCTATTTCTTTCTATCAGCAGGATGAATTTGTTGACCTATGTGCAGGTCCTCACCTAATGGATGTATCAGCTCTAAAGGCTGTTGCTTTAACAAACTGTACTGGTGCTTATTGGAGAGGTGATTCCAATAACCATCAGCTATGCAGAGTTTATGGTATTGCTTTCCCTAAGGCATCAATGCTTGACGAATACCTAGAAATGATGGAAGAAGCAAAGTCAAGAGACCACAATAAGCTAGGTCGTGAACTTGAACTATTTACAACAGTTGATTGTATCGGTCAGGGTTTACCTGTACTTCTACCTAAGGGTGCAAAGATTGTTCAGATTTTACAGAGATGGATTGAAGATGAAGAAGCAAAGCGTGGTTGGCAGTTAACAAAGACACCTTTAATGGCTAAGTCTGATCTATATAAAATCTCAGGTCACTGGGATCATTACAAAGACGGTATGTTTGTACTTGGTGATGAAGAAAAAGATGATGAAGTATTTGCACTTCGACCAATGACTTGTCCTTTCCAGTATCAAGTTTTCCTAAACAGACAGCGTTCATATCGTGACCTACCAATGAGATTGTCAGAAACTTCAACTCTATTTAGAAATGAAGCATCAGGCGAAATGCATGGCCTTATTCGTGTAAGACAGTTCACAATTTCAGAAGGTCACTTAATGTGTACACCTGACCAGCTTGAAGATGAATTTGCTCAGTGCCTAGATTTAGTTAAATATACACTGAAGACACTAGGTCTATATGAAGATGTTTCTTATCGTTTCTCACAGTGGGATCCTGAAAATACAGAAAAGTATATTGGTACTGCTGAAGATTGGGATGAAGCACAGGGCGTTATGAAGAAGATTCTTGATGACTTGGAAATTTCTTATTCAGTAGGTAAGGGCGAAGCTGCTTTCTATGGTCCAAAGCTAGATGTACAGATTAAGAATGTATTTGGTAAGGAAGATACTCTAATCACAATCCAGATTGACCAGTTCCTAGCTGAAAAGTTTGGTATGGAATATGTTGATAAGGATGGTCAGAAGAAGAACCCTTATATCATTCACCGTACATCAGTAGGTTGCTACGAAAGAACATTAGCACTATTAATCGAAAAATATGCCGGTGCATTCCCACTATGGTTAGCACCTGTTCAGGTAAAACTTTTACCAATTGCCGACAGACATCTTGACTACATTTATGAAGTTAAGAAACAGCTAGAAGCTAAGGGTATCAGATGCGAAGTTGATGACCGTTCAGAAAAGATTGGTTACAAGATTCGTTCAGCACAGCTAGAGAAGATTCCTTATATGATTCTTGTTGGTGATAAGGATATTGAAAACAACTGTATTTCTGTTCGTCATCGTAAAGAAGGGGATCTTGGTTCAATGAGTGTTGAAAAGTTCCTAACAGATGCACTTGAAGAAATCAATTCTAAAGAAATTAAGTAATAATTTTACGAGGTGAAAATCTTGCAAGATAAATCCAAAGGAAGACATGGTGGCAGTACAAAGCCGGAAGGCTTTTATACCGGAAAAGATAAACACTATGTTTATGGAGATAATACCCCTAGGAAAAAGGGAAATGCAATTAATATTTTGTTCTATGTTTTACCTATCGTTATGGTTGTGATTTTAGCCTTAGGTTCATTCCTAAGTTACTATGCCTATGTTTCCTCATCAAAGGGTGAGGAAACAGTGGTTAAGTCCAACGATGACTATATCTCAAAGGAACAACAAAAGACTTTATACAAAATTGTTAGTGTTGCTAATCCACTTGAAAGAAACTATGTTCCCTCAACAGAGGAATTTGAGAATGTAAAGGTCAGCACAATGATTTATGATTCTCTAAAGAAAATGGTGAACAGTGCCAGAAAAGATGGAGTGGATTTAAAGATTAGGAGAGGTTATGTATCATATGATGACCAGCATGACCTATATACCAGTTATGTAAATACTCTATTAAATACCGGCAAATATACTCAAACTAAAGCAGAGTCTATTGCCAATAGAAGAATTGCCGATAGTGGTAATAGTGAAAGACAACTTGGCCTTTCTGTTGAGTTTGATAGCGAAAAGAGAAGTACTTTCAACAAAACTAAGGCTTATCAATGGCTTGTAAAGTATGGTGCAGAGTATGGCTTTATCCAAAGATATACTAAAGAAAATGAGCAGGTAACTGCAATGGACTCTGACTATACTTTGTGGAGATATGTTGGCAAAAACAATTCTCTTTTAGCTAGAAAACTTGGTCTAAATTTCAATACTTTAATTGATTATTTAGAAAGTTAAAAATTTTTTTGAAAAAACACTTGCATTTTCAGGATTTATGTTGTATAATCTAAACTGTTATTTACGGTTTCAGCGAAAGAGGTGAAATGAAATGAAGGAAAGTATCCATCCAGATTATAAGCAGACAACAATTACTTGTGCTTGTGGTAATGTAATCGAAACAGGTTCAACAAAGGAAAATATCAGAGTTGAAATTTGTTCAAAGTGCCATCCTTTCTTTACAGGTAAGCAGAAGCTCGTTGATACCGGCGGACGTGTTGATAGATTTAAGAAGCGTTTTGGTATGAAATAATTTTGTAATTGTTGAGGCGGTACATTAGTGTACCGCCTGTTTTTTTAATTGTTATGGAAGATTTTTATTATACTACAAAAGAAGAAAATCAAGCTGAGTTTGTTGAGAAGCACAGCCGTTTTATAGGCTATTGTAAACCGATTTCAACAGAACAGGAAGCTATTGATTTTATAAATGAAAAGCGAAAGAAGCATTATGATGCAACTCATAATGTTTATGCATATAGTTTAAAGAACGATTTTATTAAGCGTTATTCTGATGACGGAGAACCTCAGGGTACTGCCGGTGTACCTGTCCTTGATGTGCTAAACAAAAATAATGTGGTAAATACTGTAATTGTAGTTACTCGTTATTTTGGTGGTATTATGCTTGGTGCCGGTGGCCTTGTCAGAGCATATAGTCATGGTGCAAAGATTGCCCTAGATGCCTCCAAGATTCTTCGTATGGAAAAATGCTATAATTGTTCTGTTACTTTGAGTTACGATTTTTACGGTAAGCTTTCCGGACTTATTCCGGAGTGTGGTGGTATTATTGATGACTCAAATTTTCTGGAAAATGTTATTATCAGTTTTCATATTCCAATAAATGAACTTGGATTTTTTAACAAAAAACTTGCTGATGCAACAAATGGAAAGATAGAAGTAGAAGTTGTTAATGAAGATTATTTTCCTATGTAACAACATATTTTTCTAATAAAATCTGTTTTTTCAAAAATATTTTTAAAAATTTTGAAAAAATAAAGGAATAATATAAATTTTGTTGTATATAATAGTGTAGGTTTTTGAAATGTTGAAAGGAGTGTTATTTTGCCATTACCGGAGAGCTTTTTACAAGAACTAAAAATGCGTAGTGACCTTACAGAGCTTGCGTCAAATTATATTTCTCTAAAGCGTAAGGGTAGAAATATGGTAGGACTTTGTCCTTTCCATGGCGAAAAAACACCATCTTTTAATATTTATACCGAAAATAATTCTTTTTATTGCTTTGGTTGTGGTGCCGGTGGTGATGTAATTACCTTTATAATGAAGATTGAAAATCTTGATTATATTGAGGCTGTTAAATTTCTTGCTGAAAGAGCAGGACTTAATATGCCTGAGGAAAGTAATTATGATGACTCTATGGCTAACCTAAAGAAAAGAATTTATGAGGCGAATAGAGAGTCTGCAAGGTTTTTTCACAGATGTTTATATAGTCCACTTGGCAAGGAAGGTTTAGATTATCTTCATGGTCGTGGATTAAGTGACAAAACTATCAGACATTTTGGCTTAGGCTTTGCTCCTAATGACCACTTTGCACTTTCTAATTATCTAAGAAAAAAAGGCTTCAAAGATAGTGAACTTGTAAGTGCCAACCTAGTTTATAAGAACAAAAGTGGTAACGGCACAAACGATAGATTTTATAACCGAGTTATGTTTCCTATTATAGATGTAAGGGGAAATGTAATTGCCTTTGGTGGTAGAATTATGACTGACCAAAAGCCTAAGTACCTTAACACAAGCGATACACCTGTATTTAGTAAAAGTAATAATTTATTTTCACTTAATAATGCTAAGAAAAATCAGGACAGAACCCTTATTTTGTGTGAGGGTTATATGGATGTTATTGCAGTAAATCAAGCAGGTTTTGAAAATGCAGTAGCAACTTTAGGTACTGCATTAACCAGTCAACAAGCATCTGTTATGAAGCGTTATGCCGATGATGTTATCATTTGTTATGATGCCGATGAAGCAGGTCAAAAAGCAACCCAAAGAGCCATTGGAATTCTCAGAAGAACAGGACTTAACATAAGAGTGTTGACAGTTCCTGACGGTAAAGACCCTGATGAATTTATCAGAAAACATGGTGATAATGGTGGTGCTGCTTTCTATAATTTGGTGAATGGTAGCTTTAATGATGTTGAGTATCAGCTATCAAAAGTAAGAAAAAAATATGACCTAAAACTGGCAGACCAAAGAGTTAAATATGTCAATGAAGCAATTAATATAATTGCTAAAATAGATGATGATGTAGAACGAGATGTTTACAGCTCTAAGTTAGCTGATGAAACAGGTGTTCATACAGAGTCAATTTCTAATTCTCTAAAGAGAGTTAGAAGTAAAATTAAATATAGCAATAGAAAAGAAGAATTTAGAAAAATCAGAACTAATCTATCAGGTAGAGAGGACAAAATAAACTTGCAACATAAGGATAAGCCAAGGGCAACTATTGCCGAAGAAATGTTATTATCATATATGGTTAATCATCCTGAGGTTGAACAGTATATTTATTCAAGAGTGCCTAATGATTCATTTGTCACAGATTTTAACAAAAAGCTATATGGTTATTTTGTTAACAGAATTGAGGGTGGTTATGAGCCATTAACTTCTCTAAACGAAGATTTTACTTCTGATGAAGTGAACAAAGTCTATTCTATTGTGAATAAAACAATAGACAAAAATCCTACTCAACAAGCTCTGGATGAGTACATAAGTGTTATCTTTGAGGAAAAGGGTAAGTTGTCAAAGGAACAAATCGCAAACACATCACTTGATGAGTTTAGTCAGCAGATTAATAATCTGAAGAAGAAACGAGAATAAGGAGAGATATATATGAGTGGACAGGTTGATAAGAAAACAGTAATCAAAGATTTACTTGAACAAGGTAAACAAAAGGGAAGCCTTTCAAACCAAGAAATCCTTGATGCTATCGGTGAAATTGAATTTTCACCTGAACAACTGGAAAAGCTATATGATGGTTTAGAAGCACAGGGTATCGAAATCATTGAAGACAACAGTGTTGATTTATCAGATATTGAAATCGTAGCATCAAAATCATCCAGCAAAGGTGACGAAATTGCAGCAGAAAGAGTTGCAATTGATGATCCGGTAAAGGTATATCTAAAGGAAATCGGTAGAGTTCCACTGCTTTCTCCTGAAGAAGAAATTGACCTTGCTATTAAAATTGCTGATGGCAACACAGAAGCTAAAAAAAGACTATGTCAAGCAAACCTCAGACTTGTTGTTTCTATTGCAAAGCGTTACCTAGGCAGAGGTATGCTATTCCTAGATCTTATTCAGGAAGGTAACTTAGGCTTGTTAAAGGCTGTTGATAAGTTTGACTATACAAAGGGCTTTAAGTTCTCAACATATGCTACATGGTGGATTAGACAGGCTATCACAAGAGCTATTGCCGATCAGGGCAGAACAATTCGTATTCCTGTTCATATGGTTGAAACTATTAACAAGGTAAAGAAAGTTTCTTCTCAGTTACTTCACCAGAATGGTCACGAACCAACTGCTGATGAAATCGCATCAGAAATTGATATGCCTGTAGATAAGGTTAGAGATATTATGCGTGTTGCTCAAGAACCTGTATCTTTGGAAACACCTATCGGTGAAGAAGAGGATTCTCACCTAGGTGACTTCATTCCTGATGATGACGCACCGGCACCTGCAGATGCTGCATCTCATACATTACTTCGTGAACAACTAAACGAAGTTCTTGATACTTTGACTCCAAGAGAAGAAAAGGTTCTAAGACTTCGTTTTGGTCTTGAAGACGGCAGAAGTCGTACACTTGAAGAAGTAGGTAAGGAATTCAATGTTACTCGTGAGAGAATTCGTCAGATTGAAGCAAAGGCTCTTAGAAAGCTAAGACACCCTTCAAGAAGTAAAATTCTAAAAGATTACCTAGACTAATCAGTATAATTTAACCTCCTTTGTCAATAATGATAAAGGAGGTTTTTTATATGTGTATGTTAATTGAAGAAATAAAGGGAAGACAAGTCCTAGACTCTAGAGGTAATCCAACAGTTGAAGCAACAGTAACATTATCTGATGGTACAGTACAGTCAGCTATAGTTCCCAGTGGTGCATCTACCGGTGCATTTGAGGCAGTTGAACTTCGTGATAATGATGATGTGTATTTTGGCAAGTCAGTATATAAGGCAGTAAAAAATATTAACGAAACTTTAGCTCATCACTTAGTAGGTACAAGTCCATATCAGCAAAGATTAATTGATAGAATGATGTGTGACCTTGATGGTACAGAGAATAAGAAAAACTTAGGTGCAAATGCAATATTAGCAGTTTCAATAGCAATGGCAAAGGCATCTGCATCATCACTGAATTTACCATTATATAGGTATCTAGGTGGTTTTAATGCCCATAGATTACCTTGTCCTATGATGAATATTCTAAATGGTGGTGCTCATTCAGATAACAATGTGGATATTCAGGAATTTATGATTATGCCGGTAGGTGCTGACAGTTTCCGTGACGGACTAAGACAATGTACAGAGATTTATCACACACTAAAAACATTGTTGAAGAAGGATAAACTTTCTACTGCAGTAGGTGATGAAGGTGGTTTTGCACCAAACCTTTCAGGTGATGAAGAAGCACTTGAATATATTTTAAAAGCAATTGAAGAAGCAGGATATAACACGGAAAATACAAAATTAGCTTTAGATATTGCCTCATCAGAATGGTATGCTGAGGGTATGTACAACTTGCCTAAGAGAAAAATATCTATGACTACAGAAAATATGATTGAATACCTTGATAATCTTACAGAGAAATATCCTATTATCTCAATAGAAGATGGACTTTCAGAATTTGATTGGTCAGGGTGGGAAGAGCTTACCGGAAAGTTATCCCACATACAATTAGTAGGTGACGATTTATTCGTAACAAATGTAAATAAACTTTATAATGGTATTAAGGTTGGAGCAGGCAATTCAATCTTAGTGAAAATGAACCAAATCGGTACTTTAACAGAAACATTTGATGCAATCGAACTTGCCCATAAAGCCGGTTATACAACTGTAATTTCTCATAGAAGTGGTGAAAGTGAAGATACAACAATAGCAGATATTGCAGTTGCTTGTAACTCAGGACAGATAAAAACAGGTGCACCTTGCAGAAGTGAAAGAACTGCAAAGTATAATAGATTGTCTAGAATAGAAGAAGAATTAACAGGTGTGGCAACATACGGCATAGATTAATGACTTTATTAATAAATCTTTCATAAGTTAAATGAAAATATAGTCAAAATGACTATATTTTGACCTGTTTTTTCTACACATAAACCGTCTATAAAGACGGTTTAATTCTTATGTAGAAAATTATTTATAATAATATTTGTTAGAATGAATGTGTATAAATACAGAACTAAGGGGGATTTTATGCCTATTAAAAAATTTCTTTCTTTGGTTTTGATACTAGTTATGATGGTGGGATTAAATATAGTGAATTTTAATGCTGAAACAACCAAAGATTATGCTGCTTATGCAGCAAAACTAGACGAAACATCTTATAACGGAAATGACCTAGGTGCTACCTATTCTAAAGATAGCACTACTTTCAAAGTATGGTCACCTACTGCTTCCGAAGTTAAGGTTAGACTTTATAAGTATGGCTCAGAGAAAGAAAACAAGGATGGTTTCTTTAAGGAACAAGATATGACATTTGATAAGTCAAATGGTGTGTGGTCTTGTACTTTAACAGGCGACCTAAAGAACAAATATTATACTTATGTTGTTACAAATGACGGCAAAGCTGAAGAAGTAGTAGATATTTATGCTAAAGCTGTTGGTGCTAACGGTAAGCGTGGTATGATTGTTGATTTATCTTCAACTAATCCAACAGATTGGAATAAAGATACTCACAAAACTGTTAAGAATCAGACAGATGCTGTTATTTGGGAAGTTCAGGTTAAGGACTTTTCTTATGCTGAAAATTCAGGTGTAAGTAAAGAAAATAGAGGTAAGTTTCTAGCATTTACAGAGGATGGCACAGTTGTTGACGGTGTAAGTGGCAACAATGCTACTTGTATTTCATATCTAAAGAAATTAGGTGTTAACTATGTACAGATTAACCCTATGTATGACTTTGGTTCAGTGGATGAAACAGGCAAGGATGACCAGTTTAACTGGGGCTATGACCCTGTTAACTACAATACTCCTGAAGGTTCATTTTCATCAAACCCTTATGACGGTAATGTTAGAATCAATGAATGTAAGCAGATGATTAAGGCTCTTCACGATGCAGGTATTGGTGTTATTATGGACGTTGTTTATAATCACACATATACAGGTGAAGATAGCTATTTTAATAGAACAGTTCCAAATTATTATTATAGAATGAACAGTGACGGTACTTTTTCTGATGGTTCAGGTTGTGGTAATGATACTGCTTCCGAACATAAAATGTTCAGAAAATTTATGATTGATTCTATTACATATTGGGCTGATGAATACCACATTGACGGTTTTAGATTTGACTTAATGGGTCTTCATGATTGTGAAACTATGAATCAAATTCGTTATGCTCTTGATGAAATTAATCCACAAATTCTAATGTATGGTGAAGCATGGGATTTAAAGACTGCTTGTGATGACGGTACAGTATTGGCAACTCAAGCTAATATGGATAAGTTAGACAATAGAATTGGTGCTTTTGATGATACAATTCGTGATGCTATCAAGGGTAATACCTTTGATGCTACAGATAAAGGCTTCTTAGCAAGTGGTAAGAAAACCGGTAATATTAAAATCGGTCTTTCAGGTGAATGTGTCAACGGTTGGGCATCTGCTCCTACACAGTCAGTTGTTTATTCAAGTTGTCATGATAACTATACACTTTATGATAAGTTAGTCAGTTCTCTATATCCTGATGAAAAAGATTTTAGAAAGCGTCATGCAAACTTAGTTGAAATGACAAAGCTAAATGCAGCGACAATTTTCTCTGCTCAAGGTATGACATTCTTCCTAGCAGGTGAAGAATTCTGTCGTAGCAAAGATGGGGATGAAAATAGCTTTAAATCCTCAGCAAAACTAAATATGATAGATTGGGAAAGTGTTAATAACTATAGTGATGTTGTAGAGTATTATAAAGGTATGATACAGATTCACAAGAAGTTTAATGCATTTAGAGATCCAACTTCTAATACAGCTAAGAACCTTGATTATTTTGAAAACGAAACTCCCGGTTTAGTTGCTTTTGCAGTTGACGGACTAGAAAATGACAACTTTAAGAAAGTTGCAGTTCTTCTAAACGGTAACACAGATAAATCTGTCAAAGCTGATTTAAGCAAGATTAAGAATTATTCAGATGATTTTGTAATTATTGCAAATGATGAAACAGCAGGTTTAAGAAATCTAGGTACAGTTTCCGGTACTGTAGAAATTCCACAAAGTTCAGCAATGATTCTTGTTGATAAGGATAGTTTTGAAAAAAACTGTAATTCAACAGAGGGTGCTGTAGTTGTTGATTATATTGACAACAAAACAGGTGAAAAAGTTTCTACAGAAATTGTAAAAGGTCAAGTAGGTGATAGTTACAGTATCACACCTAGTGACTCAGTAAGAAGAAAATACAAAATCATTGATAAAGAAAGCACAACAGGCAAATTTACTTCAGAAAATAAACATACTAAATTTACTGTTGAAACATATACAGGTGACTATAGCACAGTAACTATCAAGTTTATTGACTCATCAACCGATAAGGCTATTGCACCAAGTAAAATCCTAAAGAACCAAGTGGGTCAGCAGTATTTTACTGATGAAATTCCTACAATTAAGGGATATGTTCTTGATACTGATGCTTTACCGGAAAACGGTGCAGGTCTTTTTGCAGTAGGCGATAAGGTAGTAACTTATAAGTTTACTAAAGAGAATACTAAAAAGTGTCAAGTCAATGTTATCTATATGGACTCAGACGGTAATATTATGGATATTAAGAAGTTAGAGGGTAAGAAAGATAAGAAGTATAAAACAAAAGCAAAAGAATACGAAAATCTTACTTTAACTTCTACACCAAAAAATGCGTCCGGTGTTTATACAAAGACTCAACAGACTGTTATCTACAATTATCAACTAAATGATAACAGTAAAAAGGTTCTTGCAACTACTCTTGCATTGGTAGGACTTGGTCTATTAGCCGGTGCCGGTATAACCCTGAAAGTTCGTTCTTCAATGAAAAAGAAAAGAATTAAGGGTATTGAAATTCAGAAATAATATTCTTTTGAGAATTATTTTTAATAAAAAAAAGGGAGGAAAAATAAAATGAAAAGAATTATTTCCATAGTTCTTTCTATCATGATGTTAGCAACTGTTATTCCATTTGCTACAGTTTCTTCATCAGCAGCTACTGCTTCTACACCAACAAAGTACGAAACAGCTGCTCATGAACTTGATAGTAAGTATCGCTACAACGGAACAGACCTTGGTGCTACTTATACAAAAGAAGCAACAACATTCAAGGTTTGGGCTCCTACTGCAACATCAGTAAAAGTTAACTTCTATGCAACCGGTTCTGATGATGAAGAAGGTGCAAAAGATTTAGGTTCTAAAGAACTAACATTAGACGAAAAGACAGGTGTTTACTCAGTAAAGGCTGATGGTGATCTAGCAAACACATACTACACTTACACAGTAAAAGCTGCAAGTATTGCTGATAGTACAAAGGTTACTACAAAGGAAATTCCTGACGTATATTCAGTAGCTACAGGTGTTAACGGCAAGCGTTCAATGGTTTGTGACCTTAAGAGCACAAATCCAACAGGTTGGGATCAGGATAAGCACGTTCTAACAGATGACATTGCTGATGCTTCAATTTGGGAAATTCATGTAAAGGACTTCTCATATTCTGAAAGCTCAGGTGTTTCTGCTAAGAATCGTGGTAAATATCTTGCATTTACAGAACTAGGTACAACTCTAAACAACCTAGGTTCAATTCCAACTTGTGTTGATTACTTAAAAGAACTAGGTATCTCATATGTTCAGATTAACCCAATGTATGACTTTGGTTCAGTTGATGAAACAGGTTCTGATAATCAGTTTAACTGGGGTTATGACCCAATGAACTACAACGTTCCTGAAGGTTCTTATTCTTCAAATCCATATGATGGTAATGTAAGAATTAATGAAATGAAGCAGATGATCCAGGCTCTTCATAAGGCCGGTATTGGTGTTATTATGGACGTTGTTTACAACCATATGTATAACACAGATACATCTTTCCAGGGTACTGTACCGGATTATTATTACAGAAAGAAAGCTGACGGCACTTGGTCAAATGCATCAGGTTGTGGTAATGATACAGCTTCAGAAAGAGCTATGTACCGTAACTTTATGGTACAGTCTGTAAACTATTGGGCAACTGAATATCACATTGATGGTTTCCGTTTTGATCTAATGGGTCTTCATGATGTTAAGACAATGAACGAAATTCGTTCAACACTTGATAAGATTAGTCCAAAGATGCCTGTATATGGCGAAGGTTGGGCAATGAGTACAAATAATGACATTACAGATTGTGATGGCAATACAGTACAGATGGCTTCTCAGGGTTCAACCGGCCAACTTGATAGCAGAGTTGGTATGTTTAACGACCAGTATCGTGACGCTGTAAAGGGTAGTTACTCATCAATCGGTGCTAAGGGTTATATCCAAGGTAACCTAGTTGGCACAGCTAATGGCGTTAGATATGGTGTTAGAGCTAACACAGTAGGTTCTTCTGTAAACTGGAAGGCTTATTCTCCTGCTCAGTGTGTTAACTATGTATCTTGTCACGATAACAACACTCTATATGATAAACTATGGGGTTCTGTATATGGCAAAACTGCTGATTACAGAGAAAGAAATAATACTCTAATTCGTATTAACAAATTTGCCGAAACAATCGGTGCAACTTCTCAGGGCCTACATTTCTTCCTAGCCGGTGAAGAAATGGGTAGATCTAAAGATGGTGATGAAAACTCATATAGTTCTCCTGCTACAGAAAATATGATTGATTGGAATGATGTTTCCAAGAACGCTGATCTAGTTTCATATTACAAGGGTATGCTTGATATTCGTAAGGCTTTCTCTCCATTTACAACAGATGAATTGACAGCTAAGAACAATTATACATTTGGTCAGACTCTAACTGATGCATCTAATATTGTTTCTTATACAGTATCAAATAACACTGAGGGTGAATGGAATAAACTTGCAGTTGTTATGAACAATGATACTAAGAAGAGTGAAACAGTTTCTCTAAGCTTTGATAAGACTCTTGCTGATGATACAGAATGGGTTGTTATTGCTGATACTGACGAAGCAGGTCTATCACCAATTAAGTATGTAAAGGGTAACGATATTGAAGTTCCTGCACAGTCAGCTATGGTTCTTGTTGAAAAGTCAACATACGAAAAGGCTAATATTAAAGCTAACAGAGCTAAGGTTACAGTTGTTAACAAAGATGTTGATACAGGAAAGATTCTTTCAAAGCAGGTTCTATACGGTACAGTAGGTACAAAGTACGAAGCTAAGACAGATGATACTCTAAAACTACAGTATGACCTACTAGGTGTTGAAGGTGAACAGAACGGTACATTTGGCCCAACTGATAAGACAGTTACATTTAATTATGGCGAATATGTTCCTGATAGCCTAAAGACAACTCTAACAGGTAAAGATAAGCTAACTGTTAAGGATGCTACTTTAATTCAGAAGTATCTAAATAAGAGTGCTACACTAACTGATGAACAGATTAAGACTGCTGACTACAACCAGGATGGCGTTGTTAATATTGCAGATGCTACTTTAGTTCAGAAGAAGATTACTCATAAGGATTACGGTCTAGTAAATACAATGCGTGTTAGATATATTAGTAAGTCAACTAATAAGCCAATCGCTTCTGATAAGGTAATGGATATAGTTGCCGGTAAGAGTGATACATATACACCTGATAAGCTAATTGGCTATAAATATGCTAATGAATATACACTAGATGGTAATAAGGTAGAAAGCGAAGTTTCTTCAGTAGATGTTCAGCATAAGTTTGCCGGTCAGATTCTTCTATTCTACTATGACGATGATAACTATGATGTAACACTTCATGTAAAGCACAGTGGTTCTGCTACATGGACACCAAAACTGTGGGCTTGGTATGATACAGAACTAGGTTCTGTTGACATTTATGATAAATGGCCAGGTCAGTCATTAACAAAGGGTGATGATGGTTGGTTTACAACAACATTTAAGGTAGCTAATGGTGTTGATTATAGCTTAATCATCAACAATGGTACAGTTCAGACTAAGGACTACAAAGGCGTTTCCGGTACAGAAAAATGGATTATCATCAATGATGATAAGATTATTGATAAGGGTAACTTCCTAACATTCTATGATACAAACCCTGACTTAATCGGTTAATAAAAAAATAGTCAAACATTTAGCCCCACTTTATGTGGGGCTATTTTTGTACTTGTTCGAAAATAATTCGACATATAATTACTAAAATATACCAATTTGTAATTAATAAAACAAAAATATTTCAATTTTATAACAATGCTGTACCAAATAGTGACAATATATGCTATATAGTGCTATAATCAGTACATAAGGAAAAGATATTCTAAATATATTTCTAGTCTTTAATTTATCCTATGATAAATGTGTATATGCAGAATTGTTTTGTTCCACTTGTTAATTTGTTAGAAAAAACGGGTGCTTATGCACCTGTTTTTTCTTTTGTGTAAAAGTAGTTCTATTGTTGACAATTAGAATTCAAATTGTTATTATAATTATCGGAAAGAAGGAGAGGTAATGAGCTATCATAAGTTAATGATGGAGAATAACACAATGTACACGAAAAAGGTATTTGAAAATGTTGCTGATAGAAATCTATCAAAAGGACAACCAAAGATTCTTGAGTACCTTTATACAAATGACGGTGCAGTACAAAAGGATATTGCAAAGTCTTGCTTTATTGAACAAGCAACTGTTACAAGCATTTTAACAAGAATGGAAAAGAATGAATTAATTATTCGTAAGGTTGACCCTAATAATCGGAGATTTCAGTTTGTTTATTTAACTGAAAAAGGCAAAGTTGAGGCCAAATTCGTTATTGAGTCTTTTAAAATGCTAGAGAAAAATGCTCTTAAAGATTTTACCATTGAAGAAAAATCTCAGTTTTTAAACTATCTTAATAGGGTAAATAATAATCTTAAGGAGTGTTAATATGAAGAAGAAAAATTTAGTTAGACGATATATTGTATTTTTGTTTGGACTTTTTATAAGTTCATTAGGTGTTGCTTTTGTTACAAAGGCAAGTCTGGGTACATCACCGATTTCCAGCATTCCATACGTGCTAAGCTTAAAATTTTCACCATCTCTTGGTGTATTCACAATTTATTTCAGTCTATTTTTAATTCTTTTGCAGATTATTATTCTAGGAAAGAAATTTAACAAAATAGATTTATTGCAAATTCCTGTATCAGTCCTGTTTGGTTATTTTATTGATATTTCAATGTTTTTATTAACTTGGGTTGATAGTGATATTTATGTAGTTAAAGTCATTTATTTGTTAATTGGATGTGTAATTCTTGGTTTTGGTGTTTACCTTGAAGTTATAGCCGATGTTCTTATGTTACCGGGTGAATCATTTGTTCGTTCATTAACAATCAGATTTGGTGTTGATTTTGGTATTACAAAGGTTTGTTTTGATGCATCAATGACAGTAACAGCCGGTGTAATTTCATATGTGTTGTTTAGTACAATTAATGGTGTAAGAGAAGGCACAATCGTTGCAGCTTTAATAGTAGGTTTAATTGCAAAATTTTTTGGTAAACATCTTAATTTCTTAACAAAGTTACTTATTCCACAATCTAAAGACAGTGAAGATGTCCAAAGCAAAGAAAATACAAATAATCTTGTTATTACTATAGCTAGAGGATACGGCAGTGGTGGTCGTGAAATCGGTAAACTTGTTGCCGACAAACTAGGAATTAATTATTATGACAAAGATATTATTACTTTAACAACAGAGCAAAGTGGTAATACTGAACATTATGTAGAAAATAATGAGCAAAAAATAACTAACAGTGCCTTTTATAATTTCTATTCACAGTTTTATTATGAGGGTGCTGAAAGCACAAAGTGTGATAAACTGTTTAATGTTGAAAAGAATGTTATGAAAGACCTTGCCTCAAATGGTGATTGCGTTATCTTAGGTAGATTAGGCAACTATATTTTTAAGGATTATAAAAATACTTTACATATCTTTATTGATAGTAATATTGAGAATAAAATTACAAGAGTAATGAAAAGAGATAATTTGTCACTAAATGATGCAAAGGCTAAGATAAAGAGAGTAGAGACTGAAAGAAAAAATCATTGCAAACATTTCTCTAATAAGGAATGGGGTGCAACTTCTACTTATGATTTAACATTTAATAGTAGCAAATATACTGTTGATGAAATAGCAAATATTATTGTTTCATTAGTGAAAGGTAAAGTGAATAAATAAGTGCAAAAAATAAACTCCTCACAAATGTGAGGAGTTTTCTTATGCAAAATAACAATTTAATTAGTTCTTAAGTGCTTGTAGTGGAGCAGGAATCTGTCCACCTCTGTTAATAAATTTAGCAGGAGAACCTTTTCTAAGTTCCATAACAGGGCCATAACCAAGTAGTCCACCAAAGTTAAGAGTATCACCGGCTTTTTTACCGATAGCCGGAATAAGTCTTACTGCTGTTGTCTTAGTGTTTACCATACCAATAGCAGCTTCATCAGCAATAACTGCACTGATAACATCAGCAGATGTGTCACCGGGAACAACAATCATATCAAGACCAACAGAGCAAACAGCTGTCATACTTTCTAGTTTAGTAATGTCAAGGTATCCGCTTTCAGCAGCGGCAATCATACCGGCATCTTCAGATACAGGAATAAATGCACCTGAAAGGCCACCAACTCTAGAGGAAGCCATAACGCCACCTTTTTTAACTGCATCATTAAGCATAGCAAGAGCAGCAGTAGTACCGTGAGCACCACAACCTTCAAGACCCATTTCTTCTAGAATATAAGCAACTGAGTCACCAACTGCAGGAGTAGGGGCAAGAGAAAGGTCAACAATACCGAATGGTACATCAAGTCTTTTACTAGCCTGTTGAGCAACTAGCTGACCCATTCTTGTAATCTTAAATGCAGTCTTTTTGATAACATCAGCAATTTGAGCAATGTTGTGATTTTCGCATTTTGTAAGAGCAGCTCTTACAACACCGGGACCTGATACACCAACATTGATAACCTTGTCAGCCTCACCAACACCATGGAAAGCACCTGCCATAAATGGGTTATCCTCAGGAGCATTACAGAATACAACTAACTTTGCAGCACCAATACAGTCTTTATCCTTAGTTAGTTCAGCTGAGTCCTTAACAATTTGACCCATAATCTTAACTGCATCCATATTAATACCGGCTTTAGTTGAGCCAATGTTTACAGAAGAACATACTTTTTCAGTAGTAGCAAGTGCCTCAGGAATAGACTTAATCAGTTCCATATCACCTGATGCAAAACCTTTTTGAACAAGAGCAGAATAACCACCAATAAAGTTAATACCTAGTGTATCAGCAGCCTTATCAAGTGTTTTAGCAAACTTAGTAATATCCTGATTTTTACAAGGAGCAGCAACCATACCAATAGGAGTTACTGAAACTCTCTTGTTAATGATAGGAATACCATATTCACTTTCAATATCCATACCTGTTTTTACTAAGTCTTTTGCACTGTAACAAACCTTGTCATAAACCTTCTGACAAGCCTTGTCTATATCATTATCCATACAATCAAGTAGAGAAATACCCATTGTTATAGTTCTAACATCAAGGTCCTCATTGTCAATCATATTTATTGTTTCAAGAATATCTTTTGTTTCTAGCATTACTTATACCCCTTAAATTTTGTGCATTGAATTGAAAATATCTTCATGCATTGAGTGAATCTTAAGGTTGTTTTCATCACCAAGTTTTTCAAGAGTAGATGAAAGTTCACCAAAATTCTTCTTTCCTAGTTCTACAAGCATAATCATAGCAAACATATCTTGAAGAACACTCTGTGATACTTCAACGATATTTGCGTCATATTCAGAACATACTGTAGATACTTTAGCAAGAATTCCTACAGTGTCTTTACCTACAACAGTGATAACAGCTTTCATAATGTACCTCCAAAAATCAATTTCTTTAATTATACTACTTAATCGTATAATTGTAAAGTCACTTTATTGCATTAAAGTGCAAAATGTGATAAACTTCTTATAGGTGATATTTATGATTATATGTGATAGCCACACTCATTCATCATTTTCTTTTGATGCAGAAGTACCAATGGAGGATATGGTGAAAGGTGCAGTTAAGAAAAATATTAATGTAATTACTTTTACTGACCATTGTGATGCAATCGGTATTTATGATGAAAAGAAATTTGAGTCAGTTCTTGAAGAAGAAATTCCAAAGTCAGTAGCTGAGTCAAAAAGATTAAAAGAAGTTTATAGTGACAAAATTAAAGTTCTTACAGGTGTTGAACTAGGTGAACCTACTCATTCACCGGAAAAGACCAAAGTTGCTTTAGGTTTAGGTGACTATGATTTTATCTTAGCATCAACTCATGAAGTGAGAGGCAGAGAGGACTTTTATTTTCTGGAGTATAACGAAAGTAATATTGACACTTTACTTACAGAATACTTTAATGAACAATTAAAAGTAGTAAAGTGGAATGGTTTTGACAGTTTAGCACACTTTGATTATCCGGCTAGATATATTGCAGAAAGAACAAATATCAAACTAGACTATTTAAAGTATAGTGATGTAATTGATGAAATTCTTACTACTTTAATCAAAAATAATAAGGCACTTGAAATCAATACTTCTACAATTAGTAAACCACTTTCAAGACCAATGCCTGACAAAAATATCCTTAAAAGATATAAAGAATTAGGTGGCTATTTAATTACTTTAGGTAGTGATGCTCATACAGTAGAGGCACTTTCACAAGATTTTGATAAAGCCTTTGAAATCTTAAAAGAATTAGGTTTTACTTCATATTATTATTATGAAAAGCATAATCCTGTAAAGGTGGATTTGCTATGACACATTATATGAATTTATGTAGTGAACCATTTAATTCTATCAAAGATAAAGAGAAAATTTATGAACTTAGACTTCTTGACCCTAAAAGACAAAAGATAAAAGTAGGGGATATTATAACCTTTACTAACCTTGATAATAAGGAAACTTTATCAGTTAAGGTAGTTGGCTTACATAAGTTTAGTTCTTTTAAGGAATTATATAATAACCTACCACTTGATAAATGTGGTTACAATAAAAGTAATATTAATAAGGCTACACCTAAGGATATGGAAAAATATTATCCTACAGAAAAGCAAAGTCAGTACGGTGTAGTAGGTATTGAAATTTCTTTAATAGAAAATTAATGTTCTGTTTAAATAAAGCTAGGCAACAAAAAAGTGTGCAGAATTTTCTGCACACTAATTTTTTACCTAATATGTAGTCTTAAAGAGTTTTCGCAAATTCCTTAAGATATTTCTTAAAGTCCTCACCAATTTCAGGATGATTAATGCCAACTTCAATAGATGCCTGTAAAATACCTAGTTTGTTACCCATATCGTATCTTGTACCTGTATATTCAACAGCAGTCATACCAACAGTAGTAGCAATTTCTTTCATAGCATCAGTTAGCTGAATTTCGCCACCCTTACCAGGCTTAGTGTTTTCAAGAATTTCAAAAATTTCAGGTGGAAGAACACATCTACCAAGAATAGAATAGCAAGAAAGCACTTCTTCAGGAGTTTGTGGTTTTTCAACCATATCAGTACACTTATAAATATTGTCGTGAATGTTTTCAACTGCAAGTGAACTGTATTTGTGAATTTCTGTTTCAGGTACTAGCTTAACACCAACAACACCCTTACCATATTCACCGTAAAACTCAATTAGTTCACCAATTGCAGGATTTTCACCAATGATAACATCATCACCATACATAACGGCAAATGGTTCATTGCCAACAAAGTTCTTAGCTCTTAGAATAGCATGACCAAGACCCTTAGTTTCAACCTGTCTGATAAATGTAATGTTAGCAAGTTTAGAAATATTCTTTACAGTTTCAAGAATTTCTTGCTTTTCAGGTTTGTCAAGGGCAGCTTCTAGTTCAGGTGCACGGTCAAAATGATCTTCAATAACACCTTTACCTCTGTTAGTAATGATTAAAATATCAGTAATACCGGCCTTAACAGCTTCTTCAACAATATACTGAATAGCAGGTTTGTCAACAATAGGGAACATTTCTTTTGGCATTGACTTTGTAGCAGGTAGTACTCTTGTACCTAAACCGGCAGCAGGAATAACAGCCTTTGTAATTTTCATATTTACCTCAATCCTTATTTTAACTTTTTTATCTTAATAAAAAGGCAGGAGCATAGTTAAGAATTAACATTACCACAATTAAACTAAATGCTAAAGCAGTGTTAACCCCACCTTTTGTTTGTAATTTGTTGTCAGCATCTGTTTCTGAAGAACTTTGTGACTTAATCTTTTTTACCTGTTTGCAACAATGTTTGTAGTAACATCTGTTTGCTATAAATCCACACACCAAATGCAATGTATAATATATAAGCAGACATATAAACGAGAAAATTACTATTAAGTAATCACCGGTATCTAACTTTTCAATAGCACTCATAAACATTGGATACATGTCAGATGGATTCATATTTGTATGTGTGTTTACAACATCATTTAATACTTGACTGATAACTGTGTAATTACCGTAAGTGAAAAATGTGTAACAAGCAATCATTATTGCTGTAATAAATCCACCTAGTTTGTATTGCTTTCTATATAGTAAATAACCACCACCAAAAAGCAAACCGGCAAAATTAAACTTAGACTTGTTGAAAGTCTTAATTTTGTTAAATACTTGCATATAGTATGGTGTGTTTTGCTTAACTAGCTTAGCAACTTCACCGGCTTTTGCACCATCTTCAAATTCAGTTTCAGGAGCAACACCACCCATAGGGTCAAACTGTACTGCATTAAAACCACCAAAAGGCATACCATTAGGGTTATTACCAAAAGGATTACCATTTTGATTATTACCGTAAGGATTACCTTGGTTGTTAAAAGGACTTCCTTGATTAGTATTTTGGTTTTGATTTTGACCAAAATTATTGTTCGGAATGTCAATCAAAGGTGTGCCACATTTTGAACAGTAAAAAGTACCCTCAGAATTAATTTCACCACAATTCTTGCACTTTACAGATCCTTCTGGAACATCACTTTCATTTTCTTCTTTCTCAAAGTCATAGCCCTCACTATGCTTATCTTCATTGTAACAATGACCAAGTTCTTCGTAACATTTTCTGTGATGGGGAGTACCACACACAGGACAAACAACTACATCATCATCAGCATGAAAGTTTTTGTCACAAACAGGACATCTAAAACCTATATAGTCCATTTTTACTTCCTTTATTCTCTTTTATTAGTGTATAGTTAGCACATAACACACTTATTATGCAACTAATTTTAATATATTATATCAAATATATTATCATATATCAATACATTTTTTCTAATATTTGTATTATGTTTAATATGATTATTTACATTTTCAGAATTATGGGATATAATGAATTGTGATAATGTAAATGAGGTATGTATTATGGTACAGTTTGAAGAATTAAAATTAAAACTAGAGGGTTTAAAGCCTGAGATTGATGACTTGTCGGATGCACTTGGTCTTTCGGCTATTAAAAGTGAAATTCAACAGTTAGAGAATCGTGCTGCTGAACCTGGTTTTTATGATGATATTGAAAAGAGCCAGAAGATTCTTAAGAGAACTTCTGACCTTAACGCAAAGGTAGATAACTTTAATTCACTTGTAGATAAGTATGAAGACACCTTAACTCTAATTGAACTTGGAGATGAGGAAGAGGACTTGTCACTACTTGAAGAAGCAGAAAGTGAAGTTGCTAAGGTAGAAGAAATTCTGGAAAAGCAAAGACTACAAACTTTGCTAACAGGTGAATATGACAAGAACAATGCTATCCTTACTTTCCATGCAGGTAGTGGTGGTACAGAAGCTCAGGATTGGGCTGAAATGCTTTACAGAATGTACACTCGTTGGGCAGCTGACCATGGCTTTAACGTTAAGGAAGTTGACTACCTAGAAGGTGATGAAGCAGGACTAAAGTCTGCTGTACTTTTAGTTGAAGGTGAAAATGCTTACGGCTACCTGAAGAGTGAAGCCGGTGTTCATAGATTAGTTAGAGTATCACCATTTGACTCAGCAGGTAGAAGACATACAAGTTTCAGTTCACTTGAAGTTATGCCTGAAATTAATGATGATATTAAAATCGACATTCGTGACGAAGATATTAAAATGGATGTTTACCGTGCATCAGGTGCAGGTGGACAGAAAGTTAACAAAACTTCATCAGCAGTTAGACTAACACATATTCCAACAGGTATTGTTGTTGCATCTCAGGTTGAGCGTAGCCAATATCAGAACAGAGATGTGGCTATGAAAATGCTTATGTCTAAGTTGATGGAAATTAAAGAAAGAGAACATTTAGACAAAATCGAAGATATTAAGGGCGTTCAAAAGGAAATTACTTGGGGTAGCCAGATTCGTTCATATGTATTTATGCCATATACACTTGTTAAAGACCATAGAACTAACTATGAAACAGGCAATGTAAATGCAGTTATGGATGGCGACCTTGACGGTTTCATTAACGCTTATTTAAAGATGATTGGACATAAGGAGAACCAATAATGAAATATTTAGTAATGTTATGTGACGGTATGGCTGATGAGCCATTTGAAAAGTTAGGCAACAAAACTCCTATGGAAGTTGCCAATAAACCAATGATGGATTTTCTTGCATCAAAGGGTGAAGTAGGTATGGTTAAGACAGTAGCAGAGGGATTAAAACCCGGTTCTGATGTTGCTAACCTTTCTGTACTGGGTTATGAACCGGCAGTTTATTATACAGGCAGAAGTCCTCTGGAAGCTGCTTCAATCGGTATTGATTTAAAGGAAACTGATGTTACACTAAGATGTAACCTTGTAACTTTGTCTGATGAAGAAAATTATGAAGACAAAACAATGGTTGATTATTGTGGTGGCGATATTAGTACAGAAGAAGCAAAGGTTCTTATTGATTATATTGATGAAAAGTTAGGCAATGACATTTTCAAGTTCTATGCCGGCGTTCAGTATAGACATTGCTTAGTATGGGCTAACGGTGACAAAGACAATGTTTCTTTCACACCACCTCATGATATTTCTGAAAGAGTTATCAAGGATTATATTCCAACAGGTAGCAAGGTAGAACCACTATATGATTTAATGAAAAAGTCATATGACCTACTAAAAGACCACCCACTAAATAAAAAGAGAGTTGCTGAGGGTAAGCGTCCTGCTAACTCAATTTGGCTATGGGGTGAAGGTACAAAGCCTGTTCTTGACAGTTTCTATAATAAGTTCAAGAAGAAAGGTTCAATGATTTCAGCAGTTGACCTACTAAAGGGTATTGCTATTTGTGCCGATATGGATAGTATTGATGTTGATGGTACAACAGGCTATATTGATACTAACTTTGAAGGTAAAGCAAAGGCAGCTATTGAAGAATTTAAGAAAGGTCAAGACTTTGTTTATATTCATGTTGAAGCACCTGATGAATGTGGTCATAGAGGTGAATACAACAACAAGGTAAAGGCCATTGAACTAATTGATGAAAAGATTTTAACACCTGTAGTTGAATTTTTAAAGGGTTATGATGATTTTGCAGTTTTGGTATGCCCTGACCATCCAACTCCACTTAACATTAAAACTCATTCATCAAATCCAGTTCCATTCCTAATCTATAATAGCAAGGATGAAAAGAACAGTGGTGTAGATGTATTTACAGAAGCTAATGCTAAGAAAACCGGTGAATACATTGAAAAAGGTTTCACAATGATGAATTACTTCTTAAGTAAGTAATTTTCAATAAAAATCTAAAGAAATAGCGTGTAGATTTTTCTACACGCTATTGTTGATTTATATTATCTTTTATGATAAAATAACCAAGGCAAATTAAATATAGGGTATAAATTGGAAACGCACATTACTTTTCTAAGTGATGATAACGAACAACACAAAATTTTTAATGTGTTGTTTTTTTATTATTATTTTTTAGAAAAGTGAGGAAAAATTTATGCCAAAAACAAAATTTCAAGATGTTATTTTTACCATTATGATGGTTATTCTAATGGTGTATGCAATGATTTGTTATAACGTTGCAATCAGTATGGGTGGACTAAGCAACAAAGTATTCTTAATGGCTTTTTCTGAAATGCCAATTATGTGTGCCGTAGCTTTTGTACTGGAATTTTTAGTAGTAGGCAGAGTTGTAAAGCATTTAACATTTAAAACTATTGACCCTGCAAAGACTCAACCAATCTTTATTACTCTAATGATTTCAGCACTTACAGTTTGTTTTATGTGTCCTGTAATGAGTTTCGTTGCATCCGTTCTGTTTAATTACAGTGGTGCAGAAAATATAGTTTCAACTTGGTTACAGATTACAGTTATGAATTTCCCTATGGCTATGTTCTGGCAGTTATGTTATGCCGGTCCAATAGTAAGAAAGATTTTCAGAACAATTTTCAAGAAACAACTAGCGGAAGATAAGTAAAATTTAATGTAAATATAAAAATGCCGACTAATTACTAGTCGGCATAAATTTTTGTCTTTTTTACTTTTGAACTCTATTCTGTAAAAGTTATATTGAAAAATTAAAATTCTTCCACTGCTTCTTCAATAGCAGTGGCAAGCTGATCAGGACAACTTGTGCCTCTGCCTCTACAGTCAATACCCTTTAGTCTTTTGATAGCTTCTTCAGCATCCATACCTTCAATCAAAGCTGCCACACCCTGAGTATTACCGGCACAACCACCAACAAACTTTACATTTCTTACCTTACAATCATCATCAAGTTCAAAGTTAATTTGTCTTGAACAAACGCCATGTGGTGTATATGTATATGTCATAACCATTTTCCTCCTAAATTGTGTAAATAAAAAAATAGTGGTCAAAAACCACTATTTACTGGAGCGGATGACGGGGCTCGAACCCGCTACCTCCACCTTGGCAAGGTGGCGCTCTACCAGATGAGCTACATCCGCATATCTTAACAACAATTGTATTATATCATAAAATTTCAAATAGTCAAGATAAAACTTTGAAAAAAACTTTATTTTTCGTCAAAATTATGGTACAATCTGTGTTACAATATAAAGAGAATTAGAAGAAAGGGTGTTTTGCATTGTTAATTGAACTTAATCTAGGCAAGTGGGGTTCTATTTTCCCAGTACCTAATAGTGTAGTTGATGAAGATATAAAACTAGCAACAGAAAATCAACTAAAGGTACTTCTATATGTTTTGCGACATAATGGAGATACACTTACAGAAGAAATTTTAAGTGACAAGCTAGGTATAAATAGTGATGATGTTACAGATGCCCTAAACTTTTGGGTTAGTAGGGAAATACTTTCAAATACTTACGATTTACCACTTAGAGATAATGCATCGGTTCAAAAGCCTAAAGTACAACCTGTTAGGGAAACTGTTTCAAGAAACGCAACACCTAGAACAAATGTATCTAACCCTACTGTAAATCAAGTACAACAAAATCCTATTCCAATAAATCAAGGTTCTGTAAATCAAATGCCGGTTAATAGCACTGTGCAAAATGTAGAACCTTTAAAAGAAGTTAAAAAGCCAAGACCACTTTCTCGTCAACAAAAGCCTGATTCAGTTTTTGTTGCCCAAAGATTAAAGGAAGACAAGCAACTTGCAGAACTTCTTGAAGAAGTTCAGAATGTGTTTGGTAAGCCAATTTCAAGTGGTGACATTGCAACACTTGTTATGTTACATGAAACAGACGGTTTGCCTTGTGAAGTGTTAATGATGCTTGTTTACTATTGCCATTCTATCGGTAAAGACAATATGAGATATATTGAGAAAATGGGTGTTGAATGGGCAGCAAATGACATTACTACTCTTGAAAGAGCAGATGAAAGAATTGCCAATATGCAAACTTATGGTGAAAGTTGGAAACGAGTTTCTCAGATTATAGGTATGTATAATTCAGGTTATCCAACAAAAGCACAACAGGAAAATTCCAACCGTTGGGTGAATGAATGGAAGTTCTCTGATGAAATGATTAAGGAAGCATATGAAAGATGTGTTAATCATAAGAATAAGTTTAACATTTCATATACAAATGGTATCCTTAAAAATTGGCATAAAAATGGCATTACAACATTACAAGAATTAAGAGATTTTGAAGAAAAGAAATCTGTTTCAAATTCAACTAACAAAAATCAAGAAAAACAAGCTGTATCATACGATATAGACAGTTATGAAGATTTCAGTATGTTTGACTAAGAGGTTACTATGGGGTTCAACAGTAAAATTAATCAAAAAGCTGACGAAATATTAAATAATAAAAGGCTAGAGGCTCTGCATAATCAAGACAGATTGAGGAGTATATTATATAGCCAATTTCCTAGATTACAAGAAATAGAACAGCAATTAATTATCATAGGTTCAGAAACTGCAAAGGCAGTTTTAAATGGTGGTTCAGCAGTAGAAATGACAAAGAAATTAGCTAAAGAAAGTTTAGCACTTCAAAGTGAAGCAAGAGATATTTTAGTTTCTCATGGTTACAAAGAAGATGCTTTAGAACCACATTTTTCTTGTACTAAATGTAATGATACAGGAAGATATGATGATGAAAAGGGCAGAACTGTCCTCTGTGATTGCCTAAAGAAAATTAGAATTGATGTTGCTTGTGATGAACTTAACAAGTCCTCACCACTGGAATTATCATCATTTGATAATTTTAGTCTTGATTATTATGATATGGATATTCAGGAGGATAAGCAAGTTTCACCATATGAAAGAATGAGCAAAGTCCTTGCTTATTGCAAAAAGTATGCAAGAACTTTTTCTTTGGACTCACCAAGTATTATGATGAGAGGTGCAACAGGACTAGGCAAAACTCATTTAAGTTTAGCAATTGCAAACGAAGTTATCCAAAATGGTTTTGGTGTAATTTATGTTTCAGCACCAATGTTGCTTTCAACTTTGGAGAAAAGTCACTTTAAGTATGATTACGATACAGAGGAAGAAACAATCAATTCTCTTGTAACTTGTGATTTACTTATTATTGATGACTTAGGAACAGAATTTCAGTCCAGCTATTCCACATCAACAATCTACAATATCTTTAATTCACGATTGCTAAACAGAAAACCTACAATAATGAATACTAACCTAACTCTAAAAGATTTAGAGAAAAGCTATTCGCCAAGGTTTGTATCTCGTGTAATGGGTAATTGTGCTAAGATTGATTTCTTAGGCAGAGATATTAGAAGACCAAGACCAAGAAGACAGTAAATATTTTTACATAAGAAAAGGCTCAAACTTTTTAGGTTTGAGTCTTTTTCTATATCCGATTATTTAAAATTAACCGTAATAGGACAAATCTCAGCATGAGTACCAACTCTAATATATGGTCCATAAATACCAACACCGGAAGTAACAATGTTGTGCATATTACCTTTCTTTAAGTAACCACAAGCATTTTCCCAAAATAGCTTAATAAAAATATTACCGGGGAAAATTTGTCCATCATGAGTGTGACCACATAATAATACATCAGTACCGGCTTTGCTTAATTCATCCAGTTCATTTGGTTCGTGATAAATAGTGAAGATAGGCTTTGATTTATCAAGACCTTTTAATAGTTCATCAGCACTTTTCTTAACTTCACCGGTAGCAGGTTTTTCATCATCTAATCTACCGGCTATATAAAATTTGTTGTCAATCAATTTAACTTCATCAGTTAGTAGGTTGATTTTAGCTTTTTTAAAGAATGAGTCCATTCTCTTATCATGTTCAAGTGTTTTACCTGTGCTAAATGTAAAACCGGCAAGTATCTTTTGGTTTACATCGTGATTACCCCAACAAGCATATGTACCATATGTACTTTTCATCTGAGAAAGTAAATTTGCCAACTTGTCCGGATCTTCAAGTGAATTATAGTCATTGTCGTAAATATCACCGGCAATACATACCATATCAGGCTTTTGTTCATTTACCAGCTTAACCATCTTTTCAATTTGGTCAACACCGATACTGTAACCCATATGTAAGTCAGCAAGTAACACAACTTTCATACTATTAACATTTTGAACCTGTTTATGAACTGTTATGTTGTAATCGGTAACTTTAATGTCTCTGGCATTATAAAGGCCATAAGCAGAAACACCACCAATAATAGCAAGTGTAAGAATACCACTTATAATACTGTTTTTCCTTATTTGAAAGAAATTATGTGGTGTAATCTTGAAAACTCTTCTTAACAGAATAGAAAGAAAATGACCGATAGCAACAATAATAATTGTGTATATTAGTAATGCAAACCAGTAGTTACCGACTCTTGTTGCTATTCGTTTTAATTCTGTACCATAAGGCATCAAGAATCCCACAATAGGTGACACAGCAAATATACCGTAAATAGTGTATATTATTACTTGTAGCCATTTTCTGCTGAATGTTTCTTTACACTTAATTAAAAAGTTTTTCAGTCTATGTAGTATATAAATGTTTATAACGATATATACAGGAATTAAAAATAAAGCAATCATATCATATCTCCTTAACAAGGAAAATTATAGCACACATAATGAGCATTTACAATTAAATGTTGATACAAAATAGATTTATTACTATTTTGTTATTTAATTGATTTAAGTTACTTATTATGATACAATAAAACATATGTTTGTGTATGAGAGGTGGTATAATGGATAGAAAAGGGCTGAAAAAAACCGGAAAAAAGCATTTTAAAGCACATTATTGGATATGTGTTGTTGCCTGTTTACTTGCTTCGTTATTTGGTATTGAGTTTGTTGGTTCAACAGATATTGTAAAGGCTTTTACAAATGATACTAGCCAAACAGACATTACAAGTGTTTCACCATTTGTTGCCAATACATATAGCTTAATTGATAACTTTATGGGTGAAGATAAAGAGAAGATAAAAGAATCTGCTACCAAACTTATGGATGATGAGAAGAATAAGGATGTTACTTATGGTGGACTTGAACTTGGCCGAAAAGACGGTGTCCTTGCTCATGTTGTAAATATGGTTTCATCAGGTTCAATGATTTTAACAATCCTTGTTGCTATTAAGAATGTAGCAGAATCAAGTTACCTTTTAGCTGCAATTCTTGTTGTACTTTCCTTGCTATTAATAATATTAATTTGGGCAATTATTTTCAATACATTTTCTGTTGCATATAGAAGAATTTTTATGGAAAGCAGAGTATATGAGAAGATGCCTTTCCATAGATTTTTGTTTATTTATAAGGATAGAAAGTTGTTCAAAATTGCACTTACTGTTGGTTTGAAAGAAGTATTTCAGTTTTTATGGAATTTAACAATAATAGGTGGTATCATAAAAAGATATTCCTACGCATTAGTACCTTATATAGTGGCTGAAAATAAAGATATTTCACCTTTAAAGGCTATTACTTTATCAAGAAAAATGATGAAAGGTCATAAGTGGGAGTTATTTGTTCTTGATATTTCTTTCATAGGCTGGTATATATTAGATTTCTTTACACTGGGACTTTTAGGTATTTTCTTCCTAAACCCATATAAAGAATCTGTTGTTTGTGAATATTATGTAAATCGTAGAGAAAAGTGTAAATCAGAAAATCTAGAGAATATTCATTTATTAAATGATACATATCTATATGAAAAAGCTTCTAATGAAACAATTAGAAATTCATATAAGGACATTATTGAACTTATGGATACACCTGAACCTGTAATTCATAAGAGAAACAAATTCCTTACTTTTATTGCCAATGTATTTGGTGTAATTCCTACTTACAATCAGACAGAAAAGGAATACACAGAATATACTGAAAGAAAAATCAAAATTGTTAACTTTAAGGATGTTATTAACGGATATACATACCCAACAAGACTTTATCCTTTAGGTGAAAAGGTAAGAAAAACAAAATTTGAACATCTACACTATATGAGAAGATACTCAGTAACTTCATTAATAATGATGTTCTTTATCTTCTGTTTTATGGGATGGTTCTGGGAAGTAATTTTCCACTTTATCGAAAAAGGTGAATTTGTAAACCGTGGTGTAATGCATGGTCCTTGGTTGCCTATTTACGGTAGTGGTTGTGTAATGATTCTTGTTTTACTTAATAAACTTAGGAAGAACCCTATTATTGAGTTTATTTCAGCAGTCGTACTTTGTGGTATAGTAGAATATTTTACATCTGTATTCCTAGAATATCAGTACGGTAAACTATGGTGGGATTATAGTGGGTATTTCCTAAATATCAACGGTAGAGTTTGTGTAGAAGGTCTGCTTGTGTTTGGTATTGGTGGTATTATTGTTGTTTATATAGTTGCACCACTGCTTGATAATCTACTTCGCAAAATTCCACTAAAAATATCAATTACAATTTGTGTGGTACTTGTCCTTGCCTTTACAGCAGACAGAATTTATTCTTCAAAAGTACCTAACTCAGGTAAAGGTGTTACCGATTATAGTAGGGAAATAAAGCTGAAACCTAAGTCAACCAAAACTTCTTATAACCCTACTTGTACTGTAACAGATTTAGATAGTTATATTATCGGTAAATCAGCAAAATTGTAATTTGTAAATTTAATAGTGTTAACTAAACTAATGGTCATACAGAAATGTATGACCATTTTTTATGCCTATATTTCGTTTAATAGTTAATACAGTAAGATAAATCTGGGTTAGTGGTGCTAGAACTTGCCTTGTTATGTGGTAGATATTTAGAATTAGTAGAAACCATCCAGCCTTCCTTGTGTAAAGGAAGGGGACTTTGTCAATAATTTGATATAAAAAAAGTAAAAAAGAGGGGGATATTTCATTGTTAATCGGTGAGAAGTGA
>CAKSNZ010000001.1 GCA_934476515.1 uncultured Ruminococcus sp. | reverse complement strand
CTTTAGACGAAGCTAGTAACATAGCCTTTAAGGCGTTAAAAGAAAAGCCACCGGCTAAGCCGGTGGATCTTTACTTTTGTAATTTTCAAGTGCCATAATATCCTGACAGTTCCGTGTTGCACCCTCTGCAATTCTGTCACAGTAGTTTGTGCTGTAGTTGCCTTTCATAATGAAATACTTGCCACAGCGTTTGCACTTTCTTAAACGAATATCATGTTCAAGCATTTTCGTAAATTCAAGTTCAAGTGCTTTCCTGATGTTCCTGAATTTATAACTCGTATTAGGGGAAATAGGAAAACGGCAGAACACTTCCATTTCGGCATCACTTAATTTATATTTCTTCTGAAATTCCTTATGCTGTTCAGTCGGCTCATATTCATTCATAACTCTGCTGAGAAAATCCTCTTGAGATAAATGAATCAGCAGGATTTTTCCATTTGGATTGCTTCTGCTGTAACTAAAATACTCCTCTCTTTGAATTGTCAGAGGCTGGTTATGTATTATTTTGTAAAGATAATACCTTTCAGCCGGCTTGATTTTCTCCATTACTTCCGGATAAAAGTCCTCGTCAAAACAGAATTCTATTAGCTCCTTATACTCATTCTGTAATGTAATTAGATAGTTGTAATACCACGTTAGACCTTCAACTGGTAAGTTTTCTTTCAAAAACACCGGAGGACAAATTGCTGAGTATAAAGACGCATTTGCTATATTCTCAATGAAAAGTTTGCTGTCTGTATACCTGAAAAACATTTCAACATTTTCCTGATTGCAGTTGTATATTTTTTCAGGTTTTTCATTAAATTCAAAGTTCAGTTTCTCTTCATTGGTCTTAATCAAGGAGTCAAAAGCAGAAACAAATCCGTAGCTTTCTTCAAATGGTGTTTTAAAGTCTGCATAGATAAAATCAAGTATTCCCTCACCTATTTGCAGGTTAATTACAGCACCGCTCAGCACATTATGAAGCGGCTCTTCTTTTTTAATTTCGTATTCATCCATAAGATCTTGAAAATACTCGTCACTCTCATCCCAGTCAATATTATATTTTGCAGAGAAATGTTCTCGCAAGGCTCTGTTTTTCTCTAAGCCTTCAACCCTACTCTGTTCATAATCAGCAATATCTTCATCAGACAAAATATCAGGATGAACCTCTCTGAGTGACCGTTCAAGTTCTTCAAATTCATCAATAGCATCCTTCATAGACAGGTCTTCATTAACCCTATCAACTTTGATTGAAAACAACTTCGAGTCCGGATCGAATGATGCAAAGTTAATGAAGAAATCATAGTACACATAGCTGTTGCTTTGCCTTGCAATATTATATTTTTCATAATCTGGATGTTTATATTCCGAGTAATCTTTCTTCATAATCTGCTCCCCAAATTAGAAAATGTAAATGCTTTATATTTTCGATAATCAACATCACTCCAACTAAGATTATACAATTCTATTGTTTCACTGTCAATTTTTTGTTACCCTAAAATCAGAGGTGATGAAGATGAATGAGAATTTTTACAAAAGCTATGATGAACTTCCGTTGATGTTATCGGTGCAGGAGATTGCAAAGGTACTTGGAATATCAAAGACAAGTGCATATGAATTGGTCAGATCAAAGGGCTTCCCTGTTCTGAAAATAGGTTCAAGAATGGTTGTTCCAAAAGAAAAGTTCTGTGAGTGGGTGGAGCAGAATACAGGAGGAAGCATTTGAAATATAATTCTATAAATAATACAAAACATTACTTTACTCTGCCGAATGAAATATTCTGTCTTGGTTTATCATCGGGAGAAATTGCTGTGTACAGCTATCTTCTGAGATGCGAGAACAGGAAAACATATCAGTGCTATCCCAGCTACCGTACAATTGGACAAGCTTTAAAAATGAGTCAAAATACAGTCAGGAAATATGTTCAAAGCCTTGAAGATAAACATTTAATCTCGACCGAGAGAACAGAGGTAATTACAAAAGACGGACAAAAACATAACGGAACTTTGCTATATACTATCCGACCTATTGCAGAAGCTATTGATTGCTTCCATAATGAGCAGTTGCGGAGGAACGCATAATTGAGCCGATTTTTCGAGGAAATTATTTTAAGCAGGTTAAAGTGGGGCGTCTCCCCACGGAGTCACATCAGACGGCAGAGCCGACTGTTATGGGGCTTTACAGTATGTCAAAAATCAGAAATTGAGGAGTCTATCAAAAATGAGCGAAAACAAGAAAAAATATGCCTATTGGATGAAACCTTCAATGGTTGAAGAGATTACAGAAATGCTTGATACAGCAAATGCAACTTCAAAGAGTGACTTTGTCTGTCAGGCTGTTCAGTTTTACATTGGTTATCTTCATCAGAAGAAATGTATTGATTATCTCTCGCCAATACTCTCTCAGACTATTAAAAGTGAGATTGAAAGTGTTGAGAAAAATATTTCTGAGATGCTTTTTAAGGTGGCTGTTGAACAGGCAAAGCTAAGTAATGTTATATCAGCAACAAATCAGATTGATAGAGTTTCATTGTCGGCACTGAATAATCTCTGTGCAGAAGAAGTCGCAAGGAACAACGGTATCATAACATTTGAAAATGCGTACAAATTCCAACGAGGTTAATAAATGCCTAAAATAATTTTTACAAGTCGGTACATTAAAAATCCTGCATCATCAAATGCAGGTAAGCTGATAAAATACATGGGCACTCGTGATGGTGTTGAAAAACTGCCAAACGGTATCGATAACACTCCTGCTACCAAGAAACAAAATGATTTAATATGTACTGCACTTAAAACCGTTCCTGAAGCTTGGGATTATCCCGAGATGAAGTCTTATCTTGAAAATAAAACTAAGGTTAATGCAACGGAGTTTCTCAACGAATTCCTTGAACGCAATGCTGACAGAATAGACGGTGTTAAAAAGTTAGTTTCATATTATGCCGAAAGACCGGGTGTTGAGAAGTTAGGTAAACACGGATTATTTTCTCAAACTGATGAGAAAATAAATCTTGATGAGGTAGCGGATGAAGTTTCAAGTCACAACGGAATTGTGTGGACTTATATCATAAGTCTTAAAAGAGAAGATGCCGAAAGACTTGGCTACAATAACGCAAATGCTTGGAAAAGCCTTGTCAGAAGAAATGCTCTTGAGATTGCCAAAGCTCATAAAATAGAGCCAAGCGACTTGCAATGGTACGGTGCATTTCACAATACAACACATCATCCCCACATACATCTGCTTGTTTATTCTAAATCAGGACAAGGCTATCTTACTAACAATGGCATTGAGAGTATGCGTAGTTCATTCGGTAATGATATATTCAGAAATGAGCAGTACAAGTTGTTTGAAATGCAGACAGAAATCCGTGATGTACTTAAGAATGAAGCAAAGAATTTAATTGATGATTTAGTTGCAAAAATTAATTCTGATGTTTATGTTTCTGACAAAATGGTTGAGCTGTTCAGAAAACTTGCCGAACAGCTCAAAAGTTACAACGACAGGTTGATGTACGGCTATCTTCCAAAATCAATCAAAGAAATCGTTAATAGTATTGTAGCCGAACTTGCAAATGATAAAAATCTTGCAAAGCTCTATTCAAGGTGGAATGAAATCAACAGAGAAAAACTGTTGCTGTATTACGATAACGAAAAACCTGATATACCGCTTGAAAATAACAAAGAATTAAGAAGTATCAAGAACTATATTTTGAAGTCGGTCAATTTATTATCCAAAGCAACTCCGACAATGAAATTTGATAAATCAAGTGTTGAGCAATCTGTTTCAGGAATAGTCCTTACGCTCGCAAAATTGATTGAAAACAGTTGCAAGCGTAAACGAGCTAAATTATTCGGTCAGGTTGACAGCAAACTAAAATCTAAACTTGAAGAGAAAAAGGTTGCTCACGGACTTAAAACCGACAGAACAGTTAATCGGAATGAAATTGAAAATGATGAAGAGCAGGAATTTACAATGTCAATGTAATCCCTCTGTTGAGCCATGTGTTGCCCGTGTTGCGATTTTGTTGCATTCAGTAGCAAAGTAATCGAAAAAGATGAATAAAACCGACACGGGCGATTTTTGAGAGTTTTAAATTTGGTCTGGATATTCAGACTCATTTATGGTATGTTGTTGTACTTGAAAAGGAGGCTTGATGTTATGTCAACAAGAAAATTACTTACTAACGGGCAATGCTTTCAGGAGGACGGATAATCGTTGGGGCGGTGTTGTTTGGTATATGGATGAAAGCGGAGAGCGAAAAAGAAAGAGCTTTTCGGGTACAACAAAAGCCGAGGTCAATAAGAAAATGACGGAATATATTGCGGCGTTTAATGACTCAATAATTGAGTCGCAGGAAACAAAGAAAAGACTGAAAGACAGTATGCAGAACTGGCTTGAGGTGTTTAAGTTTCCGTCTGTTGAACGCACCACCTACGACAGATACGAATGTACAGCGAAAAATCAAATCTATCCGTATATCGGTGAAAAGGTAGTCGGAGATGTTAAGTCGGCAGATATTAAAAAATTACTCAATGACAAAATGAACGAGGGTTATGCTTACACAACAGTTAAGAAAGTGCATAATGTGCTGAATGAGTATTTTCGCTATCTCACCCAGCAAGAGTACATTGACAGAAATCCTATGATAAGTGCGCCCATGATAAAGAAGAGCAACTTTCTGGCGGCTCAGGACAAAGAAAATCTTCCGACGAGCGAAACCATAACGGTATTCACGCTGGAAGAAATTAAAATATTCAAAGATGAAGCATTTAGCACATTCTCAAACGGCAAGAGAAAATATCAGCAAGCCGCAGCATATATTCTTATGCTGAATACCGGTTTGAGAACAGGCGAAGCACTCGGACTACTTAACAGCGACATTGACCTTGACAATCGTGTAATGCACCTTAACAGAGGTGTAAAGAAAATCTCAAAGCGTGACGGTGTAACAGCAGAAAAAGGACGAGAAGTAAAAGTCGGCAAGCTCAAAAGTGCCACAAGTAAAAGAGATGTTCCGCTGAACGATACTGCAATAGAAATGATACTTGACCTGAGAAATGAACTCTACTTCGGAGAAGATTCACCGCTGATACCCGATGAAAACGGAAATTTCACCCGACCTGTAAATTTCAGGAAACGCTATTACAGAATCCTCAAAGCCACAGCCATAGAAACCAAAGGCTTACATTCGCTCCGTCATACCTTCGCAACAAACCTCGTAAACGGCATAAAGCAACCTGACGGTTCAATAAAATCCTTAACTCCAAGACAGGTTGCCGATTTGCTCGGACATACAACTTCCGAAATCACAGAATTGTATTATGTGAAAAGAGATTTGACAAAACTGAAAGGGGTAACGGATGGGTTTGAGTTGTAAACTCTTTCCATACGAAACACGCATAATTGTTTTTTCTGACAAGACAAACAATCGGCCAGGGAAATTTTGAAATATCACACACATGAAGAGTTGTTTGAAAAACAGTTTGGCATAATATACGCAGTATTAGAAAAGGTGCCGACGATGTGTGCATTCTGAGTCAGCACAGCGACGAGTGAAGAAAGCACACCTCGTTCTGTTACAAGACACTTTGCTTACTGTTGCATTTGCGTCTTTAAAATTCTTTCTTTCTCAGTAATTAATTGTTCAAAATTGGTGACACCAAGTTGAAAAACATTTTCACAATAAGATATAATAACTTGCGATATTTTTCTTATTACATCAATAATTTCTTGCTTATTGATTCCTAATTCAATTATACTTTTTCCGTTATGTACAATTGGATCTCTGATTGTTCTTTTTAATTCTTTAAGTTCATTTGATATTTGTAGCTTTTCCTCTTGTGATTTGCTAATAAATGTTGCTATATGATTAATAATTCTTTTACTTTTTAAGCTAATAGGATAAAGCATATCTAAAATATTAAATACCTCTATTGTTAAATGTGTTAAATCATAAAAATAGTAGCTTTGTGCAAGACGGTGTAATGCATTTTTATTAATGTTAAATACCTCATCATCTCTCTTTTGAAATAAACATTTATAAAGTGTATTAGATTGCTTAGACAAATTCAATGAGTAGTTTTCATTAGGAGCATAATATTCACCAAACACACGACCAGGAAGAGATATATACTGATTGCTATTATTGGGTATTATATTTGCACCTCTTATCCCACATTTATTAATACCAACTAAAGGAGGCAAATGGTCTGCAATGAAATCAAAAGGCTCACACAAAACATAATAATCAAATATTTTTTGTATTTTATTACAAATATAATCAACAAATCTTGCAGTATAATCAAAGCTAAATGTTTTTAACTCTGTTTTCCAATAGGGCTGTTTCTCTAAAACTGCAGTAGTCTCATTAATATTGTTATATAATATTGTAGTATAGATAATATCTACATCCCATACGGTTATTGGGTTCAAACTGTTATTAATAGAAAAAAACATATCATGATGTGGGAAATCGTTGCGGACAGGCATTGAACTTTCTACTATTTCAATATTATCATTACAAATATTATTACAAATTTCAACTCCATAACAGTAAGTTTCTTTGATCTTGTGAATGTGTTTTTGTATATCTTTAGGTATTAATAAAACATCACCAATTTTGATTATTTTATTTATATATAAGTTCGGTATTTCACAGTAGTAGTCGCATGTATGATCGGGAACAAATGATACATTGATTGATAATTTTTCCTCTACTGGAGTATTGTACACAAAGGATTTTTCTCTAAATAATATTTCTTTCTGTAACCTGTCGAATGACTTGATTTCAGATTTGATTGCTTTTAGGCAGAATCTAACTATTAGCAAGTGCAAATCTTCTAGCATTTCCAATACTTTTTTCCAATCAAGAATTTCTAAGAGTGTTTTTCCATTGTGGAATACTTCCGTCCTAACCACTTTGCTATAAAAATAAAATTGTTGAGAAAGTATGTCAAATTCATTTTGATCTTTTGAAATAAAAGATAGAATTTGTCTCTTTTTTTTCTGAAAACTATTAATCTCACTTGGAATTAGTGATTCAGCCATTGAAAACAAATAAGAAAAGCTGTTGTCCGTGTCATATATTTGCATATTATTGCAGCAACGATGTAATATCTCTCTGTACTTATTATAAACTTCATCATTTCTTTTTGATAATAGTAAGTTATTTATACTATGATCGCAGGTATAATCACTTGCATCGCACCCAATTCCTTCTACCAATAGATTGAATACTTTGTCCCCTATAATAAGTTGATTGAAATTAAAACTATCATCAATGAGAATTACTATCTTATATCCATTGTACAGTCCAGGAATTCCTACAAACTGTTCATGATGCATATATGAATTCAAAGATATTCTAAGGCAGTCTAGTGCATAATCCACTGGTTTTATTAAATGTTCAACCAATGAATTTTTATCAGAAAAATCAAGATTTTCGTCTGTATAGTATATGGCATAACTATCTATACTTTCGTCAAAAATCTCTTCGTTTTTATGTATCACATTTATTAAGTTACTACAGTTCGAATTGCTGTCAATAATATTTGATATAGAAACTAAATTTATATTATTTAATGTTATTGATTCATATAACACTAAATTAGGAATAGGTATAGCTATGTACATTTTTACTCCCCAAAAGTATTTCATATTACTCTTAATTAAGATTTAATTAATTGTTCAAATATGCTTGATTTAATTATGTTAATGATTAGAATGTTCTATGAAAATTGTTCATTTCATAAACTGTGTTCAAAATTTAAATAGAGCGATTTTAAATAATCCTCATCAAAACTTTAATTGATTATCTAGTTTAAGTTCATAGACAATTTGATTGTGGTTTTTTCTATTTGAGACTTTGAATCATTGTAGTCTGTTAATTTTATTTTATAATAATATGTCTGTTGATTTAGTTGCATTGAAATACTGAAAACATTGAACAGCTGCTACAACATCGCATTATCTTCAAAACAAGTGTGTTCTGTTGAATAAGTCCTAAATTTGTTAGCAAGTTTTCTCCCCGTTGTTCACTACCCAGACCAAGTTTTTTTCGAACTTCTTTACCTACATTAAACATAACCAAATTGTCGCACATACTTTTCAGACATATATCACTAAATCTTGTATAGTCGTCAGAAGATATTATGTAGTTATGTGGCATAACAGAGGTGGGTGAAATATAAATATATTAGAACAAAGTATTTTGTGTTATAGTTTGGTATATGTTTCATATAAATTTATTTTGTTGTCAGAGGGAATTTTTCTGTGATTATATTCTCGTTTTTTATTGCTATGGTCTTTGAAATATGTAAAGTTGTCAATATGTGTGATAGAGTTAAAATAATGTAGTTTATCTGTATTATTTAGATATGTAATTAATAAAATATCATTTATAGAACTCTCTTTATAGTCTATTTCTATGTATTCTTTATGACCCGGGGTTAAAGATGATTTAAAAAAATAATATTTATCTTTTTTGGGATCACCTCTATTTATTATAATTTCAATAGCTGAAATAAGAGTAGTACCGGTATTTTCAATTTCAAGAAAAATACAATCGTTTTTCTTTTGTTCATTGTTTGTGAATATTTTGTAAAGGTGGTCTTTTCCTATATTTACTGATTTTTTAAATTGGTTGTAATTATATAATCTTAAATTGACATACATTTTATTTGATTCAACGATTTTATTTAGCAAAACAGAAAAAGCAGCTATAAAAATGGGTAAAATTACACCTGTTATAATAACTTGGCTCTTAGAATCTTGAAGACCAAGATAAAAAGAAAATATAGCACAAACTGTAATAAGAATTACAATCTGAGCGGAATAGGATAGATTTCTAAAGTAGTGTTTCAAAACAATACCATTCCTTTCATTTTGTTTATATAGTTAAAAATGATTAATTAATAATGCTTTTAGTTTCAGCCATATGTTTTTTGATGGTTATATTTTTTTATTGGGTATTTGTTAGTTTGGCGTGTTAAATTTCTATAAGTTTACTGCTTATTGTCATATGCTTATTATTCTGTCGCATTCATTAGCTACAACCATATCATGAGTTACAATAACTACAGTTTTGCCTAAGTTATTAAGTTCTCTTAAATATGAAATGACTTTATCTCTGTTTTGTGAATCTAAAGAACCCGTAGGTTCATCGGCTAAAATAATATCACAATCCTGTAAAATCAATCTCATAATTGCAACTCTTTGTTGTTCGCCACCACTTAACTGATAAATTTTTTTGCTTTTTAAGGCGGACATATTAAATTTTTCTAATATATCATTTATTTTTTTATCTTTTTCTTTTTTCGATAGTTTTTTATATGACAGTGCTAGTTTTAAATTCCAAGCGACAGATTCATCATCAACTAATCCATAATTCTGAAATAAATATCCAATAACTTTTCTTCTCAGCAACATTGCTTTCTTTGAATTAATGCCACAAATTTCTTTTCCAAGAATTTTAATTGAACCGGAAGATGTTTTTGATATTAGCCCCATCATATTTAATAAAGTGGTTTTACCTTTGCCACTAGTTCCTACTATAGAAACCATTTCACCTTGATTAATGTCAAATGAGATATTGTTAATAACTGTATTATTATCAAATTTTTTATTTACATTTACTAACTCTATTGCTTTAGCTGTTTGCATAACGATTATTCTCCTTTTAAATTCCCTGAAACATCTTTTACAATAATCTTACGGTAAAGTGTATTTAAGAAAAATACATCTAATAAAATACATAACAAAGCCGCAACGGCATTAATGTTGAGTGCATACATTATAATTACGATAAGTATAATGGCAAAATCCGAGACGAATTGAGATAACAATGACTTTATACTTGAAAATCCCATTAATCTTTTTATTGCAAGTCCTTTTCGGTTAGTCATAATTTCAAGATAATTAGATAAATATACAATAAATAATAATGTAACTGAAAATAAGACTGCAAATACAAGAGTTTGATAGGTTGTAAATTCATAATATCTGATTTCTTCTGTAAGAGGTGTCAGAAGTGTACCAGCATTTAGTAAACTGTCAAGATTGTATTTCTCTAAAATGGAGGAAAATTCTTCACGGTCGTTTAAAGATATGGATATATTTCCGTTTGAAATAGAATCTAAATACCAAGTTCCTGCAAATTCCCCGGAATCTAAGAAAATTATAGTATTTTTAATTGATTCGTTATCATTTAACTGATATTTCGAAAGAACATTCAAACTTTGATTATCTTTAATATATATGATATTAGTATTTAGTTGTTTATCGGATATGCTAGTATCGGTATAAAACGAATCATAATTAACCATATCATTATACGTTTCTTCACAAAAATCATTTACTTTACCATTGTTTTTGTAACATTCCGGTACTAATATGGTTCCTTTTGATAATGAGTCGTAATCAAGTTTATTTCCGAATTCATCATAAAGCTCGACAAAGCTAGTTAGATATCGTTTGTTTAGAACAGCATAGTTATCGGAATACGAGTTCAACAGGTCATCAAATGTCGTACCATAAACTTCATAATAATTTTCGCTCATACAATTTGTTGCATTCACATCAACTAACAATAGTTTATCAGAATAGTTCTTATACATTTTTTTCATATCTGATGAAACCTGTTCTATAGAATCTTGATGGCAGAATATTTTATCGTATTCATCGCTGTTATAGCCGTTTGATGTATAATACTTAGCCAGGCTCTTGTATTCGTTAATATTTTCTACCGTTTTATTGTATTTGTTGTATTGATTTGCAAATATAGATATTGATAAAGAAATAGCTACAACAAAGCATACTTTTGCTACCATTACAAATGTGCTCAAAGAATTGCTGAATAGTTTGTTTTTAATGATTGAGCTTATATCAATAGATTTAACGCTTACTACAGTAAAGAGAAGCAAAAGTAAATTTATAACTGATACGACCAATTCAACTGCAATCAGTCCCAAAATATAATTTGTATTCAGTACACCTTTTATTGCACAGTAACCCGTATGGACTGCCATTGTGATAATTATGGAAAATAGTTCAAATTTTATAAACTCTGAGTAGGAATCAAGTATTATTTTTCTGTTGGAAAAACCCAGCAGTTTTTTTACGGCATTTACTTTTATTCTCAGCAAAGTATAAATAAACAATACAAATTGAGAAAGCAGAAGCAATACAATCAAATTTAATTTATTATTATTTATAACTTGACTGTAGCTGATATTATCATTTTTAGTTTGATTTATAGAAATGTTTAATTTATTGGCAATGTCTTTAATCTCATTATTTTTTAAATTGGTTTTAAATTTGCCCGTGCTATCGACAAAATCGTTTTTTGATAAAGTATAGTAGGAAAATTGTTTTTCATCTGTTATGGCCATTTTTTTATTAACGTAAGCATTCGGTGTATCATATATTTCATACAGCATTATATCTTCGTTAGTTACAGGCTCTTTTATCAGTTCTACTACTGCATTTCTGTCCGTTAAGGAATCATATACATTGCCTAAGTTTTCACCACTTGGATTTTCAAGATAGTAAGTGTTAAGATTATCGGCTCCGAGATTATTTAAAGTATATATGTCATAAATTGACTGCGTATATATAAAGGAACAAACTAACATTTGACATATTAAAAATATTTGCAGGAATTTTTTCATTTTTATAGTACCTTTCACGAGATATATTTTAAATAACTAGTGAAAGGCAAAAACAAATTATGTAACATTTATCTTAAATAATAATCATAATAAGATGATTCATTAGTATACCAATGTCTCTTTGCTTCTTTATATGCACGGTCATTTTTCCATCCGCTATTATAAGTGTTTCCACCTACTTTTACTTTAGCTATAACCTTATATTTTTTACTGTTATTTGGCTTTGCATCTCTAATATCTGAATACACTACACTGGAAGTTTGGCCACCAGTAAAAATTAATTCTCCATTTGCTACATTCTTTGCTCCTGCAACTATGCATGAAGCACATGCGATCACCACTGCAAATGCAAGTACCGTAATTTTCTTTATCTTTTTCATTATATTTCTTCCTTTCAATTCGTAAATGTTGTTTTTGCCTTTCAAAGGACAATATTAGCATGGCAAGAAAACGATAAAGAAACATATATCTAACAGTAACCTAACTTTTTTTAGGTAGATATATAGATATGGTCAGACCGGGGGGATTATCTTCAAAAGTTATTTTTCCACTATGCAATGCTATGATTTCTTTTACCACTATTAATCCCCAGCCGTGTTCACTGTTGTTTTGGTCACTTTTAATATTTTGCAATTTTGCAATTTTCCGAACATCTGTACCTACTCCGTTGTCAGAAAAAGTTATTTTTATTTTATCATCTGCTAATTCGCTGGATATTTTGATGTCACAGCCATTTTGATTATGTTTAATACTGTTAGCGATAATATTATTAAAAGCTCTGCATAATAATTTTTCGTCACCTTCAATTCTGTTAGTATTACTTTTCAAATTGCTGGAAAAAGATATGTTATATTTTTCTAAATCATATGTATTCATTATGTCTGCGATGCAATTTCTTATGGTTTTATCTACATCTACAACATCGGATTTATTTATTGTGATATTGTTTTCCAATGAGTTGATTAAATTTAAATCCGATAATAAATCTTTGATTTTAAAGCATTGAGAGCTGATTAATTCTAATTTGTTCCTTTCTTCTTTGTCGTTGCAATTATCCAATAAAGCTTGTGAATTTCCGGAAATAATAGCAAGAGGTGTTCTAATATCATGGGATACACCCTGTAGCCATTTTGATTTCATTTCTTTACCGGTATTAATCTCATCCATTTGTCTTATCAATTTATCGGAAACAGTATTTATTGAGTGATAAACATCTTGTAAATATCCCTTTTCTTCCATATTTTGAGGTTCGTCTTGGGAAAGATTAAGAATACTTTTTGTTATTATTCTTAAATCTTTAAAAAACAGAAGGGAAAATATCAATGACAAAACAGCACCTATAATCAGATTAGTCATTATCAGAATAATTATTGTTGGAATTATAGTATTTTTCTTTATTGAAAAGTTATTTTTCCATATACTGTCTTTTTTATCCCCTAAAACAATTAAACCGTAAGGCGAATTTATTGTACTTACGGGATAATTGTTTAAATACCATTTTGAAAAATCTGAAACTTCTCCTATGGTATATTTATAATTTAATTCTTGTGGTAATTTGTTTTCATATACTACATTTCCGTCGTTATTAATTATCATCATCCATTGATAATTTTTATTTACATAATCCAATGCGTCATCCTTTATTTTAATAACGCCGTTAACTTCAGTAATACTATCTTGTAAATAACTAATTTTAGATGGAGATTCCTCATCACGACTTAATTGCCAACAATAAAAAACAACAGCATTTATAATAAATAATATCAATAATATAATAGCTGTCATTATTACATATCGTTTAAGTATTTTTTTCAAAACTATCACCTTGCTCAATCTTCAGTTTATATCCGATTCCTTTTACAGTTAAAAGATGTTTTGGTTCTGAAGGATTTTCTTCTATCTTTTTTCTAATACGGCCTATATGCGTCATTAACGTCTGCTCATAACCGTACAAGTTGTCATTCCATACATAATTACATAAAGCGTCACCTGTAACAACCTTGTTTTTGTTAAGATACAGCTTTTCTAAAATTAATCTTTCTTTAGCTGTAAAAGAGTGTGTACCTCTATTAGAAATAACTAAATTCTGTGCCATATCTATTGTTTTACTGCCTAATTCAAATTTTATATCATTGCAGTCTTTGAATGTATCGCTATAAGTTCTCTTTAAAATTGCTTTTATTCTTAATATCAGTTCTTTCATTAAAAATGGTTTTGTAACATAATCATCGGCACCCAAACCCAAACCTATAATTTTATCATAATCCTCATCCTTAGCAGTAAGAAAAATTACAGGAATGTCAACAGTTTTATGAATTTCTTTCATAAATTCAAAACCATCTCCATCTGGTAACATAACATCTAAAATCATAATGTCAGGATTTACTTTTTTTACAATTTTTCCAGAGTCCTTGATAGTATTAGCAGAAAAAATTTTACTAAATCCATCTTTTCTTAGAGCCGATTCAATCATTTTGATAATTTCGTTTTCATCATCCAGTAAAAAAATTTTCTTATCATATAAAAGCATTAATAACCTCCTGTTTGTAAATGAAATAAATTTATATTTATATTAGCATACATAACAAATAATATCAAACTAAAGAATAACTATCTTGCCAAAATAAATGAAGTTGTGTAGTGTTGGTAAAATAACGATACTATATGACTCAATAATTGAGTCGCTAGAAACAAAGAAAATCTTCCGACGAGAGAAACCATAACGGTGTTCACGCCGGAAGAGATTAAAATATTCAAAAATGAAGCATTCGGTGCTTTCTCAAAAGATACAGAAACAAAAGGCTTGCACTCGCTCCGCCACACTTTTGCCACGAATCTGGTAAATGGTATAAAGCAACTTGACGGATCAATCGAATCTTTAACTCCACGACAGGTTGCAGACCTGCTCGGATATACAACTTCTGAAATCACGGAGCTTTATTATGTGAAAAGAGAATTAACTAAACTGAATGGGATTACGGATGGGTTTGAGATATGAGAAAATACTAATACAAAAAAGATAATTATCAACTTTAAATTGTTTTGAATTCAAGAAGGTTTATACGAATTTATTTTGCTTTTTGCTTCATCTATAATCAAACAAACCCCTTCGATATTTGAAAATTCATCCGTTGAATCTTCAAGTATCAGGCCATATTTTGATGCAGTAGTTGAGATTAATTTAAGAATTTTTTGAAAATCATTTTTTTCGTGAGACAAAAAAGCAATTTCTAAAAGTATTGCATAATACATTATTTTATTGTAATTAAAGCAAGAACGGGCATGCTTTTCCTCAAAATCTATATGTACTAGGCAATTGGAAGGTAACATTAAAGATATTATGTTTATAAATTTTACAATGTCATTTTCATCATAAGTGTTATTAAATGCTGAAGTGTGTTCTTTTTTATTTCTTATTTCCTCATAAACTTTTAGCAATTCCTTAGAAATATCTAGGTTATTTAATTCTTTTAATGCGTAGCGACTACCATATTTTACAAAAAACACCTTAGCTACAGGAGATTCCTTGATGATAGAATTATATTCATTGTGTGTAAATAAACAACATTTGATTCCACCAGGAGATTTGTTATTATAGTGAATAAGTTCCTGTCCTTTGTGCGCTAAATCAAGTCGCAAAACATATGAGTCATAATTTTCATATCCATATATTATTTGTAGCCTTGTTGTGTTATCGTATTTGTCACGAATTTCAGAATGTTCAGAACGAAGTGGAGGAAGGAAGTTTGTTTGAACTGATATGATTCTTGCATTCTGAACCATATATAATAGATAATCATACATTTCGTTTGACATTTCTTTTATGTCATTACTCATGAAATCAGAATGTTTAATTATTTGAGTTATGGTAATAAGATATATTGAATTTACTCTTGTGATAAGTTCATAACTAATTATGCGATATAAGAAAGGCAAATATTTTCTATCGAAAATATCTCTATGACCAGTTGTTATAAAACTACGTAATAGATTTAATTCATTTTTTGGTTGGTAATTACTATTGTTAAAAACTGCGAAATCAACGGAATAATATTTTTTATACATGCATTCAACAGTCGAAGTAAGTGCATTTAAAAATTCAAATTCACCAATACAACATTGAAATATTTTATAGTTATCTAGTATTGCCTCATACGAAGTGCCATCTGTAATCTCTTCTAAATTTCGGTAGATAAAATATACTATTATTAATGCATGAAATAAATCAGCACCATGGAAGTTTTCTATGATGTAAACATCTGTTCCAAATTTAATCTGCAATGGAATATAATCTTTATTGTAGAAAGATAAGGCTTTACAAAGCAAGTTATAGTCAACAGATAAAAGTGTTGCAATATTAGAAATATCTTCGTCTTTTATAATATATGAACCTCTAACGCCAAAAGAGATAGCTAAACTATATATAGTTTTTTCGTAGTCGTTTAAATCAAAGTCACAAAATATTTCTTCTGTTGTCAAGTTTTATTATCTCCTCAAAATGTATATTAAAATTTGTGATACAATCTTTTATCTGAATAGATACAGAAAAATTGATGCTATTTTGATGATGTAGCAGACGGAAACGTTGGAATTATTAGCGCTGGTTGAACATTTTGATGCCTGAAATGAGCACCAAAATAGGAAACTCAGACCGTGCTCCCATCATAAAATTATATCAAAAAACGGCTTAAACGCAGTGTTTAAGCCGTTTTTGCTTGGCAGGGGCAGAAGGACTCGAACCCTCGGCACGCGGTTTTGGAGACCGCTGCTCTACCAACTGAGCTATACCCCTATATTCTCGAACAATGGTTATTTTATCATTAAATTTACCATATGTCAAGTGGTTTTATAATATTTATTGTGCTATTTTGTAAATTGTCAAAAAATTTCTATTTGTAACCTACCAGCATAATGATTTTGGCTGAATAAGTGATAAACTTATATCATTGATTAACATAATAATGGGGTGCAGTTTATGGAATATTATAAATTAGGAGAAAATGAATCTCCACTTTTTAAGTGTGATTGTTCTGATGAATTAAAAATCATTTTAACAAATCTGAATTTTGTGTTTATAAATATAAATAAAAGGTTACTGCATAGTGATGAGGCAGTTGTTGAGGTGATTCCTAAAGAAGATGTGAAGTTTTATAATGAAAAGCCACAGATTAAGCAACAAGGTTCTTTAGTTGAAATGTACTTTAAACATCAGGAAAAATCAGTAACTTTCAACTCAAGAATGGATGCCTATAAATTTCTACATACTGCAAATGAACTTCTCACAGGTCACACTATGGCAGAAAGAGGTGCTGCTAAGGTTAAGGATGGCATTAATCTTGTGGATGACACTTTAGGATTTAGCACAGTGGATACAGTGAAAGGTGTTATTGAGAATGGTGTTATCGGTAGTATTTTTGGTGGAATTGGAAAGAAAAAGAGCAGAACTAAGAAAATATCAGGTAAATCCGATACTATAAAAGAGTCTGCGAAAAAGTCACTTCAAAGTGGTATTGATGCACTACAACAAAAGAATGCAGAGAAAAATATTAACGAATACAACAAACAACTTGACAGTCTTAAAAAGTTGAAAGACTTAGTTGATAAAGGTGTGTTAACTGAAGAAGAGTTTGAAAAGAAAAAGAAAGAAATTCTAGGATAAGATAAAAGCCAACCGATAATTTGGTTGGCTTTTTCTATATTATATACTTTTATGAATTCAAATATTCTTGCAAATCGTTGAATCCGGTTCTCATTTGACTGTAGCCGTGATTGTAGTAAGTGATTTTCTTATTATAATCATCTTCGGTACGAGAAATTTCCGGAATTGTAGGACGAATAACAAAAACTTTGTTTTCTTTTTCAAGTTCTGCTAATTGGTCAGCTTGTTTTTTGTAAGTTTTAGGTCTGCTTAGCATAGTGTTTAGAAAATCTTTATGTAAAGCAAACTTAGCTTTGTACAACAAATCCATACCTTTTGAGGATGATGGGTATTGATGAAGTCGTCTGGTTTGGATTACAACGATTTTCTTATATCCAAGTTCCATAGCTCTTTCATATGGTAAAGAGTCGGAAACACCACCATCATAATATTTTTTACCATCAATTTTTACTGCTTTTGAAATGATAGGTAGTGAACTTGATGCAGCACCAATGTCAAGTAATCTTTTTTCATCAGATTTTTCTGTTAAAAATTCAGCCTTGCCTGTTTCTAGGCTGGTTACAACAATTTCATTTGTTACTTTACTGGCAAAATATTTGTCAAATCTAAAAGGATATTGTTTGTAAGGAAATTCATAAAAGGCTTTCTTTAGGTCAATAAGACCTTTGCCTCTTTTTAGAGAACCTTTGCCAATCCATTCATCAGACTTGTTTGTAGGAAAAAGGCAATTTTTAGTTCTGTCCTTTTGTTCTGCAATGTAGCTTAAAGCGCAACAAGTACCGGCTGATACACTGGCAACATACTCAAATTGCATATTTTGTTCCAGTAAATAGTCCAATGCACCGGCAGTAAATAGTCCTCTAATAGCTCCACCCTCAAGAATTAATGCTGCTTTCTCCAAAACTAAAACCTCTTTCTTATATAATAGGGAGCAATTTCTTGCTCCCTAAAAAATTATTTGTTCATATCTGCAATAATATCTGCAATTACTTCTCTTTCGTCTAGATGATACTTAACACCCTTAATTTCAAGGTAATCCTCATGTCCTTTACCGGCAAGAACAATAATGTCGCCGTCTTCTGCATTTTCCATACAGTAACGAATAGCATCCTGTCTTTTTGGTACAACAACATATTTACCGTTAGTCTTTTTTAGACCACCTTCAATAATGTCATTGATAATGTCCATTACATCTTCATCACGACTGTTGTCCTCGGTTAAAACTGAAAGGTCAGCAAGTCTGCCGGCAGTTTCACCCATTTCATATCTTCTAACCTTTGGTCTGTTACCACCGGCACCAAATAGTACAATCAGTCTGTGTGGATTGTATTCTCTAAGTGTTTCAAGGATGTTTTCCATTGATAATGCATTGTGAGCATAGTCAATAAGCAGTGTATAGTTGCCCGGAACTTTTACTGCTTCAACTCTACCTTTAACCTTAACAGTATCAAGGCCTTTCAAGATAGCCTCATCAGAAATACCCATTTCAATTGCAGTAGTCATAGCAGCTAGGGCATTATATACTGAGAATCTACCGGGAATGGCAACATTAACATCAAGTGTCTTAAGACCTTTTGTCTTAAAGTTTACACCGATATATCCCGGTTTTGAAATTAGATTATCATCATAACCTACAATGTCAGCCTTTTTGCTAAAGCCATATGTTGTAATATCACAAGTAGCATTTTCTGTGATTCTGTCAAATACTTTGTCATCAATATTGAAAATACCTTTCTTGCATTGCTTGAATAGTAAAGCCTTGCATTGTAGATATTCTTCAAGGTCTTTGTGTTCACTGTCACCAATATGGTCATGGCTGAAGTTTGTGAAAATACCATAGTCAAAGTAAATAGCATCAGTTCTGTGCCATTTTAAGCCAAGTGAAGATGCCTCAATAATCATAACCTTACAACCTGCATCAACCATCATTCTCATAGCATGTTGAATTTCGTATGATTCAGGAGTTGTGTTGTTGGTTTTGTAAATCTTGTTTCCTATAATAATACCAAGCGTACCGATTGTACCGGACTTGATACCTTCAGCATCCAAAATGCTTTTTAGCATTGCAACAGTAGTTGTTTTACCTTTTGTACCGGTTAAAGCGATTGTTGTTAGTTCTTTTTCAGGTTCACCAAAAAGCATTGCACTCATATATGCAAGAGCTTTTCTTGTGTCATCAACCTTGATAACAGTAATATCTTCCGGAATATCTACATTATCAGAGATAACAACTGCACTTGCACCGGATTTAACTGCTTGTGGTATGAACTTGTGACCATCAACATTGTAACCTTTAAGTGCTACAAAAACTGTACCGTTAGTTACTTTTCTACTGTCGTAGATAACATCAGAAATTTCTGTTTCTGTGTTTCCTTTTATAAGAGTGTATTGAATGTTTTTTAAAATATTTGAAAGTTGCATAAAATACCCTTTCTGTGGAATTAACTTCCATCTTTATTTTCTATATAAAATGTATAAGCTAAATTTACAACTTTTTTTAAGGTTTGTCAAACAACATATTGTGCCATAATTTTTGTTTTTGGTCATTTTACACTATAGATACGAAAAATAGGGTAGAAATAAGGTATAATTCATAGGTACAACATTTTGACTTCACGTATTTTTCAATTAGCAAGAATTTGAATTGTCACTTTGCACAAATGAGATATGAGCAAAATAGATAATAAAAAGGTGAATAATTTGTGCAATATACACATTAGCAAATATTTTTATTGTTATTTTGCATAAATTTAATCCTCGGTTTTATAACTTTAGATAAAAAGTACAAAGGGAGTTGAAATTTACCCCTATTTTGTGATACAATTTATTCAAGTGATATGGTTAACGAAAGTTCTATCCTGAGGGAACAAGTAGTTACCGACACAAATTATTTATCTCTTTACAAAGGAAGGAAAATTACAATGAAAATCAAGAGAATTTTATCATTAGTTCTCGCAGCTGCTATGATGGCAGTTGTATTTGTAGGCTGTAATAAAGCCGAGGACACAAGTTCTAAGACTTCAAGCGCTGCAAAAACAGTAGATGTTGAAAAGAACGCAAAACTAAAGCTATGGGGCTCAGCTGCTTCACTTTCTATCCTAAAGGAACAAGCTAAGGCTTTTGAAAAGAAGTATGCTGACAAGAATGTTAAAATCGAAGTTGTAGCACAGGAAGAAAACGATGCCGGTACACAGGTACTTAGCGACTCTGAAGCTGCTGCCGATGTATTTTCATTCCCTTCAGACCAGATCACAAAGCTAACACAGGCTAAGGCTCTTCTACCTGTATTTGACAACTATGTTGATGATATTAAGAAGAATCATACAGAAGCTGCTGTTGATACAGTTAATGGCGACCTAAACGGTAAAGAAGTTCTATATGCATTTCCACAAACAGATAACGGTTACTATCTAGTATATGATAAGTCTGTTGTTTCTGATGAAGACGCAAAGTCATGGGAAGGTGTTCTTGCTGCATGTAAGAAAGCCGGTCGTCAGTTTATTATGAATGCCGGTGATGGTTATTATGCATGTATGTTCCCATTCACAGGTGGTCTAAAGATAGACGGTCTTAAAGGTGACGCTCAGGATACTCAGAAGTTCAACAAATATGACGAAAACGAAGTTGCACAGACAATGTCAGCTTTCTCAGAACTTTTCCACAAGTATAAGGATACATTTGTATCTGCAACAGTCGATAAGATCAGTGCCGGTTTCTCAACAGCTAAGAGAACATGTGGTGCCGGTATTGACGGTACATGGAACGCAGCTGTTAATGAAGATGCACTAGGAAAGGATCTTGGTGTTACAGTTCTGCCTACAATTAATGTTAACGGTACAGACAAACAGACAATTGCTATGATTGGTTATAAGTACATCGGTGTTAAGTCAGTTACTAAGTACCCTAACGCAGCTGAAGAACTAGCTAACTACCTAGTAAGTGCTGATTGCCAGAAAACAAGACTAAAGGAACTAGGTTGGACTCCAACAAACAAGGGTGTTGAAGTTGAAAATAATGATGGTGTTAGAACAATGCTTGAAGAAGCTAAGACATTCGTTGTTCAAGCTAACATTCTCCAGGCATTCTGGAATCCAATGGCTAACCTAGGTAACAAAATTTACAAGCCAACTGAAAAGAGCGATGTAGCTACAATGAAGACACTTCTAAAGAATACTTTAACAAACATCAACAGCTAATTTAAATTAGACTGTTAATCGTTAAGATTTTTAAGTACTGGAGATAACGGAAAGTTATCTCCAGTATTTATGAATGGAAAATAAAGTATAAAGGAGTGACGTCATGAAATACATAGATTATATCCAGCTAAATCCTTTCCAGAAGTTTGGATATAAGAGTAAGAATTTCTTTGTGAACTTGCCACATAATCTTGCTAAGTTCTTTATTATGCTTGGTAACTTCTTCAAGAGAGTATTCTTAGGTATCGGTCACGGATTTGCAAACTTTGGTAAAAGATTTGCTAAAGGTGACTGGGCAACAAAGTTATCTTACCTTATTATGGGTATGGGTAACATTAGCAAGGGACAGTACATTAAGGGTTTACTATTTTTAGTTATTGAAGCTGCTTATGCAATGTTCCTAATTTTCTTTGGTATCAACCAGCTATCAAAGTTTGGTACACTTGGTACTCAGGAAGGTGGTCTTGGTGTTGACCCTGCAACAGGTGCTTATGGCTATGTTGAAGGTGATAACTCAATGCTTATCCTTTTATATGGTGTTACAACAATTGTTGTTTCAGTTGTATTCCTAGTATTCTATATTATGAATACTAAGTCAGCTATGAAAGTTCAAGAACTAAAGGCTGAAGGTAAGCACATTCCTACACTTAAGGAAGAATTAAAGCAGTTTGGTGACGAGAAGTTCCATATTACACTTCTTTCTTTACCTTGTTTACTAATTGGTGTATTTACTGTTCTACCACTTATCTTTATGGTGCTAATCGCATTTACAAACTATGACCACAGCCATCAGGTTCCCGGTCACTTGTTTACATGGGTAGGTTTACAGACATTTAGAGATGTATTCAGTAATGTTGGCGGTGCTAACATGGGTGAAACATTCCTAACACTAACAGAATGGACAATTATTTGGGCTATTTTTGCAACATTCCTAAACTATATCTTTGGTATGATTGTTGCTCTAATGATTAACAAGAAGGGCATTAAGCTAAAGTCTCTTTGGAGAACACTATTTGTTATCACAGTTGCTGTACCTCAGTTCGTTACTCTACTAGTTATGAACCAGATGTTACAGTTTAATGATGGTGCTATTAATATCCTACTACAGAATCTAGGTTTTTCAAGAATTCACTTCCTAGACGGTTCTGCTTTAACTGCTAAGATTACAGTTATCGTTGTTAACCTATGGGTAGGTATTCCATATACTATCTTAATTACATCCGGTATTCTTATGAATATCCCTGCTGACCTATATGAATCAGCTACAATTGATGGTGCCGGTCCTGTTAAGAGCTTTGTGAAGATTACTCTTCCATATATGCTATTCGTTACAACACCATATCTAATCACAACATTTATCAACAATATCAATAACTTTAACGTTATTTACTTGTTATCCGGTGGTGGTCCTACAACTGAAAAGTTGTACGGTGGTGCCGGACAGACCGACTTGCTTGTTACATGGCTATTTAAGTTGACAATGAGCGAACAAGACTACAACTATGCTGCCGCTATCGGTATCCTAGTATTTATTGTTTGTGCAACCTTGTCACTAATTACATTTAACATGACAAAATCTGCTAAGGATGAGGAGGCATTCTCATGATAAAAAGTTACAAGTTAAGAAGAAATATCTCAAATGCCGCTGTATATGTAATCCTTGCAGTTATGGGTATTATTTGGATATCTCCACTAGTATGGATGGTTCTTCATTCATTTAGAGGTGAAGGTACATCAGCTGTTCATTACCTAATTCCAAAAACATTTACTTTCCAGCATTACATTAACCTATTTACTGATACAACAATTTTGAACTTCCCAAGATGGTTTCTTAACACTCTTGTAGTTGCAATTTTCTCTTGTATCATTTCTACATTGTCAGTTCTAATGGTTGCATACACATTCAGCCGTTTAAGATTTAAGGCTAGAAAACCACTTATCAACATTGGTATGATTATTGGTATGTTCCCTGGCTTTATGACAATGATCGCTATTTATTACCTATTAAAGGCTATGAGTCTTACTCAGACTCTTCCTGCACTTGTTATCTGTTACTCAGCCGGTGCAGGTATCGGTTTCCAGATTAGTAAAGGTTTCTTCGATACAATTCCAAGAGCACTTGACGAAGCTGCTACTATTGATGGTGCAACTAAGAACCAGATTTTCTGGAAGATTATTCTTCCAATGTCAAAGCCAATTGTTGTTTACACAGTTCTAACAGCATTTATTGGACCTTGGACAGATTTTATTCTAGTTAAGATTATCATGGGTGATGCTCGTGATAACTATACAGTTTCTGTTGGTCTTCAGTTGATGGCTAGTCAGCAGTACATTTCTAAGTACTATCAGAGATTCTTAGCCGGTTCAACAGTTGTTGCAATTCCTATTACATTGTTGTTCTTGAAGATGCAGAACTACTATGTTGAAGGTGTTACAGCCGGTGGCGTTAAGGGTTAATTTTACAAAATTTACTCCACAGATTTTTCTGTGGAGTTTTTTGTTTTTGTATTCTAGTTTATAGCAATACCCATAGATGTATAAATATCGTTAAATGACAGTTGTACATATTGCATAAATATGGTTGTTAATTTTCTGTAAACACTCCCTTTATATGTGGGTGTGATATTGATATAGACTAAGCAAAATGGTAAAATTAATATAAAATATTCTGATAAAGGAGAAATCTATGAAAAAATTAGTTGCACTGTTTATGGTGCTGGTAGTTGCATCAACTGCCGTAGTATTTTCAGGTTGTACAAAGTCAACAGAAGATTTAATGGAAAACGCAAAGGTAAATCTTCCTAAGGATAAGTACAACACTTATTACCAGATTTGGATTGGCTCGTTCTGCGATTCAAATAACGATGGTATCGGTGATATTCAAGGTATTATCAGTAAGCTGGATTACATTAATGACGGTGATGACAGTACAGATACTGACCTTGGTTATACAGGTATTTGGCTAAGCCCAATGATGCCTTCACCATCATATCACAAGTATGATGTTAAGGATTATTACAACATTGACCCTCAGTTTGGTACACTTGATGACTTTGACCAGTTAATCAAGGAATGTGATAAGCGTGGTATTGATGTTATTATTGACTTTGTTCCTAACCATTGTTCCAATGAACATCCTTGGTTTAAAAAAGCTCTTAAAGAAGCTGAAAAAGGCAACTTTAACGGTTACGCAAAGTACTTTAACATTAAGAAATCTTCTGAAACTGAATCAGGTTATAACTGTGACCCTGATGATAGCAGTATTATCTATGAAAGCAACTTTACTGACACAATGCCTGAATGGAACTACGACTATGAAGGTACAAAGAAAGAAATGGCTAAGGCTGCAAAGTTCTGGATTGATAGAGGTGTAGCCGGTTTTAGACTTGATGCAGTTAGATACCTATATTACAATGACTATGAAAAGAGTTCTGAAACTCTAAAGTGGTTCTATGACACTTGTAAGAAAGAAAAGAACGACATTTATATGGTTGGTGAAGACTGGTCATCAGATATGAACGAAGTTACTGCAATGTACAAGTCCGGTATCGACAGTTTATTTGCTTTCCCATTTGGTGATACCAGTGGTAAATTCCTAGCTAGTGTTATTTCCGGTTCTATTAATGATTACACAGATACACTTTTAAGTTATGAAAAGAAAACTAAGGAAGCTAATAAAAATACAATTAACGCTTATTTCTTAACTAACCACGATATGAATCGTGCCGGTGATAATTTAACAGAATTGTATCAGAAGAAAATGGCTGCTGCTTTATATATGACAGCACCGGGTAATACCTTCACATACTATGGTGAAGAACTTGGTATGGAAACATACGATGAAGGTGACGATCCGGCAAAGAGAACTGCTATGATTTGGGATAGTGACAATCTTCCAAATGTTACTGCTAATGGTATTGACAGAGTTGAAGATAATACTGACGGTGGTGGCGTTAAGCAACAGGATAAGAACAAGGATAGTCTACTGAACTTCTACAAAAAGTTAATTAAACTTAGAAATTGTCACCCAGGCATTGCAAGAGGTACAATCTCTGCTTTACCTGATGATTTTGATGGTGGCAGTGGTGTAGGTGGTTACTACCTAACATACAAAAACGAAAAGTATCTTGTACTTCACAACCTAGATATAGACAAGCACAATTTTGAAATCACAGATAAACTGATTGATGATGATTACAAAATTGCCGGTATGTTTAGTGCAAAGAGTGGTAAGGTATCAATCGAGAAAAATGTACTAACTTTACCTGCTTATAGCACAATCGTTTTACATTCAACAAAATAATTTTTTCTACCGATATAACGGTAAAAATGAGGAAAGCTCTCGACAATGGGAGCTTTCTTTTTTTATTCTACAAAGTAAAGGAAAACAAACTAAAAAGGTACATTCACATTGTGACAAAACTGTTGTGGGCAACTGACTATAATAAAAACACAATATCAAGGATATGAAATTACCCTTATTAATATGACAGGATGTGTAAAAATGACAGCAGTTAAAAAGCTACTTTCCGGTAGGTGGAATGAATTTAAAGAAAGTTCAACAGGAAAAAATATTTTGATGCAAGGTATTTATTTTTTGTGTGGTGTGTTAATTTCAAGAGGTGCAGTTTTTGGGCAACTTTCTCCATTTGGTGCTGCATATGTTGCTTCAGTTCCTTATAGAAATCTTATAACTTCAATGCTTGGTACAATCTTCGGATATGTTGTGCTTGATCCGGATAATTGTTTCAGATACATAGCAATTGTGGTTGCTATAGGTGCAATTAGATTTGTAGCAAATGATATAAAGAATATTAGCAAAAGTACGGCTTTTCCGGCAATGGTAGCTTTTTTACCGGTATTTGCAACAGGCATTGCATTGCTTTTTTCCGATACTTCTCAGTTAAGTTCATTTGCACTTTGTACAGTTGAAGCATTAATTTCAGCATCAGGTGCATTTTTCTTGGATAGGGCAATTTGCCTTTGTTCATCACGAAGGAACTTAACTTCTTTTACTCAACAAGAACTTTCTTGCATAGTAATGTCAGGTTGTATTCTTTTGCTTGCACTTGGTGGACTTGGTATCGGAAAATTTTCTTTTGGTAGAGCATTAGCAGTTGTGGTTGTACTTCTTTGTGCAAAGTTTGGTGGTGTTGCCGGTGGTACAATCGGTGGCATTTCAACCGGTGTTGTGTTTTCTTTAAGTTCACTTTCACTTAGCTTTTTGTGTGGTGGTTTTGGTTTTGGTGGACTGATGGCAGGGCTTTTTTCATCTACAGGTAAGATTGGTACTGCAGTTGCATTTATATTGTCAAATATAATAATGTCTTTTTCTTCAGGTGATAAGGACTTGATTTTTGCCTTAGCAGTTGAGTCTGTATTTGGTGCCGGGTTATTCTTTATGATACCTAATGCAGTTGGCAATGTTGTTTCGGCTTTGTTTTCTCCTTGTGATGATGTAAATAGTGGCATTGCCTTAAAAGAAAATGTTATCAGTAGGCTTAACTTTTCTTCAAAAGCCTTGAAAGATGTATCTTCTTGTGTTACAAGGGTTTCTGACAAAATGCGAGAAATGAATGTAGATTCTTTCCCTGATGTTTACTTAAATGCTAAAGCAAATGTTTGTTCAAGTTGTGGAATGAGAGTGTTTTGTTGGGAAAGAGAGAAAGGTGTTTCTGAAGATGATTTTAACCGATTAACAGAAAATTTAAAGAAAAATTGCCACATAACTGTTGATGATATTGATGCTTTGTTTGTTAAGAAATGTTGTAGAAAATCTGAACTAAGTACTGCAATAAATCGGTATTATCAGTCCTACCTTATGAGTATGGAAAGTATGAGGAGAATTGATACTATCAGAGGTGGTCTTGCAGGTCAGTTTGGTGGACTTTCCGACATATTAAAAGATATGGCAGATGAATTTTCTAAGACAGATGTGTGTGACTTAGACAGTAGTGAGAAAATTTCCTATATGCTAAGGCAATATAACCTTATTCCTATACTTTGCAATTGTAGGATTATGGATAGTGAAATGACAGTAGAAATGGAACTTTCCGATAGAAGTAAAGGTTCAATTAAAAAATCTGTACTTAGGAGAGAAGTGGAAAAATGTTGTGGCAGAAGATTTCTTGATCCGGTAACTACTATTGCTCAAGATAGAGTGAGAGTTGTGCTAAACGAAAGACCACTGTACGAAACTGAAGTTGGTTCATATCAGCATATTGCAAACAATGGCAGAATGTGTGGTGACAGTATAGTATGTTTTAATGATGATAAAGGTAACTTTGTTTCCCTAATCAGTGATGGTATGGGTACCGGTGGCAGAGCAGCAGTTGACTCTATGATGACAGTAAACCTAATGGAAAAACTAGTGAAATCAGGACTTTCATTTGATTGTGCTTTAGGGTTGACAAATTCAGCATTGATGGTAAAAAGTCAAGAAGAAAGTTTGGCTACAGTTGATGTTTCTTCAATTAATCTATTTACAGGCAGAACGGAATTCCTAAAAGCCGGTGCACCTTATACATATGTGAAAAAGAAAGGTAGGGTGATGCGAAAAGAAATACCATCAATTCCGGCAGGCATATTAAACGAAGTGTATTTTACAAAAGAGGAAACCACCCTTTCCGGAGAGGATATGATTGTTATGTTAAGTGATGGAGCTATTATGGGTGAGGACAAATGGCTACTAAGTTTAATAAAGTCTTGGAATAAAGGTAGCTGTCAGGAACTTGCCGAGGCAGTTGTTGAAGAGGCTATGCGACATAATGAAGGTATAAAAGATGATGATATAACTGTACTTGCAGTAAGGTTAAAGGATAATTAATTAAAAAATAAAAGCCACATAAAAATGTGACTTTTACAGTTAGTTATTAGATTGATGAAGTTTTTCTTCTAGAAGTCTGTAAATGTTTTGACTGCTATTTTCTTTCTTGAAGATATGTATGTTGTTACGCATCATTTCAAGTTCTTGGTCATTGGCAATAAAGTCATTTAGCTGACGTATTCCTTCTCTGCCTTTTCTAAGGGTAAAGGCTAGGTTATGCCTTTTTAAGAACTCAGCATTGTCTTTTTCTTGACCGTCATAAGAACGGAAAATTGCCATAGGAAGTTCCTTGGCCATAGCTTCCGAAACAGTAAGACCACCGGGTTTAGTGATAATTAAATCACTGGCACTCATATAGTCCTCAATGTTGTCAACAAAGTAACATAGCTTTGTAGGAATAGTGATTTTAACTGTTGGTTCTTTTTTATTCTTAATAACGCCACTTCTTACTATATGACGGAATGTTCTAAACAACTTTTCATTTTTACCGGTAACAACAATCAGTTGATAATCACTAGGGTACTTGTTTAGGTTCTTGTAGATTTCAAGAATGTTAGTAACACCAAAAGAACCTGCCATCATAAGAACAGTTTTTTTGTGAAGTGAAAGACCCAGCTTTTCTCTCATAGCGTATTTATCACAATGCTTATAGAACTCTTCATAAATGGGAATACCTAAAGGATAGATAATAGAACAGTCAACATTGTATTGGTCTCTAAGCTGATGTACAATATCGTTGTTAGCTACAATATAAGCATCTACAAGGTCATTAATATATGCAGCATGAGCAGCATAGTCTGTTACAATGCTAAATAGCAGAGCACTTGTACGACCTTTCTTTTTAAGGGCAGATACCATCTCTGTGCAAAAGGCATGACAGCTGATTACACAATCAGGTTTGAATTTATCAAATAACTTTCCTAACTTTCTTGAGTAAAAAGAAGCGATACCGTGAACTGCCTTGTCTAGGAAAGACACCTTGTCAGCAGAGTTATATATTTTACCGTAAAGTCTGGGAGTTTTGTTTGCAAAGAACAAGTAGCCCTTGGTAACAATCCAATGTAAAAATTTAGAACTATACATTAAGGCATCTTCAATAACAACCTCATTACCCTCAACATTTTCTATTGTTTTTTTCAGAGCAAGACTGGCTCTGTGATGACCTCCACCGGTGTCGGTCAGTAATATTAACACTTTCATTTTATTCACCATATAAATTTCTAATACTAATTATATAAAAAAATATCGGACTTTTCAACAAAACTACAATAATGATACTTCTTTTTATATAAATAATTTGTCATTATATGTAACTTCCCTAAAAACTAATGTTTTAGCTAAAATATCTTTGTCATTAATTCGACAAAAAGTTACAAGGTTGTCACTTTAATTTTTCGGTTTATTGTAGTATTCTTATAAGTAGGACATTATACGATTATTAAGAAATGATTAAGAGAAAGAGAATATGTAAGAAGGAGAGTTTTCTGTGAGTAGAGATTTGGATGAACTAAATTATCTTGCTGATTTAGAAGATGATGACAACTTTGAGCCATCTGACTATAATACACAAGATATGCGTAATATAAACGAAAAAGTTAATCGTATTCTTTATGGTAAGAATGATGAACAAGTAAAAAAAGAAAAGTCAGATAAGAAAGAATCTGACCAAGTAGATATTAGCAAAAAGGCAACAAAGCCTGAACATAAAGAAGAAAAGAAACCCGAACATAAAGAGAAAAAGGTAGAACATAGAGAGAAAAAAGAAAATAAGAAAACTGAGGAAAAAGAAGAAACAAAGCCTTCTAACAGTAACCCTACCGAGGAATTAGTTGATATAACTAAAGATCCGGAAATGGTTGATGATGTTAAAGAAGAAACAAAGAAACCTAAGAATAAAAAGGCTATTATCGGTTCAATTATCGGTGCAGTAGTTGTACTTTGTGTTGTATTGGTATTTGTTGTTCAAGGTGTTGTTTCTCCTAGTAACAATAATGCACAGCAAGAAACAACTACTTCAGAAACAAAGCCAACTGTAGCTATTACAAATGACAAAGGTGAATTTGTTTTTGCAAAAGGTACTAAAGTTTCCGGTGTTGATATTGGTGGCTTAACAGTAGTACAGGCTAGAATTCTTCTAAAAAGTGAAGAAATTAAGTCTAGACCAAAGATGAACATTACAGTTAATGTTGACGGTGAAGAAACAACTTATACCGAAGATGACTTTACTTTTAAGTATGATACTTCTACTGTTCTTGATGATGAAAAGATTATTTCAAAGAGAATGGCTGACGGTACAACTTATCCAACAACAACTGATAGCAACGGTAATGAGTATGCTAAAGAACAGGTAATGAAGATTTCTGCCAGTCTAAACCAGTCATCAGTTGACAAGCTAATTAATAAGATTTATAAGAAATATAATGTAAAAGCAAAGGATGCAAGGGTAACTAAGTTTAACCCTGATTCAAGTCCTATGTTTACTTATGAAGAAGGTAAGTCAGGTCTTGAGGTAGATAAAGATGATTTACAGTCACAGATTAATTCAATTATTGAAAAAGGCAATGCTTCCGGTACATATACAGGTACGGTTACAGTAACAAGAACTGCAACTCAGCCTAAGTATGATGTTGCATTCCTAAAGAAAAATATGCAGTTACTTGCTGCTTGGGAAACTTATTCAACAAATGATGCTAACGGTAATCAGAATATGAAAGTTTCTCTAAAGGCTTGTAACGGTAGTATTATTGACCCCGGTGAAACTTGGTCATTTAATGGTTGCACAGGTAACAGTAACGATACTTCTCTGGGTTATGCATCAGCAGGTGTTATTGTTGACGGTAACTTTACTGATGGTGTTGGTGGTGGTATCTGCCAGTCCAGTACAACAATCTACAATGCAGCAGTAAGAAGTAATCTAACTATTGCTGAGCGTTCACCTCATACTTATCCATCAGTATATGCTAAGAGTGGCTTTGATGCTGCTATTGACTATGGCAATCTTGACCTAAAGCTAAAGAATAATTCTAAATATCAAGTATTCTTGGCTTGTTATATGGAGGGTACAACTCTTCACGCAGCATTCTACGGTATCAAGGATGATTCTTATGATGTAATTGATACATATAGCAAAAACTATGACATTCAGTCCTCTTACTATAGAGCGAGATCATATAGAATTTATAAAAATAGTAAGGGTAAAGAAATCCGCAGAGAAGAATTGCCAAGTTCATATTATAGTCTAAAGAACGGTGCTTCTGTTCAGACACCTGATAGTGGTGGTACAGATTATAAGCATGGTGGTCATGTAGAATAAAATATGTTAAATTTTTAAGGGAGTCGCAAAGACTCCCTTATTTTTATGAACAACTTAACGGAATATATTATGTTTGTTCATAGTCTTGTAATTTAGTTTGTGCTATTTGTCTCATAATTCACTTGCTCCTTTGTCTAAAAATACAAAATAAATCAAAGGTATTGTACAAATGTGTTTAATATGCTATGATTATTCACAGAGAGTATTAGGAGGGTAACTATGAAATATATGAAAAGGTATGTAAGCGTACTACTAACACTTGCGATTATGCTAAGTTGTACATTAATCACAATGGGTTCAGTTTCAGCTGCTGAAGGTTCAAGAGCGTATTTTGATAATTCAAAATACAATTGGGCAAAGGTCTATGTATATGCCTACGGTACAAAAGAAAATGCAAAATGGCCGGGTCAGTTAATGGAAAAAGGTGCAGATGGTCTTTACTCTATTGATTTTCCGGCTACATATAAATCTGAGAATGTAATTTTCAACAATGGTCTTGAAAAAGGTGCAGGTAAAGAACAGTTCCCTGAAAATTCAGGTCTTAGCTTAAAGACAGGGGAATGTAAACTTTTAACTGCTGATTCTAAGTGGGTTAATTATGGTAAGATGGACGACCATGCTTATGGTTTTTCTTACACACCATCAGGTACTACTTTCAGCAAAGATTACATTGAAGTAAAACTTGGTCTAAAGGGTAGCAAGACAGGTTTTTATTCTATTGACGGTTCTGCTAAGAAAACTTATGCTAACGGTGATACAATCAGAGTCGGCGAAGGTAAAATCGGTAACAGTACAATTAAACTAACTCTTACAACTAAGGGTAGTGATGCTGTTGAAACAACTCAAGAATATACATTTAAGAAAAAATTTACATCAACAAAGACAACTTTCTCTGCTAAGTCAGATGGTCACGCAACTGAGGCAGAGGGTGGTTACTATGGTACAAACCCTAATAAGCAATTAGGTAAGTATAAGAAAGTCACAGTTGATGGTAAGACAGATGATTGGGATAGCTCAATGATTATTGCTCAGGGTGTTGCAAACGATGACCCAAGAGTATATATGCCATCTTCAATGCACGAACAGCCTTGGGATGCATACGCACTATATGGTGCATGGGATGATGATAACCTATACTTTATGTGGGAAATGGCAAACACAACTTATATTGTTTCACCAAATGATGACTTTGCTACATCAAACGAAGCAAGACCATGGAGAAACAGTATTCCAATGTACCTAGCACTTTCTATTGACCCTGACAAACAGGCAACAGGCAAGGCGATAGGCACAAATAAAGACGGTTCAACTTTTACAAATCCATTTGTTTGGGGTTGTGACGGTGGTGTTGCTAAAGATGGTAATGTATCTTTCACAACACATATTGATACACTTGTAGCGATGGATTCAAACAACTCTAACGGTGGTGCATCAATCTTTAAGGCAGATACTAAGGATACAGATGGAACATATATGTTCAACTATGACACAAGAGTTCCTATCGGTGTTAATTCGTTCCAAGCTCAGGATAACCGAAACGGTTTCAAGATTAAGTATGCTAACGGTACAAAGAGTGATTCAATTATTGGTATAAACGGTGCAAAGGGTGATCGTAAACTTGGTGATAATCTTGACCCTAACTCAAGCTGGGTTGACTTTAAAGACCTTGGTTACAAATCAGAATATGGTTACATCTATGAAGTAGCTATTCCACTAAAAACTCTAGGCATTGACAGAAACTATATTGAAACTAAGGGTATTGGTGCAATGCAGATTTTAACATACGGTACTTCCGGTATGGATACATTACCACATGACCCATCAATGTTAGATAATGCAAATGTTGAATATAGCTATGACCCATCAACTTCACACGAAAAGGAAGATGTTGATAATATTACAGTACCACTAGCTAGAATGGGTGCTTTACTATCAGATACAGTTGTAAACGAAGCTCCTCTAGAAATTAACTGTGGTGCAGATAAAAATTCCGGTCAGGGTGTTGGTGCTGCAATTACTCTACAGTCAGAAGCATATAACAATAAGGGTAATGTTTCTTATGAATTCTATGTAAATAATGAAAAACTAACTAATACAACAACAAATACTGCTAAGTGGACACCATCAAAGGATGGTAGCTATTCACTAAAGTTTGTTGCTAAGGATTCTAACGGAAAAACTGTAGAGAAAACAATGCTATATAATGTTGGTGAAGCTAGTAGTGAAAAGCTATTGGGGGACACTAATGGTGACGGTAAGATAGACATTAAGGATGCAACATTAATTCAAAAGTATGTTGTTCAAAAAGCAGATATTGCTCAGGAAAACTTATCAGTTGCTGACTACAACAAAGATGGCAGAATTGATGTTAAGGATGCAACAGCTATTCAAAAATCAGTATTAAATATGTAATTTGGTTAATAGATTTTGTTCATTAAAATTTTTTCTCCAGAAAAAAGAATATTTCAAAGAAGGAACTGTCTTTTGGCAGTTCCTTTCTTTTTGTTGTTTATGTACATTTACTACATCTTGTTCAGTTTTTTGTGAATTATAACTATTGCAAAAATTTCTTATATAATAGTATAATTGTAGTATAATATTGAGGAGGGTATTTATGAATAATACTAAAAGATTAATTTCAATTTTAATGGCAATAAGTATTGCTGTTAGTGTACTAATGATAGGTTCTGTTTCAGCATCAGCAGTAACAAATGCAACTGCTATTAAGGATGTTCCTACATACAAAAGCAGAACTGCTTATATTGACAGTGTAAGAAAAGGCACAACTCAAGCATCAGACAGTTTTGTTGATACTTTTGAGAAGGTTTATTCTTTTACTTTAAAGAATGATGCAAACTTTATGCTTAACTTTGGTTTTACTAATCATACACAGTATAGCTGGAATGAAACATATCTTGTTGAAGTTTATACTGACCCTAACTTGCTTTATAAGAAAGATTTGACTGTAATTAAAAACGATAACAACAATGAAGCAATGTACGGTTTCTTAGGCAAAGGTACTTATTATGTAAAGGCGTACTATAAAAATGAAACTAAAAAACAAATAAACAGTACTTTCTTAATGTCACTAGGTCAAGTTAGCAAAAAAACTAAATTCACTACAGTTTCTTATGTAAGAACTAATAGCGACAAGACAGTTACATATAGATTAAATACTGTAGATGCTCCACAAACTGTCTATGTTCATACATGTAACTACGGCAGAACATCAGGTGCTACTATAACTGTTTGTGGTCAGGCGATAACTTTAAATGCAAAGAATGAATTTAACTATACCTACAAAAATTATGATCCTAATGCACATATGAGCATTTGGGTTAAAGATGTAAACGGTTATGTTAGTGAAACATATGCTCTTTGTCTAAATAAGTATACTGCAACAGTAGTTGGTGTTAAGAATAAAGATTATACCGGTAAAAATGTAGGACAAAGTGGTCTAACTGTAAAGGCAGGTTATGATGCTGCAAGTTATAAACTAAGCTATAGAAATAACAAGAATGTTGGTACTGCAACAGTTTATATTAACGGTAGTGGCAACACAATCGGTTCTGTTGCAAAAACATTTAAAATTGTACCTAGCAAGATTACTAAGGCAACTTCTAAAGTAAAGGGTAGCAAGGCTACTTTATCTTGGAGTAAGTCAAAGGGTGCTAAGAAGTATGTTCTTCAGAAAAATGTTAAGGGCAAGTGGAAAAATGTAAAAACACTCTCTTCTACTTCTTATAAGTTAACAGTATCTAAGGGCAAAACTAAGTTCAGAGTTTACGGCACTGCAACAGTAAGCAAAAAGGCTTATAACGGCTCAGCAAAATCATTTACTGTAAACAGAAAGAAATAATTTCTAATTTAAATTTCAAAATAAAAGAACCTCTTTTGCACATAATAAGTGTAAAAGGGGTTTTTCTTATGATAAAAAGAGTTGGTTCATACACAATAGAATTTTTACATCCACCGGTAATAACAGGTTATAGTTCAGTAGTTGGAAAGAAGGAGGCTGAAGGACCATTAGGAAAATATTTTGATAAGATTTTTTACGACTCAAGAGCAGGTCAGCCTACTTGGGAAAAGGCAGAGGCTAAGTTTCAGCAAGAGGCTTTTATAGGTGCAATGACAAAAAGCAAAACACATCCGGAGGATATTGACTTTGTTTTTGCAGGGGATTTATTAAATCAGCTTATAAGCTCCAGCTATTCTATGAGAAGTTTTAACATTCCTTATCTTGGTCAGTATGGGGCTTGTTCAACAATGGCTCAGGGGATAATTATGGCTTCATTTACAGTAGGTGGTGGAAGTGCAAGAGAAACTGCCGTTGTAACCTCATCGCATTTTTGTACAGCAGAAAGGCAGTACCGTTATCCACTTGAATATGGTGGTGTAAGACCTCAAACTGCTCAATGGACAGTAACAGGTTCAGGCTCTGTAATTGTCAGTAATGAGGGGAAAGGCGTTGAAGTGGCAAGTGCTACAGTAGGAAAAATTGTGGATAAAGGAGTAAAGGATATAAACAATATGGGTGCTGCTATGGCACCGTCAGCTTATGACACAATTTTGACCTACTTTAATGACACCAAAACCACACCTAAGGATTATGACAGAATTTTTACCGGTGACTTAGGACAAGTAGGTTCAGAACTTTTGCATCAATTACTAAATGATGATGGATATAACATTGACAGCATCCATAGAGATTGTGGCCTAATGATTTTTGACAGAGATACTCAAGATGTTCATGCCGGTGGCTCAGGTTGTGGATGTGGTGCATCGGTACTTTGTGGCAAAATCTTAAGAGATATGGAAAATGGTAAGTATAACAATGTATTGTTTATAGCTACAGGTGCATTAATGAGTCCAACTGCAAATCAACAAGGGGAGAGTATTCCGGGGGTTGCACATTTGATACATTTAAAATGTCAATAGTAAATAGTAACAATAAAAGTGCCTCTATAATAGGGGTGCTTTTGTTGTTTATGTAAGAATTTTTAAATTTTTTGTTTTATTTTTGTAACTTCCTTGACAGAGGGAATATTACTAATTGTAATATAATTATGTTGAAAACCATATGGAAATTGTTAATGTGAAAAACTTTCCTTGTAGAAAAATGCATTATTTTTAGAGTATTAGTGGATAACTCTAGGGGTTTTCCTAGTTGTCAACATAGTTTTCCACATAAATGTTAGTAAAATGTTAGTTTACTATTTGTATAATTTCAATTTTAATTGTTACAAAGAATTATCAAATTTGTTTTATTTTTGTTGATTACATACTAAAAATCGGGTCAAAAATATACATAGAAAGAGGGTTTTGCTATGTTAAGAGGCATTAACAGACAAGTTCTGGAGATTACAGAAACCAACAATATGTATTATGAAAAGGCATTGCTTGTGGTTCGTCCTGAATATACTGATGCTCAGAAAAATGTTTTGGAAAGAGAAGCCAAGTTAATGTTAAGGCGAATGTACCCACCGTCAGCAATAAAATTAAAATCAAAAGTTATTTATTGGTCAATTAGGCTGGGCATTTCTGCCTTAATGGGTGGACTGGCTTCTGCTATAATAATATTACTTTCTATGTAATCTTATACCTAAGCTATTCATATAATTTTATATAAATTATATGGAGGCTGTTATGAAAGTTAAGTTTTTTCGTAACCTTGAAATAGTAGGTGCTTTCTTTGTATTTTCTTTGGCCTTTTTGTTGCACTATATTTATCAGCTAACTGACGGTACGGTTTTTTCAATTCTATTTGGTGCAGTTAATGAGTCTGTGTGGGAAAACACAAAAATATTTTTAATTGCTTATGCTATTTGGGGACTTGTTGAACTTTTAGTTTCTAATGTGTATTTTAAGCCATTTGTTGTGGGTAAAGTTTTTGGTATTTACTTTATGGGATTTTTCATAATCATTATGCACTATTTATTTTCACTTTTTGTTGGAGATAAAATGGTTGGTGTTGATATTGCTATGGGCATTTTTGCAGTTATTTTTTCTCAGATTATTTCTTATAAGGTTACTTTAAGTGATAAAAATTTCGGCACTTACTTTGTACCGTCATTATTTTTGTTGGGACTGTTCCTTATTGCGTATTTTTCCTTTACGGTTTTTCCTCCACATATGGGACTTTTTAAAGATGAAACAACAGGCTTTTACGGAATTTTGCCGAATTATGTAGATAAAGGTGCAGCAGTTTTAAATAATCTGTAAAACCCCATAATTATTTTAGTTTTTTTATGTTTTTGCTTTTACTTAATTTCCTTTTGTGTTATACTTATTCTGTACAAATTACTAGAAAAGGTATAAACAAAAGGAATTTTTTATGGAACAAAATAAACAGAATTTAGATAATCAAAGAAATGATATAATTGCAGGTCGTAACCCTGTTATGGAAGCAATCCGTAGTGGCAGAAGTATTGAGTCAATCCTTGTAGCAAAGGGAGAGAGAAGTGGCTCGGTTGTTGCGATTATTGCAAAAGCAAAACAGAAGAATATCCCTGTTAAAGATGTTGACTCCAAAAAGCTGGATTTCTTAGCTAAAGGTGTAAATCATCAGGGTATTGTTGCTCAATGTGCAGTAAAGGAATACAGTACACTTGAGGATATTTTTGCTTTAGCAGAAGAGAGAGGGGAAAGTCCTTTCATAATTGTTCTTGACAAGATAGAAGACCCACACAACCTAGGTGCTATTATTCGTACTGCAGAATGTGCAGGTGCTCATGGTGTGATTATTCCGGAAAGAAGAAGTGCAGGACTTTCTTATACAGTAGAAAAAACCTCTGCCGGTGCATTAGAGTATATGCCGATTGTTAGAGTTAAAAATATTTCAGCAGTTCTCCAAAAACTAAAGGATAAAGGAATTTGGGTTTATGGTGCTGATATGGACGGTGAGCATTACAAGAAAGTTAACTTTGACGGTGCAGTTGCCCTAGTAATCGGTAATGAGGGTAAGGGTATCAGTCCACTTGTTGCAAAGGATTGTGATGTTATTGTTTCACTTCCTATGAAAGGTAAAATTAATTCTCTTAACGCATCAGTTGCAGCAGGTATTTTAATGTACGAAATTGCAGACAAAAGATAAATAGGAGAGAAGTAATGGAGTTTAAGAAACCTGACTTCCTAAAGAATAAGGTTAAGAAAAAGCCTAAAAAAGAAGTCAAAAAGGTAACTAAGAAAGAAAATCAAGCTCCACCGGAGGTAACAGAGGATATTAAGACTATGTTTTACTCAATGGCTCCTGTGGACGATGATGAAGAAAGTAATAATGTTATTGTAGGAGAGAAAATCGGTACTACTATGAATGCTGAGGTGATGATGGAACGCCAAGGTGATGAGAATGGTAAAGTCCTAGAAGATGAAGAGGATTTACCGGACTATAGTGGTGATTTTTATAATGCTCCTGTTCCTGTAGAGGAAGATGTTGAACTTACCGGTGATGTATCGGAGGGTACACTTGTAGCTGATGATGTTATTGAGAGTGTTCCTCAGTTTGACATTAAGCCTATTGAAATTGAAGATATAGATACTATTGATATTGATATTCCTGATGTACCGGAAAAAAAGGAAGAAGATACTTTTCCTATTGCTATGGCTAATGAGGACTTTGACGAAGAAAAGTTCAAGAAGGATAGCCTTGATGAATTGATTAAGGAAAAAAATCTTCCACCACTGCCTAAGCATGAGGATGAAGAAGAACCTGATGATTTCCATTATGAAAAGCTTTTCGGAAAGCAAAAGCCTGTACCACAAGGTACAACTCAGGTTTCTAAAGTGCCGATTTATAAGCCTGAAAGTCCTTTGGAACAGTTAAATGTTAATGTAGGTAAGTTTTCAGTTGTAGTTAGACAAGAGTATGAAGAATATCTAAAAAGCAAGAATCCTGAAATTTCTGCTACATATAAGCCAACTTCAACTGTAGTTACAGAAGAACCGATAAATAATAAAAATAAATTTGCACAATCAGTTATCAACTTATTCACTTCAAAAGGTAAGGATACTGTAGAAAACAGAACAACTGCAGAAAAGGTTGTTACTGTTGATGACTATGATGACGAAAATGATAAGGAAAGTGTTGCTGATGAAATTAACAGTAACCTAAGTAAACTAAAGTTCCAAAGTTTTGCTTTAGGTGTGTTAGCTGTGGCAACATTGTTCTTTGTATTTTTACAGAGAGCATTGCCATCAACTTTAGGTGCAGGTTATGTAGCACCTGTAATTTACGGTGTGTTAAACTTAATTGTTATTTTAGTAGCAGGTGCAGTTTCAAGAGTAGCACTAAAGAATGGTTTATCCTCACTTATCAAGTTTAAGGGTAATTCCGATACGGCAGTAGCAGTAGGTTATGTTTGTGGTGTGCTTTCAAGTATAGTGGGACTGTTTGCCAGTCAAAGTTACTTTATGGGTAAGTACAGTTACTATACAGTTATCCTTATTGTAGGGCTACTGTGCAACTCTGTTGGTAAGTATTATATGGTTAGCAGAGTTGACAAGAACTTTAAGTTTATTGCTGATGATAATAAGAAAATGTATTCAGCAAAAATTTATACTGATGAAAATATTGCCTCAAAGATGATGAGTGGTACTGTTGTAGAAAAGCCTATTGTTGCTTATCAGCACAAAACAGACTTTTTGACAAACTACTTGCAACTTTCCTATGCACCTGATCCATCAGAAGAGGCAGCCGGTAAAATTGCACCATACACTACAATTTGTGCAATAGTTGTTGCAATTTTATTCGGATTAATTAAGAAAGATTTTGTAGGTGCAATCAGTACACTTTCACTTATTACAACAGTAAGTATTCCTATTTGTACTTTAATGGCTGTTAATGTGCCTATGAGAAAATTGTGCAAAGCTTTGCTTAGAAAAGGTGCAATGCTTTGTGGTTATCAAGGTGTAAATCAGTTTTGTGATACATCGGCAATTATGGTTGATGCCAGTGAGCTTTATCCTGAAGGCTCAATTATCCTAAACAACATTCAAGCATTTAACGAAGTTAAACTTGATGAATCTTGTTTATGTGCAGCAGCAGTGCTAAAGGAAGTAAACAGTCCACTTTCTTATGTGTTTGATAAAGCACTTCAAGAAAGCAGAATGGTACTTCCTGATGTTGAGTCTGTAATGTATGAGGACGAACTTGGACTTGTTGGTTGGGTAAACGGTGACAGAATTCTTGTAGGTAATAGAGAGCTTATGAGAAAGTACAGTATCAATATGCCTGAAAGAGATATTGAAGAAACATATCACCATCAACATAAGCAAACAACTTTTATTGCTCATTCAGGTGTGCTTGTTGCAATGCTGATTACAACATACAGACCTAGTATTGAGATAGCAAAAGAACTTCAAAGAGCTGAGTACAATGGCATTAGCCTACTAATCAGCACCAGTGATTGTAATATTACATCAGAACAAGTTTCTGAGGACTTTGGAGTGTTCTATAGAAGTGTAAAGGTACTTCCAACAGGACTTGGCAATGTTTGTAAGGAAGTAACCGGTGTACATGAAGAAAAATCCAGAGCATACTTAGCAACAAGAGGTAGATTTACTCAGATTGCCAGAGCACTCTCCGGATGTGTACAAATGAGAACAAATATAAGCATTTCAGTAATTATTCAGCTAATAGGTGTGGCACTTGGCATTATGATTATGTCAACTATTGCACTTTATGCAGGTACTTCAATTTTGGGTACAGTAGAAATGCTACTTTATACAATTTTCTGGGGAATAGCAACAATGATTGTCCCTATGATTAAGAAACCTTAGGAGGAATTTTATTATGTTAATCGCACCATCACTACTATCATGTGATTTTTCTATTATGGGTGAAGAAATTGAGAGAATGGACAAGTCAGGAGCAGACTATATGCACCTTGATGTTATGGATGGTCACTTTGTACCAAATATTACATTTGGTGCACCTGTTATTAAAACGGTTAGAAAATATACCGAAAAGCCTTTTGATGTACATTTAATGATTTCTGAACCACTAAAGTATATTGAAGACTTTGCGAATGCCGGTGCTGATATTATTACTTTCCATGTTGAAAGTGACAGTGATATACAGGAAACTATTGATAAAATCAAGGCTTGTGGCAAAAAGCCCGGACTTGTAATTAAGCCTAATACAAAGGCTGAAGAAGTTTTCCCTTATCTAAAGGATTTATTTATGGTTCTTGTAATGACAGTTGAACCCGGTTTCGGTGGTCAGTCATTTATGGCAGATATGCTACCAAAGGTTAAAGAAATCAGAGAAGAAGCTAACAAGGTAAATCCTGAACTTCTTATCGAAGTTGATGGTGGTATCGGTGAGGCTACTATTAAACAAGCATATGATGCCGGTGTTGATGTTTGTGTTGCAGGTACAGCAGTATTTAAGGCTGACTCAGCTACTGAGGCTATTAACCACCTTAAGGCTCTTTGTAAGTAAGATTTTTACTGATATTTTCTACACAATTTTCACCGATATATTTTCCGTATTCCTTTAGCCTAGCTAAGAGAATATTATTGTTTTCACATTTTTTTCCGTATTGACACACAAGGAGTTTTGTTTTTTTAGAGATAAATGAATTGGAAAAACATAGGTAGTATTTGTTATCCATTATGTAACTATGGTTTCTTGATAATGGATAAGAAGATTTGTGTAAGGTAAATATACAATTTAAGTAATCATCACAATTTTCAAAAGAATATATGGTGTGGTCAAGGTTTCTTTTTACTTTAAATCTTTTTCTGCCATATCTGATGGTCAAGAGAAAGATTGAACCTTTCCTTGACTTAACAGCCTCTAACACAAATGCACAGTGCTTTGTGTTTAACTTTTCAACAGTTGCAACAATGTTTATAATGTGATATATTAAATCGTCCTCAGTATTAAAGGTAAGTTCGTCTTGTAAAAATTCAAACATAAATGAAGTATTATTTATCTTTGTAATAGTCATACTATTACCTCCTTTATATAAAGGATAAATGGTACAAAGGACATTATCAACTGATTATTGTTTACAGTAAATAAAACACTAAATTAATTTCAAAAATTTACTAACGAAAGGAAGATGAAATATGCCACAGTGGTTAAGTGACGCAGTATTTTACGAAATTTATCCTCAGTCTTTCAATGATACTAACGGTGATGGTATCGGTGATATTCAGGGTATTATTGAAAAGCTTGATTATGTAAAGGGTCTTGGTTGTAACGCAATTTGGCTAAACCCTGTTTACGATTCACCGTTTATGGATGCCGGTTATGATGTAAGAGATTACAAGAAGGTTGCTCCAAGATATGGTACAAATGAAGATTTGGTAAGACTTTTTGATGAGGCTCACAAAAAGGGCATTAAGATTTTGCTGGACCTAGTTCCGGGTCATACAAGTGACCAACATCCTTGGTTCTTAGAAAGTAAAAAAGCTAAGGAAAGTGAATATACAAACAGATATATCTTTACAAAGTCAGTATGGGATGCACCACCTGAATATAGAATGATGTGTGGTTTATGTGAGCGTGACGGTAACTATATGGTTAACTACTTTAGTAGCCAACCTGCTCTTAACTATGGTTTCTACGAAGTAACTCACCCTGAGTGGCAGTTACCTTATGACCATCCGGATGCTTTAGCTACTGCCGAAGCAATTAAAGATGTTATGAGATTTTGGCTAGATAAGGGTGCTGACGGCTTTAGAGTTGATATGGCTGACTCCCTAGTTAAAAATGATGATGAAAAAATCGCTACTGCTAAGATTTGGCGTGGTGTCAGAGAAATGCTAGATAAGGATTATCCTGAGGTTGCTATGGTTTCAGAATGGTGTAACCCTGAAAGAGCTATTAACAATGCCGGTTTCCATATGGACTTTTATCTTGACCATTACGGAAATGGTTATAGCCGTCTGTTTAGATATGAAAAAGATGGTGAAAACAAAGCATTCTTCCATAAAAACGGTAAGGGCGATATTACTGCTGCTATGGATGAGTATGTTCCAAACTATGAAAAAACTAAGGCTAACGGTTACATTAGCTTTATGACTAATAACCACGATATGCCAAGAATGACTCACTATGCAGATAAAGAAACAATCCGACTTGCTTTTGCAACTCTGTTTACTTTACCGGGTGTACCATTCCTATATTATGGTGATGAAATCGGTATGAGGTATCAGGGTGACCTTGTTTCTAAGGAAGGTGGTTATTCTCGTACAGGTTCAAGAACACCTATGCAGTGGAATAGTGAAAAGAACCTAGGTTTCTCAACTGCTGATGAATGTTATCTACCGGTTGATAAGAACGCTGATGCACCAACTGTTGAAAATCAGAAGAATGACCCTGACTCAATTTATAAGGTTGTAACTGATGTTATTGCACTTCGTCATAATAACAAAGACCTAGGCAATGACGGTGACTTTGAAGTTGTTTATGCTGAGAAAGAAAAGTATCCTTTCATCTACAAGAGGGGTAAGTTTGTTGTTGTTGTAAACCCATCTTCAAATGATGAAACTGTACCATTTGATTTTGATGTTGCTTCAACTCTATACCAAATCGGCAAAACAGAAGTAAAGGATAATAAGGTTACTGCTTACGGTAGTTCTTTTGCTATCTTTGAAGTAAAGTAATTTTGTAAACTTTGTTCTGTTGCTTTTCAATGTTAATTAAATAATAACCAAATTAAGGCTAGTTGCTTATATAGTAACTAGTCTTTTGTTGTTTATGAATTTGTTGTGTGTTGATTTAAAATTTAGTTTGTTGATTGTTAATTTAATAAATTAGCCTAAATTGCAATAGTTAGTAAAGTTTTTGAAATAGAATTAAATTAGAAGGTTGCAACAACAAAATCAAAGTTCTAAAAAGGAATGCTTATGGCTATCAAAATTTTAATAGATTTCGTAACCGTATTTTACATATGTTTTCACTACAAAAGCAAAAACAAGTGATAGCATAATACTATCACTTGTCTATCTAATCTATTTCATTTTAGTGGATTTACCCCAACTATTGACATAGAGCTATTATTTCTTAGTGGTCACGCTCTTGGCCTTGCTCCAACCGGAATACAGTTTCACACTCTTGCCGCCGAATTTGACGGTTTTGTAAGTGCGTACACGAACATAATACTTTTTCTTAGCCTTCAGCTTGCCCACACTCTTAGAGGTGGTGCTGTTCTTGCTGATGGTAACGGTCTTGTTGTTTTTCTTAAAGTTCTTGTCTGTGCTGTACTGCACTTGATAACCTGTGGTCTGGGTTTTCTGCTTTTTCCAAGTGACCTTAAAGCCTTTCTTGGCGGCAGTAACCTTAGATACGCTGGTACCCTTGGGGTTAATGCTATAAGTCATGGACTTGCTGCCGCTGTAATTCTCCTTAAAGGTAACCTTAACCGTGTATTTGCCCACATTTTTCATGCCCTTGGAATAAGACACATTGTAGTCCATACCGCCCGTTAAGGCTTTGCCTGTGCGGTCCTTCACCACTTCGTCGGGGCACTGCACCTTGCCGTTATACGTGTAGGCGGTTTTGCTCAGCTTAACCGTGCCGATTTTTGGAATAACGGCGGTCATTTCGTATTCATCGTCGCAGTTTTCACACACTTGGGGCGATACCAACCGACCGTCCTTAGACAGCGTTGCCATCGGGTTGGGGTACGATTCCTGAGACGGGATATACTGATGACCGGTAGCAGGAATCTCTTTTTGCTCCGTCAAAACCTTCTTACAATATTGGCAATGGGAGCCCTCGGTCAAACCGGACTTTGTGCAGGTCGCAGCCACGGCTTTGTCTGCCTCCGGCGTACAGGTGAATTTATTTACAGATACGATGTCGTCGGAATAATCGTTTTGTACCGTAATCACAAAGAAGGGGTGGTCGTAAGCATAAATAGTTTTAATATCATGTTCATACGGTTCATCAACGATATAATAAGCCCACGATAAGTGATTGTTTGCGTCCGCCGGACCCAATGTAGATCTAAAGGTTGCAGACTGACCGGGAATAAACCACTGATTGCCCCTTACAATCTCCACGCAATTGCGAACCTCAACATACGCATCATACGGAACATAAATGCGAATGATGTCTTCTTCCTCGGCGATCGTATAGTCAACAGGCACACCGTTTACGGTTACCCCGTCAATCTCATCAAATCGCACATCACCAATGTTGCTATACATCAGCGTTACTTTATATTCGTACTCATGACCCTCTTGCGCATTCAGCTCACCGGACTTAAACCATTTCGAGTCTAACGTCTTGTCACGCCAATTGCCAAAGTAATCGACGTCGCCTACAAAGCGCAATGGATAACCGTTTACATCAATGGCGCCGCTGATTCTTTCGCCCACGCGCAAGGTGGGGCTCATTTTCAGCTCCAGGGTACCGTGGAACTGGCCGTTATAAATGTCTCCTTTTTGTGCGGCCGTTGCAGATGCAGGCAGTACAGCAACCACGCTCATCAGCATCAGCACGGACAAAAACATAGAAAATACCTTTTTCTTCATAAACAGATCAATCTCCTTTCTGATATAACCTTATATTTCTGTACGGTGGAAGGTCCGTACATCCTGTCACCCTTATCTTATCAGAAAGCGCCTTGATCTGCCCTACCCAAATGGACAGTTTTAATAAAAAAATTCGAATTACGCAGCCACTCTGCAAAGCCACTTAATAATTGGGAATAATCAGCCGCTTATCCACCACATCAATCACCAGCTTTACATAGGAATCGTAGCCGGTTTTTTGCAGCATATTGCGAATATGGTATTTAACGGCAGAGCGGGTAACGCCGTATTTGTCGGCAATCTCATTTTGGGAATTGCCCTCAATCAGCTCCCGCAAAATGCAAAGTTCCTTGTCCGTAAACTCCACGCTGTTGGCATTGCCGATATACACCGTAGGTCTGTCTAACGGATACATACGCTCCCCGGCAATGGTGGCGGCAAGCACCTGCTCCAATTCACGACGCGGCGCCATCTTGTACCAAAAACTCTCGCAGCCGGCAGCCTTTGCCTTTTCTATAAAGCTGACCTCCGGCATAGAGGTAACCACTATGATCTTGACCCGCGGGCAGGCTTGCTTAATTTTTGCTGCCGCCGTCAATCCGCTGGCATCCTCTGCGGTACACACATCCATCAGTACCAAATCCACGCCGCCTGCTATGCAGCGTGCTACGGCTGCGTCTGCACAATCCAGCGTACCCACCACGGAACAATCCGGGTTTTCCTCTACCACCGTGCGCAAATAGGTTTGCACCAACGATTGGTCATCTACAATCAACACTCGTACCACGGCAATCACCTCCTGTTTTGCTTTTATTATACTGCATTTCGCACCGCTACACCCTACCCAAAAGGACAGATTTTATAAATCAATTTGCAGCCGAAACACCGGCGCACTTTCTACCGTCATCGTACCGCCCTGCTGCTCCACCTTTTGGCGCAGATCCGAAAGACCGCCGCCCTCGGTAATGGGGCGCTCCGGCGGTTTGCCGTTATTGGTAATCACAATTCTGTGGGGCGTTGCCTGCACATACATTGCCCCTGCGCCTGCGTGGCGCACCGCATTGGTCATACACTCCCGCACCGCTTCCAAAAACACCGCCTGCTCCGGCACGCCGTCCATTTGCAACTGCAGGTGCATAGCCGCCGCCATTTGCTCCAGCGCCTGCACATCCGCCGGTGTACGCTCTCGCCAAAAGCGCGTGGTAAACACCGTCAGCGTATGGTGCCAACGGTTTGCAATGGAGGTATAATCCCTGTTGCCTTCCTCCAAAAAAATTTTAGTCTCTAACAGCATTCGACCCATTTTGTCGTGAATATCCATTTTGGCCTTCAGCACTTCCCGGTCTCTGGTCAGTGCCTCCACTTGCCGACTGTACGCCAGTAGGCGCTGATTGATTTCCTTACGGGCTGCATTCTCTGCGTCCAGTTCCAGCGTCAATCGATGCAAATCCGTAATATCCATTGCCCACAGCCGCCGCACGGTCTCGCCATTGCAATCCATATCTGCACTGCAAAAACGGTAGTACCGCCCGTCCACCTCTACGGTTTTGCCGTCCACACGGCGGCAAAACACCTCTGCATTGGTAATCGCACTGCCGGTTACGCGCTCTGCCAAATGCTGCATACGCGCATTGATTAAAATGGGAACACCATCCGGATAATAAAAGCAAAGCCCCAAGGGCACCTTGTCCGTACTCTCCTGAATCGAGTTGCCGGACAACATCCGCCGATACCGCCGCCGGTACAGCACCAGCGCCAAAGCGGTACAAATCAAGAATGCGGCTGCACCTGCCGCCGACCAACCGGCAGCCCACGGCAACGCACAATCTCCGTTGCGCACGCCAACCAGCCCCACCAGCGCCAAAAACTCTGCCACCGACAAGGCGGCACAGGGCAGCACGCCGCTCCAGCGCCGCGCCTTACGATAAACAAAAAACAACAAAATCATGCTCAGCAAGTATGCAACAATGAGCAACAAAATGGCAACCAAGTTCATTCTGCCCCACCTTCCTTGCTGCCGCAAAGGCGCAGGGTCAGCGCCTCGCCGGCTTCCGGCTGCATAACCAAATGCACCATGACTTCTGCCGGGGTTTGCGACACCTTAATATACAATGCCTCCAAGCCTGGCATTTGGGCTTCTATTTGCGCCTCAAAGGCGGCATATAAATCTATCAGCGTCTCAATCGGCGCTTCTCCCTCATCAGAGGGATTTAAGTTGCATTGCACACCAAACAGAGCCAAGGCGTTGCAGCTCTCTTGCAAGCAAAGCGACAATTCCCGCACCGACACGCTTGCGTTGTGCTCTCCAAGCAGCAGCAAATTGCTTTTGCGCTTTATATAGGCACACAGCAGACACAGAGTTTTCAGCGATTGCTCCGCATTGTCGCTGCCCATCGCTTGCAGCACTTGCTCCATCGCCGCGGCCTGCGCCCCTACGGAGGCGTCAATTTTTGTATATAAGTCCAGCTGCTTTTCTACGGCCGCTTGCTTCTTTTTAACTTCAATCTCGGCTTGCAACAGGCTTTCTTTGTCCTGCAGCAGCTCTTTATCTTCTTGCAGCTGTTCCAGCAGTGCATGGACGGCAGACACATCCTCAATCCAGAACACATAGCCTCCATATATGGACATACATTTCAGCTGACGGTGGTCAGGCAACGGCACGGTATGCCGAAGGGCCGTCTCCATACGTTCCCTTGGCGGCAAAACCACGCCCTTAGAGGTGTATGCCACCTGCAAATTTTCATCCGTAATCCAAGTATCCATATCCGTTTGGCTGTAAAGCGCCTCGTAACGGCTATTGGTTTGAATCAAGCCCACGGCGGCGCAGGTATTAAACACGCCGTAAATCACGCCGCAAAACAATGTGGTTAAATCCATACACTTAAACAGATATGTATCGCTGAAAAAAGGATATGCTACCGCATAAACAGCTGCCAGTGCCACAAACAGGAAGGGCAGCAAAATCCGCCGCCGACTGTCCGGAATTTTGCATCGCTGATACAGTACCGCCAACGCTGCCATAATCAGTACACAAGACCACGCAGCAATTGCATAGTACCCACCCCGTCTGATATAGCTGGATGTACTGTTTACAAAATCCTTTTGAAAGGCAAAGACCCACTGGTGCAAATCATTCGTCAGCACCAACAAAATCAGAATACCCACCGGCACAAACAGCCACAGCCATCGTCGATGCACATGGTAGGACGGCGGTCGGCCAACGCAAAAGGCCGTCAGCAGCGACAAGGGCGGTAACAGTACAATCGGCACATAATAAAGGTACCACAGATACCGCCGCATCAACTCGTCTCCTGCCACTGACCATTTTAAGGTGCGTGCCATATACCAAAAGATACACAACCCTGCCACCGCCAGCAGACAATAGCAAATAGAGCGCTGCCGCACTCGCAGAAAAATGCGAATCATCCACTCAGACAGCAACAGTAGCACAATGCTGTACCCTGCCCATTCCATAAGGGTTTTTACATAAGGCACCGACGCGGGAATATGCCCTAACACGCCGGACAGCACAAACAAGACGGCAATGGCCACACTGCGCAGCACATGGTGTTCCGTTACAGACAAGCCCTTACGGTTGGCAGACACAGGCACCTTCCCCCTTTTGCAAAAATGCATAGAATTCTAATCCAAGTGTACCACACCCGACCGTCTTTTGCAACACAGCATGTATGTGCTAAAATGATATGATGATATGACCCAATAAAAAAGAGGAGCAACTTCAAAATATGGTATAATGGAATCGCTAAAAAACATTAACCTAAGAAAGAAGTACCATATAATTGTTTAAGAGGCAAGGCTTTAAGGGATGGAATGCATTTTTATCAATGGACTGCAATAGATGAATGTACAAGGATGAGATTTGTATATGGGTTTGAAGAACATACACCGGAAAACTCAACCAAATTCTTGAAAATGCTATTGAAAGAATTTCCGTTTAAAATACAAACTGTCCAAACAGATAACGGAAGAGAGTTCACATATAAATATCATAGCAGTGAAGTGAAAAGTCCTTTTGAAATAGAATTAAACAAACTAGGTATAAATCATAAATTAATACCACCACGAACACCTTGGCACAACGGAAAGGTAGAAAGAAGTCATAGAAATGACCAAAGATATTTCTATGATTGGGAAACATTCAGAAATATTGAATAATTAAACACAAAATTAAAAGGGCATTTAGAATGGAGTAATAACAAAACAATGAGAACGCTTGATTACAAGAGTCCAATGCAGTTATTGAGTGAAAAGTTAGAATTAAAATCCATTCATTAATTAATATTCATAATCAAAAGTCAGTAAAACAAGCGAAATATTAAATCGTATTTTATTTTTACCCTAAAATGGGTTATATCTATTTACAACACAGATTTATAAAACAAAAAATATTAAAAAATCTCTTGACAATTAATTATAAGTGTGATATATTAATAAAGCGTCAGTAATTCGTAATAAATTTCTGATACAAAACACTATATAAGCTGGTGTAGCTCAGTTGGTAGAGCAGCTGATTTGTAATCAGCAGGTCGGGGGTTCAAGTCCGTCCACCAGCTCCAAAAACAAGCCTACTATTTAGTAGGCTTTATAATATGGGAGATTTCCCGAGTGGCCAAAGGGGACAGACTGTAAATCTGCTGGCAACGCCTTCGGTGGTTCGAATCCACCATCTCCCACCAATAAGAACCGTTCGTTTGAATGGTTCTTATTTTTTGCCTTTATTAGCTAACAAAGTATAATACCTTTTAAAATTAAAAGACTTTTAGCACAAAATTTATTCACAAAATTATACTAATAATAAAAGTAAAAGGTCTGTATCATACGATACAGACCTTTTAAATTAAGAAATTAGAAAATACAAGTCAAAAGCCACTTAAATCTTTCTTCACCATAAACTGCATGAGGAACTTTTGACGGCATAATAAGTGTTTCACCTTCAGAAACAATATGTTCAACACCACCAACAGTGAACTTACCTTTACCCTCAAGAACAGTAACCATTGCGTCACCCTCTGACTGATGAGTAGAGATTTCTTCATCCTTTTCAAAAGCAAAAAGTGTGAGGCTAACAGCGTCATTCTGTACCAAAGTTTTGCTTACAATTTGACCATCCTGAAAGTTAACCTGATCCTTTAGTTTTAATACCTGTGATTTTTCTATATTTTTAATTAGTTTTTCCATAAGAAACACTCCTTTTACAATAATGTTATACCATGATTTTTTGAAAATATAAAGTTATTTTATAAAAAGTATTGACAATATTACTTTTGCTTATTATACTGTAATTAGTTAATTAGATAATTGCCTAAATAACTAATTAAATTTTAATTAATTTGAAATATGAAAGGCCGGTGTTAAAAGTGGGAGATGTGTGGAAGGCTTTAGCTGACCCTACAAGAAGAAAGATTTTATCACTCTTAAAGGATAAAGATATGAATGCCGGTGAAATTGCAAATGAGTTTAATATGACAAAACCCTCAATTAGCAATCACCTAAATATTCTTAAACAGGCTGACCTAGTTGATGCTGAAAAGGTAGGTCAAAATGTAAATTATTCTCTCAAGACAAGTGTTCTTGAGGATGTTTTGAAACTTATTTCTGATTTAAGTAGCAGAGGAAAGGATTAGTTATGAAAAAGTATTTGTGTTTGATTATTTCTCTATTAAACGCAGTAGCATCAGCAATTTATATTGGGTTTATAGATAGAGACATTGTACCTATTCATTACGATTTTTACGGCAATGTGGATAACGAAGGTTCAAAGTGGTCCTTTATGTTTTTACCTGCTATTTTAGTTTTGATGGCAGTAGTGTTCCTTATAATTGAAAAGGTTATGGCAAAAAATATTAATCATCAGAAAAACAGTAAATATCTCACCATTTGCATTACAGGATTTTTTATTCTGATTTTAGCTATGTTTTGGGTGCTACTAGTTCTATCAACCAATGGTGATGGTAAAATATTATCAAAGGTTGTTCCGTTTATTTGTAGTGTTGTTCTTGGATTAATCGGTTTATTGTTTAGTAATTTTATGCCTAAGATAAAGCCTAACGGTACATTTGGTATTAGAGTTTCTGCAACTTTAAATAACGAAACTGTATGGAAAAAGACCCATAGATTTGCCGGTAAAGCAGGTATGATTGGTAGCTTTTTAGTGTTGATTACCGGTTTTGTTTCTCTATTTTGTGGTAACTTTAGTGCAGTAGTTTCTATTGTTGGTATAGTTATTTTTGTTGTAACTATTGCAGTATTGCCAACTATTTATGCATATAAAGTAAAGGCAAATATGAATAAAGGGTAAAAATTTTTTATATACTTACAAATCATTGCAAAAGATAGCACTTCATGTTAGAATATTAGAGAAACGAGGTGCAGTAAATGAAGAAAACACTTTCTTTTTTAGTAATATTAACTTTAGCAGTTTCAATGCTTTTGGTTGGTTGTGAAAGTGACAGTCAAACAAACTCTAATAGTCAAAGTTCAGAAGTTCAGAGTACAACAGCAGAATTAACTTATCCTGTTGGTGGAAAGGTAGATAAATCTCAGCTAAACGAGTCTAATATGTATGAGGTTTATGCTGATGATGATAATGAACACGCATATCCGTTAGAGTCTTTTGATTGTAAAAAAGATGGTACAATCAAAAGTGGTGACATAATGGAATATGATAGCAACCACAACGTAATTAAGCAAACTCACTATGAGGGTGATGTGCTTGATTATACAGAAGTCAGAGAGTATGATGAGAAAAATCAAAATACAAAGATTACCAGTTATGCCGGTAAGGTTGATAGAAATAATCTAACTTCAACTATGGTTATGGAATATGATGAAAACGGTAATAACACTAAAAGTATAACTTATGACGACCAAAATAAGCTTTTCTCAACAGAGAAAACTACCTATGTAAAATATGGTGACACTTACTATACAAAAGAAGATACTGTCTATGATGCTAATGATGTTATTACAACAAAGACAGTTTATTCCTATCGTAATGACGGTACACAGGTTAAGGATATTCGCACAGAATATAAAAACGGTAAGGTAAATTATTATATGGAAACAGGTTACGACAGTGAGGGTAACGCTATTTCATATACTTACTATGATAAGAATAAAAAGGTAATTGATGAACCACAAGATGAAATTGATGCTTATGGTGAAAATGAATAAGAGATAAACAAAATGGGCTATTGCTTTTGCAATAGCCCTTATTTTATGTTCAAATTAAATTTATCAGTAGATACCTTGTACTGTAACTTCACCACTAAATACTGTTTCTTTAGTGCCATCTTCAAGTGTAACAACAAGCTCACCGTTGTTATCAATATCAGTTGCCTTACCTGAAACTTTCTCACCTTTTCTGGTGAAAATAATATTTCTGCCAAGTGTTGCGCAGTAGTCTTTGTATTCTTGTAAATTTTCTTCGTTAAAAGAATAGTTGCCTTTTAGAAGTATATCTTCAATGTGTTTTAGAATAATTGACAAAAGTACATTTTTGTCAATTTCTTTGTCACTTTCTAATGCACAAGAGGTTGCTTTACCGGCAATTTCTTCCGGAAAATCTTTGTTAAGAATATTTATACCGATACCAACAACAATAAAGTCAACCTTGTCAAATTCGCAGTTCATTTCTGTAAGAATACCAACTAACTTTTTGTTACCAATGATAACATCATTAGGCCACTTAATTTTTGCATTAAAGTCAAAATATTCATTAAGGGCCTTTGCTACTGCAAGACCACATAATGGAGTAATTGCAGAAACTTCCATTGGTGAAATTTCAGGTCTTAATAGTACAGAGAAACTGATTGTGTCATCTTTTTTACTTTGCCATACTCTGCCTAGTCTGCCTTTGCCACCGGTCTGTTCTCTTGAGGCAATAACTGTACCGGTAGGGTAATTGTCAGCATTAGCCTTTAAGTAGTTGTTGGTTGAGTCAATAGTATCAAGTACAATTAATTTTTTACCGATTAATGCAGTGTCATCAATGTAGCTTTGTACTTCACCTGCATTTAAAATTCCCGGTGAAGATATAAGTCTGTATCCTCTGTGTGTTACAGAGTCAATTTCGTAACCGGTATCCTTTAGTTCTTTAATGTATTTCCATATAATAGTACGGCTAACATCAAACATATTAGAAAGCTCTTCACCACTAATATATTTGTCACTGTTTTCTTTCAATATTTTTAGGATAGTATCTTTCTTTTCGTTTACTTTCATATCATCACTCTTACTTTGTATTTTTCTTATATATAAAGTTTAGTCCGTCTAGTAGTAGGTTTCCGTCATAGATTACATCTCTTTTGCAAACAGAAACAATGCTTTCAGCGTTGCCACCGGTTGCAATGATAGTAACTTTTTCTCCCAGTTCATCTTCAATTCTGTCTGCTAAACCGTCAATCATAGATGCTGAGCCATAAACTGCACCACTTTTCATACAGTCAATAGTGTTTTTGCCAATAACTTTTTCAGGCTTTTCAAGACTGATTCTTGGCAACTGACTGGTTGAAGATGATAAAGCATCTTGACTGATTCTAATACCCGGAATAATAAGTCCACCAAGGTAGTTTTTGTTTTTGTCAATAACAGAAACAGTAGTAGCAGTACCCATATCAAGAACCATTGCAGGTGTAGGATATTTGTTAATTACTGCAACTGCATCAGCTACTTGGTCACAACCTAACTGTGCCGGATTGTCCAATTTAATGTTAAGGCCTGTTTTTGTACCGGGACCTAGCACAACAGGAACTTTTCCTGTTAATGTTTTGATAGCTCTTTTCATTGTTAAGATTAGTGGTGGCACAACAGAACTGATAATAACACCCTCAATGTCAGCAACATCAATGTGTTTCATATTAAGCATACCAACAAATTGCAATGCATATTCGTCAGCAGTTTTTAGTTTGTCTGTTGCAAGTCTGCCGGTAAAAGCAACCTTGTCATTATCTATTATGCCAATCACAATATTTGTATTGCCTATATCTATTGCAAGTAACATATTTTCCTCCAATGTCAAAAATATCTACTCTCATTATGCCTTAAAAAATACATAAAATCAAGTATAATGGCAATATTGTTGATTTTTTCGGCCAATTTGATATAATCAAACTATAAAAAACCAAGGGTTAAAGGAATGTTTATTATGAATGGGAAAAATATATTAATAGGTGTAGCAGGTGGAATTGCTGCTTATAAAACACCTAACCTTGTATCTATGCTTGTAAAACAAGGTTATAATGTTGATGTTATTTTAACAGAAAACGCAATGAACTTTATTACACCAAATACATTTGAGGCATTAACAAAAAACAGATGTATCACAGATACATTTGATAGATTTCATAGCTTTGAGATTGAACATATCAGTCTTGCTGAAAAGGCAGATGTAGTTATGATTGCACCTTGTACTGCAAATGTTATTGGTAAAATTGCAAATGGTATTGCTGATGATATGCTGACTACGACAGTAATGGCTTGTAAAAAAGCAAAGAAATTTATTGTTCCTGCTATGAATACAAATATGTATGAAAATCCTATTGTGCAAGATAATATGAAGAAACTTAGTGAATACGGTTATGAAATTATTGAGGCATCAAGTGGCAGATTAGCTTGTGGTGCAGTAGGCAAAGGTAAAATGCCTGAATCTAAGGATTTGTATAAGTACATTGAAAGAGAATGTAAGTACAATAAGGATTTAAAGGGGAAGAAAGTTGTTGTTACTGCCGGTGCTACTCAGGAGAAAATTGACCCTGTAAGATATATTACAAACCATTCTACAGGAAAAATGGGATATGCTATTGCTAAGGTGGCAATGGAACGTGGTGCTGATGTTACTTTAATAAGTGGATTAACTTCTCTGGAAAAAGTACCGTTTGTAAATACTGTTGATGTAGTGTCTGCTGAAGATATGTTTAACGCAGTGGTTGAGAATTATGACGATGCAGATATTGTTATAAAGTCAGCAGCAGTAGCAGACTTTACACCGGAAAATGTATTTGATGAAAAAGTTAAAAAATCCAGTGGAAATATGGATATAATAAAACTAAAGCCAACTAAGGATATTATTAAGTATCTTGGTGAACATAAAGAAAATCAGTTCTTGTGTGGTTTCTCTATGGAAACAGAAAATATGGTGGAAAATTCTAGGGATAAACTTACAAGAAAAAATCTTGATATGATTGTTGCAAACAATGTTAAAGTAAAGGGTGCCGGTTTTGGTACAGATACAAATGTTGTTACAATCATTACCAAAGATAATGAAGAAACATTGCCTATTATGACAAAAGAACAAGTAGCAGAAAAGCTCCTTGACCGAATTGTTGAAAAAATACAGTAAAAATGTGGAAAAAACAAGAAAAATAAGAGTATTATTCTTTTAAAGAATATTTGTAAAAAACTATTGTGTTATCATTATTAAGCAATATTATGAATAACTATGGTTTATTCAGAAAACAGTATTTATTTTAAGGTAATAACTGGAGGCTAAACATGGAGATTAGCGAGATTAAGCAGTTGCAAATTAACGCAACTAAAGCAAGAATGGGTGCTATTATCGGCACTTATAATGCTAAGTCAGGACATCCGGGTGGTTCACTTTCTGCTGCTGATGTTTTAACTTATCTTTATTTTAAGGAAATGAATGTTGACCCATCAAACCCTAAGTGGGCAGATAGAGATCGTTTTGTTCTTTCAAAGGGTCACTCAGCACCGGCACTTTATGCAGTACTTGCACTAAAGGGCTATTTTGATTGGGACGAACTAAAGTCTCTTCGTCATGTAGGTGCTATGCTACAGGGTCACCCTGATATGAAGGGTACACCGGGTATTGATATGAGCACAGGTTCTCTTGGTCAGGGTATCTCAACTGCTTGTGGTATGGCTATTGCAGGTAAGATGGATAACAAGGACTACAGAGTATATACTGTTCTTGGTGACGGTGAATGTGAAGAAGGTCAGGTTTGGGAAGCACTTATGTTTGCTGCTCATAAGAATCTAGACAACCTTGTTGTTATTGTTGACCAGAACGGACTTCAGATTGACGGTACAGTTGCTGAAGTTGGTGGCATTGAACCACTGGACAAGAAGTTTGAAGCATTCGGCTTTAATACTCTAAAGGTTGACGGTCACTCATTTGAAGAACTAGACAAGGCTTTTGCAGTAGCAAAAGAAACTAAAGGTATGCCAACAGCTATCCTTATGAAAACTGTTAAGGGTAAGGGTGTTAGCTTTATGGAAAATCAGGTTGGTTGGCACGGTAAGGCAACTAACGATGAAGAATATAAACAAGCAATGGCTGAACTAGAAGCTACACTTGCATCATTGGAGGGTTAATCGTGGAAAAAGTAACTAAGGCAACCAGAGAAAGTTTTGGCGAAGCACTTTGTGAACTAGCAAAAACTGATGAAGATATTGTTGTACTAGACGCTGACCTTTCAGCAGCAACAAAAACAAGTATTTTCCAGAAGCAGTATCCTGAAAGATTTATCAACTGTGGTATTGCAGAAAGCAATATGATTGGTGTTGCAGCAGGTCTTGCAGCAGCAGGTAAAAAGCCATTTGCAGCATCTTTTGCAATGTTCTCAACAGGTAGAGCATTTGAACAGATTAGAAACTCTGTTGCATATCCTAACCTAAATGTTAAGATTGCCGGTTCTCATGCAGGTATTTCAACAGGTGAAGACGGTGCAACTCACCAGTGCCTAGAAGACATTGGTATTATGAGAACTATCCCTAATATGGTAATTCTTAACCCGGCTGACCATTGGGAAATGATGGCAGCAACTAAGGCTGCTCTTGAACACAACGGTCCTGTTTATATCAGACTTGGCAGACTTGCTATTGATTCATTTAATGATCCTGATAATTATAAATTTGAACTTGGCAAGGGTATCACTCTACACGAAGGTAACGATGTTACTGTTATTGCTACAGGTCTTGTTGTTAACGAAGCTAGAAAGGCAGTAGATGCTCTTGAAAAGGAAGGCATCAATGCAAGATTAATTAATATCCACACAATCAAGCCTATTGATAAGGATATTATTATTAAGGCAGCTCAGGAAACAGGCAAGATTATTACAGTTGAAGAACACAATGTTATGGGTGGTCTTGCTGATGCAGTTTGTGAAGTTACATCTCAGTATTGTCCTGTTCCTGTAACAAGAATTGGTGTTAATGATAGATTCGGTTACTCAGGTCCTGCTTGGGAACTTCTTGAAATCTTCGGTCTAACAGAAACAAACATTAAGAAAGTTATTACTCAGGTAGTAAATAGCTAATGAGATAAAAATTAAAGCCGTCTTTATGACGGCTTTTTTTAGTTATACTAGAATTTTTACTTATAATAACAATAGGTGATTTTATGAAGATAAAGGTTATCCTTACCGGTGGTACAGTTGGTAGTGAAAAGGTTAATGGTGTTGTAAAGAATAATAAAGACTCTAACATAGCCTCAATGTGGAAAGAAAAGTTTAATTCAAATATTGATTTTGATGTTGTAAATCTTTATTCCATACTTTCTGAAAATATTAAAATTAAGAATATAGAAATGCTTTTTGCAGAACTAATAAAAGATTATAGTGACTACAAGGGAATTATTATTACTCATGGTAGCGATACACTTTCTTATACCTCGGCATTTGTTTCTATATTTTGTAAAGATTATAAAATTCCTGTTGTACTTACTGGTGCAGATAAAGTCCTTAGTGACCCTACAAGTAATGGCTATAGTAACTTTACAACCTCTGTTGAACTTATAATGGATAACAGAGTAGGGGTGTGGACAGTATTTGACAGTATCTTTAGTGCCGATACAGTTATGGAGGCTGACTATTTTTCCGATAAATTCAGAACCGGTAACAGTCCTTTAACTGTAACAAAGTGCAGTAAAAATATTACATTTAATAATAAAGTAGCTATTATAAAAATGTACCCATTTATAGACTTTGGTATGATTAACTTTGCTGATAATATAAAGGCTTGTCTGCTTGTTGGGTATCATAGTGGTACTGCTGATGAAAATGCAGTTGATATATTACTGAGTAAGTGTAAAGAGAAGAATATTCCACTTTACTTGCAGGGCCTGAATAAAGAAAGTGCCTTGTATGATTCATCAAATAATCTTCAAGATAAAGGTGTTAACCTAGTTTATAACTCCACCCCTGAATATGCATACGCAACACTTATGATAAAAGTAAATAGCTAAAGAAAATCTCCACAAGAATTCTTGTGGAGATTATTTTATATACAATATAAGTTTGTGTCCCAACAAGGGATATATGGATGGTGTCGCATATATATTTTGTAGTTAGGGTTGGCTCTATGGATAACGGCAGGTAGTCTGTAAATATCGCAACATCTGTGATAACAGGCTATATTCAGTTTTGGCTTATGTTCAGCCATTAATGTCATACCACCTGAAAGTACTACAAACTCAACACCCTCAACATCCATTTTTATGTAAGTGAATTTTGTATCCTCTGCCAGAGAATCAATGCTGACAGTTTCTGCAAGTAGTCCACCGTTGTTCTTGATAAGTGAACCTCTGCCCATATCTGCTCTAAATTCAAGCTCTGTGTCAAAGCTCCATACTGCCTTATTTATCAATGTTGTATTTTCTAAATCACCTTTAGCCTCTACTAACTTTTTAAAAGTTTTTGGTTCAGGTTCTAGAGCAGTAATTGAGTGGTAGTGGTTGCAAGTATATTTTAGAAATTCATCAATAGTGTCACCACGATAAGCACCAAGGTCAAGATAATCTTCTTCAGAATTTAGGTTAAGAATTTTAAATGCTTCATCCTTGCTACTTTCCATAGCATAAAGGTACTTTAATTCACCTGTATATTCAAAGTAGCACATATTCTTGAACACTTTCTTTGACTCTTCATCAGCCATAAGGTTGTAAGCGTTCATTATTTCTTCACCATTTCTAACAAGATAACTTCTGTTGAAAACACATTCACCGGCTACCGGTACACTGGGAATCATAACTTCATATTCCTTTTCAAGTGCCTTAATGTTAGCCATAACTTCCGGAATGTGTGTGCCAAAAGTAATAAGAATAATAAAGTCCTTAAATTCTTCCTCTATCTGTGCAAGTGTTTTTACTGTAAATTTGTGAAAACTTTGACCTCTTACAAAGTCATCAGATGCCATAACACCACTTGCGTGAATATTTAGCAGTTCAAATTCCTGTAAAACTCTATCAGCACCATCACCCATACCGTAAAGTATAATCGGCTTTCTGGTAACCATAAGTTTTTCCCATACAGATTTTTCTTTCAACAATGTATTTATCATAGAAACCCCTCATTTAAGGATTGCAACTTTTACAAGGTGTGTATCCCTCATACAGTGCATCCTTGCGATTATCAAAATAAACTTTGTTTTTATCACTCATTGCATAAACTGAGTCACAACTAGGTTTGTGAAACTTTTTGCTGTTTTTATTCCCTATAAATTTTTCTTTAGATATTGTAGTTCCTTTAGTGGCATAAGTTTCGGTTTTTATGTTGCTACTGTTATTTTTTTCAGTAGAAAAACTGATTTCTTTACCATCACTTTGAGCAACAACAGTACCTTCTAAATCGGTTCTGTAAGTTTTAATATTTCTTTCCTTTAGCTTTTCTAAAGTTTCCTTATGTGGATGACCGTATTCATTATTTACACCACAACTGATTACTGCATATTTTGGAGAAACCTTGTTTAAGAATTTCTCACTACTGCTGGTTGAACTGCCATGATGTCCTACCTTTAGTACATCAGCTTTTATGTTATAATTACTTTCCAGAATCTCATCCTCAACTAACTTTTCAGCATCTCCTGTAAAAAGGAAAGAATTTTCCCCATAATCAGCTTTGATAACTACTGAGTAGTTGTTGCAGTCACTATAAATGTGATTCTTTTTAGGTGAGATAATTGTAAATGTAGCATCACCTAAAGTATAGCTTTCACCGGCATTAGCATATTCAATCTTGGTGTTTTGACTTTTAGCCTCAGTTTCAACATCTTTCCAAGTTTTAGTGTTGTATGTAATCTTAGGACAAATTAAAGTATCTGTCTGAATATTTTTCAGCACAGTATCCATACCACCAATATGGTCAGAATGTGGGTGAGTGCCAACTGCATATTTTAGCTTGGTGGCATTGTGACTTTCTAGGTAATTTACTACTGTATCACCTTTGTCATTTTCACCGGCATCTATCAGCATAGACTCATCTTTACATTGTAATAATATGCTGTCACCTTGACCAATATCAATGAAACTTACAGTAAGTCCACTATAGCTTACTTGTGTATTGTCGCTTACATCACAACCACAAGTAACTGTTGTAATAAGTAAACAAAGGACTAATAATATAGTCCCCTTACTTTTCAATATCATATTTTTCATATTAATAATTATATACCAAATAAAAATGTAATGCAATATTCATATAGTAGAATAAGTAGGTGAATATATAGCAATTATTTACAAAACACAAAAGCAAAAAGCACCTGTTCAGGTGCTCTTTACAAGAAAGGAAAAATGAAAAAATTATCTATTAAAAATTTAGTTGTTGTTTTCTTTACTGTCATTATATTACCCTGTGAAAGTGAAAACACAATGAACATAGTGTGTAAATGTGATTAAAGTTAAATGAACCTTGACTAAAATCATCTTTATTGTTAATATTACATATAGAATAATTTTCTATATAAGGAGAATGAAAAATGAAAAATCCAATTGTAACTTTTGAAATGGAAAACGGTAAGGTTTTTAAAGCTGAACTATATCCTGAAATTGCACCAAATACAGTAAAGAACTTCCTAAGCCTAGTAAATAGTGGTTACTATGATGGCCTAAACTTCCACAGAGTAATCTATGGTTTTATGATTCAGGGTGGCTGTCCTGAAGGCACAGGTATGGGTGGTCCGGGATATAGCATTAAGGGTGAATTCGCTGGCAATGGCTTTAAAAATGATTTAAAGCACACAGAAGGTGTTCTTTCTATGGCTCGTTCAATGATGCCAAATTCAGCAGGTAGCCAGTTCTTTGTTATGCACAAGACAAGCCCTCACCTAGACGGTCAGTATGCTGCTTTCGGTAAGGTTATTGAAGGTATGGATGTTGTAAATGAAATTGCTGAAGTTGACACAGATTTTCAGGATAGACCTTTAGACCCACAGGTTATGAAGAAAGTAACTGCTGAAACTTTCGGTGAAGAATACGGCGAACCTGAAAAGTGCTAATTGTATTTTAAAACACAATATCTTGTATTATTAGAACAGTGATGGTATAATTGTTATACTATAAATTGAGTTCACAAAGCACTGTTCGGTAGTGTTGAATGGGTGTACCCAAATATGGGTGCACCTTTTTGTTAGGAGAAAATATGGCAGAATATAATGTAAAATCCTTAAAAGCAGAGGAGTTTATTAATGACGGAGAAATCCTTGATACCCTTGATTATGCTGAGAAAAATAAGGATAACTTAGAATTAATTGATAAAATATTAGAGAAAGCTAAGGAAAGAAAAGGTCTAAACCACAGAGAGGCATCTGTACTTTTAGCTTGTGAGAATGAAGAAAAAATTAAGGAAATGTATGCACTTGCAAAGCAGATAAAGAAAGATTTTTACGGCAATAGAATTGTAATGTTTGCACCACTGTATCTTTCTAACTATTGTGTAAACGGTTGTGTATATTGTCCTTATCATATGAAAAATAAGCATATAGGCAGAAAAAAGTTAACTCAAGAGGAAGTGAAGAAAGAGGTTATTGCACTTCAAGATATGGGTCATAAAAGACTTGCGATAGAAGCCGGTGAAGACCCTAAGAACAATCCTATTGAATATATACTTGAGTGTATAAACACTATTTATTCTATTAAGCACAAGAATGGTGCAATCCGTAGAGTAAATGTAAATATTGCTGCAACTACTGTTGAGAATTATAGAAAACTTAAAGATGCCGGAATAGGTACATATATTTTGTTCCAAGAAACTTACCACAAGAAAAGTTATGAACAATTGCACCCAACAGGTCCAAAGCATAATTATGATTATCATACAGAGGCTATGGACAGAGCAATGGAGGGTGGCATTGATGATGTAGGTCTTGGTGTGCTTTTTGGTTTGGAAATGTACAAGTATGAATTTGCAGGACTACTAATGCATGCTGAACATCTAGAGGCAGTTCATGGTGTTGGACCTCATACAATTTCTGTACCTAGAATAAAAAGAGCAGATGACATTGACCCTAATGTTTTTGACAATGGCATTGATGATGATACCTTTGCAAAAATTTGTGCATTAATCCGTATTGCAGTACCATACACAGGTATGATTATCTCTACAAGAGAAAGTCAAAAGGTTAGAGAAAAGGTAATCGGACTGGGTGTATCACAAATTTCAGGTGCATCAAGAACTTCAGTAGGTGGATATACGGAAGAAATCAGACCACACGATACAGAACAGTTTGATGTTTCCGATAATCGTACCCTTGATGAAGTTGTATTGTGGTTAATGAAAATGGGTTACATTCCATCATTCTGTACTGCTTGTTATCGTGAGGGCAGAACAGGTGATAGGTTTATGGCACTTTGTAAATCTAAGCAAATACAAAACTGTTGCCACCCAAATGCACTAATGACCTTAAAGGAATATTTAATGGACTATGCAAGTGAAGAAACCAGAAAAGTTGGGGAAGAACTGATTAAATCAGAATTAAATAACATTTCTAAAGAAAAGGTAAAGGAAATTTGTAAGGACCATTTGGAAAAGATTGAACAAGGTATTCGTGATTTTAGATTTTAAGGAGAATTTATGAACACTACACCAAAGTCAAATAGACTTCATATTGCATTTTTTGGCAACTGTAATGCCGGAAAAAGTTCTGTTGTAAATGCCTTTACAAATCAAAAACTTTCTGTAGTCTCAAATGTTTTTGGCACAACAACTGATCCGGTAAGTAAGTCAATGGAACTGTTGCCAATAGGTCCTGTTGAAATTATAGATACACCCGGGTTTGATGATAACAGTGATTTAGGGAAACTAAGAGTAGAAAAAACTCTACAAATTCTTAGGAAAACCGATGTTGCAATTCTTGTAGTTGATATAACAAAAGGAAAGAATGATTTTGACAGAAAGCTGATTTCACTTTTTAAGGAAAAGAATATTCCGTACATTATTGTATATAACAAAATGGATTTGCAAAAATTAGATAACCCATCTAATAATGAAATTATGGTTAGTGCCACAGAAAATATTGGTATTAATGATTTAAGGGAAAAGGTTGCACATTTTGTAAAAGTAGAGGATAAAAAGATTATCGGTGACAAACTAAATGAAGGCGATATTGCTCTATTGGTTGTGCCGATTGATAAGTCAGCACCAAAGGGTAGGTTGATACTTCCTCAGCAACAGACTATTAGGGATATTCTTGATAGCAACTGTACTGCAATTGTGTGTAAAGAGAACAAAATAACCGAAACTATTAATAACCTTAACAAAAAACCAAAGGTGGTTATTACTGATAGTCAGGTTTTTAAAAAGGCAAATGCCGATACACCAAAGGATATTTATTTAACTTCATTTTCAATATTAATGGCTAGGTACAAAGGTTTTTTAGCTACAGCAGTAAAAGGTGCAAAGGCAATAAGTAGTTTAAATAACGGTGACAAAATTCTTATTGCAGAGGGTTGTACCCACCATAGACAATGTGAAGATATAGGTACAGTTAAACTGCCTAAATGGTTAAATAATTTCACAAATAAAAATATAGAAATTGATTTTTGCAGTGGTACAGAATTTCCAAATGATTTAGGAAAGTATAAACTCATTATTCATTGTGGTGGTTGTATGCTCAATGAAAGAGAAGTCCAAAGTAGAATGAATATGGCTATTAAACAAAATGTACCTTTCACAAATTACGGTACATCAATAGCTTATATGCAAGGAATACTAGAAAGAAGCCTAGAAATTTTCCCTGAATTTTTAGAGCTTATTAAGTGAAAAAGTAAAATATAATTACATAGTAATATAAAAAAGGGTTTCCGTTTAGAAACCCTTTTGTGCATTATAAAATTATTAAATCACAAACCCACCATTAACATTTAGAATATTGCCGGTTAGGTAGTCGGAGTTTTTACTACCAAAGAAGGCTACTGCTTTTGCAATATCTTTAGGAGTACCAAGTCTTTTTAGTGGAGTGTTATTTTTTAGGTCTTCCAAGGTTTCCTCACTAAAAATATTCAGCATATCGGTTTTGATAACACCGGGACAAACGCAATTTACATTAATGTTGCTAGGTGCAAGTTCCTTTGCCAAAGCTTTTGTAAATCCGATAATACCTGCCTTTGCAGTGCTGTAATGGACTTCACAGCTACCACCGGTGACACCCCACATAGAGCTGATGTTGATTATCTTGCCGTATTGACGATAAATCATATCATGCATTACTTCTTGTGTGCAGTTAAATGCACCGTCAAGGTGAGTGCTTAACATTACTTTCCATTCATCATTTGTAATTTGTGAAAATTCCTTTTGTGTGCTGATACCGGCATTGTTTACAAGTATAACTATTGTTCCAAGTTCATCTTTAATTTTAGCTACCATATGGGCAACTTCATTTCTGTCTTTAACATCAGCCTTGTAAGCACCCACAGGTACTTTGTATTTTTTCATTAATTCTAAGGAAAGTGCTTTTGCCTTTTCTTCGCTTTTGTTGTAGTTAATTGCAACGGCATAACCAAGGGAAGCAAATTCTTCGGCAATAGCACTGCCGATACCCTTTGAACCACCGGTTACAAGAACAGTATTCATAAATTTTACCTCATATCTAAAAATAAAGGCATTGGATAACCAATGCCTTTTGTTGTTATATTAAAGAAAATTATTTTTTCTTCTTAAAGCCATCTTTTAGGCTAACACTTCTGTTAAATACAAAGTGGTCTTTGCTACTGTCTTTGTTGTCAGTACAGAAGTAACCTAGTCTCATAAACTGATAATGAGTATGTGGGTTATCCTTAACAGATGCCTCAACCTTACAATTATTTAGTACAACAAGACTTTCAGGATTAATATAGTCTAGGAAGTTCTTGTCACCTGTGTCAGGTTCAGGATCAGTAAATAGATTGTCATATAGTCTAACTTCAGCAGGTACATAGTTATTAGCATCTACCCAATGGATAGTACCTCTAACCTTTCTACCGTCAGGAGTATCACCACCACGAGATTCTGGGTCATATTCAGCATATACAGTAGTAACATTGCCGTTTTCATCCTTGTCACAACCTGTACAAGTAACATAGTAAGCTGACTTTAGTCTTACTTCATTACCCGGATATAGACGCTGATACTTTCTGAAAGGTTCTTCCATAAAGTCTTCGCTTTCAATGTAACATTCTCTTGAGAATGTAATTGTTCTTTCACCGTCCTCAGGGTGGTTAGGGTTGTTCTCTACTGTGAATTCTTCTGTTTTGCCCTCAGGATAGTTAGTGATAACCAGCTTAATAGGGTGGATAACAGCCATAATTCTGTTTGCTCTATCGTTAAGGTCATTTCTTAGACAATGTTCTAGGAAACCGTATTCAACTGTTGAATTAACCTTAGACACACCAATCTGTTCACAGAATGAACGGATAGATTCAGGTGTATAACCTCTTCTTCTTAAACCACATAGAGTAGGCATTCTTGGGTCATCCCAACCATTAACATAACCTTCTTCTACCAACTGACGAAGCTTTCTCTTGCTCATTACTGTGTTGTTAATGCCAAGACGAGCAAATTCAATCTGTCTAGGCTTAGCAGGTGCTGAAATATTAGCAATAACCCAATCATATAGTGGACGGTGACTTTCAAATTCAAGTGTACATAGTGAATGTGTAATGCCTTCAATAGCATCTTCAATAGGATGTGCAAAGTCATACATAGGATAAATGCACCAATCAGTACCTGTCTTATGATGTGCCATATGGTTGATACGGTAGATTACAGGGTCACGCATACTAAAGTTACCTGAAGCAAGGTCAATCTTTGCTCTAAGAGTCATTTTACCGTCTTCAAATTCGCCATTCTTCATTCTTTCAAATAAATCAAGGCTTTCTTCAATAGGTCTGTCTCTATAAGGACTCTTTGCCGGAGTTTTTAGGTCGCCTCTATATTCCTTCATCTGTTCTGCATTTAGTTCGCAAACATAAGCTAAACCTTTCTTGATAAGTTCAACTGCATAGTCATACATTTGTGGGAAGTATTCAGATGCAAAGTAGAATCTGTCACCCCAATCAAAACCAAGCCACTTAATATCTTCCTTAATAGCGTCAACATATTCTACATCTTCTTTAGTAGGGTTTGTGTCGTCCATTCTAAGGTTACAAAGTCCGTTGTACTTTTCTGCTGTGCCAAAGTCAATGCAAATAGCCTTTGCATGACCAATGTGTAGGTAGCCGTTTGGTTCAGGAGGAAAACGAGTGTGTACTGTTTTACCTTCATACTGACCACCTTCGGCAATATCTTCATCAATAAAAGTATGGATGAAGTTACTTGACATTACTTCTTCATTATTATTGTTCTTTAGTTCCTCAGCCATAGTGTTCCTCGCTTAAAAATTTTTCTTAAATAATAGATAAAATTATTATATCATAAATATAGAAATTTTCAATATTAGATTTATAGCTAATTTTAGGACTGCCGTTATGTCAAATTAGAAGTATTGTATATGGTGAAAATAACTAAATATAAAGAATATCACTATCATTTTAAACGAATTTAAGAAGGCTTATTTGTGCAGTTAACTAAAATTTTTTGCTAATTCTTTAACACTTTAAAGCGTTATTGACAACCAAATTTTACTGTGATAGAATTGAGTTATTAAAAATAGAGAGGAACTCTATTTGGGAGGAAAAAACAATGAAAAAAATATTAGCAATGCTTTGTGTTGTTGCTATGGCTCTATGTGCAACTGCTTGTGGCAGTAGCTCAAACAGTTCAGGTAGTGACGCAAACAAAAGTTACAAAATCGGTATCTGTCAGCTTATTCAGCATCCTGCTCTTGATGCTGCAACAAAGGGATTTAAGGATTATTTAACAGAAAAACTTGGTGACAAGGTATCTTTCACAGAACAGAACGCTGCAGGTGACTCAGCTACTTGTGCTACAATCTGTAATCAGTTTGCTTCTGACAATGTTGATTTGATTCTATCAAACGGTACTGCTGCTTTACAGGCTGCAGTTTCTGCAACAAAGACTATTCCTATCCTAGGTACTTCAATTACAGATTACGGTTCAGCTCTTGGTATTGACAACTGGACAGGCACAACAGGTGCTAATGTATCAGGTACAACAGACCTTGCTCCACTTGACGAACAGGCTGATATGATTAATGAACTATATCCAAACTCTAAGAAGGTTGGTATTCTATATTGTTCAGGTGAACCTAACTCAAAGTATCAGGCAACAACAATTACAGACTACCTAAAGAAACTTGGCAAGACAGTTAAGGAATTTACTTTTGCTGACTCTAATGACGTAGCTTCTGTTACAAAGACAGCTTGTGGTGAAAGTGATGTTCTTTATGTTCCAACAGATAACACAGCTGCTAACTGTGCTAAGACAGTTAACAATGTTGCTCTAAAGGAAAAGACACCAATCATTGCCGGTGAAGAAGGTATTTGCTCAGGTTGTGGTGTTGCAACACTTTCAATCAGTTACTATGACCTTGGTTATGCAACAGGCGAAATGGCTTATGATGTTCTTGTTAATGGCAAAGACATTTCTAAGATGAAAGTTAAGTCAGCTCCTAAGTTTACAAAGGAATACAATGTTGAAATTTGTAAGGCTTTGGGTCTTGATATTCCATCAGATTACAAGGCAATCGGCGAAGATAAGTAATTAAAATTTACTAAACAAAAATAGGGGTTGGCTTATGTCAACCCCTAATTAATAAAGTCAGTTCAAAGGCATATAAATGTGTTTCAAGGTAGAAAATACATTTATATGCTTTTGGACGTAATTATAGGAGGATAAAAATGGACGCTATTATGTCATACTTTAGCTCCCTTAGTCCACTACAACTTCTAAATAATTTACCCGGTGCAGTTGCTCAAGGTATTATTTGGGGTATTATGGCTTTGGGAGTTTACATTACTTTTAGGCTACTTGATGTTGCCGACCTTTCAGTTGACGGTACTTTTACAACCGGTGGTGCAGTAACAATTATGTTAAAACTTGCAGGTTTCCCTATGTGGTCTTGCTTAATTATTGCAGTACTTGCCGGACTTGTGGCAGGTTTTGTTACAGGTATTTTACATACTAAGTTAGGTATTCCGGCTATTCTTGCAGGTATCTTAACACAGATTGCTCTATATTCTATTAACCTAAGAATTATGGACTTCTCATCAAATAAATCATTTGCTTTTGGTGAAAAGGATTTGTATGTTACTCTTGGCAATGTACCACAGGCAATTATTGTTTCTGTTATTTTTGCAGTAGCACTTATTGCTTTGTTATATTGGTATTTTGGTACAGAACAAGGTTCAGCACTTAGAGCAACAGGTAGTAACCACTCAATGAGTAGCGCACAAGGTATCAATATTTCAACAATGAAAGTTATCGGTCTTTCATTATCAAATGGTATCGTAGCACTTTCAGGTGGTTTAATGACTCAGTATCAAGGCTTTGCCGATATTAACCAAGGTAGAGGTGCTATCGTAACAGGTCTTGCAGCAGTTATTATCGGTGAGGCTATCGGTATGGCTATCTTAGGCAAGAAGATGAACTTTATCGGTAAACTTGTTTTTGTTGTAATCGGTGGTATTATCTATTACTTCATTATGACAATTGTATTGTGGCTAAAGTTAAATTCAAACGACCTAAAGCTATTTACTGCAATTATCGTTGCATTGTTCCTAGCAGTTCCTTACTTAAAGTCAAAGAGTAAAAGTTCATTTAGTAAAGCTAAAAAGAGAGGAGAGAAGTTAGATGCTAAAGATTAATTCTATTGAAAAAACCTTTAATCCCGGTACAATTAATGAAAAGAAAGCACTGGACAAAGTTTCTCTCCACCTTAATCCGGGTGACTTTGTTACTATTATCGGTGGTAACGGTGCAGGTAAATCAACTTTGATGAATGCTATTACAGGTGTATGGCCTGTTGATAACGGTAGCATTATCCTTGACGGTGTAAATGTTACAGGTTTACCTGAATATAAAAGAGCAAAATTTATCGGTAGAGTTTTCCAAGACCCTATGATGGGTACTGCTCCTGATATGCAGATTATTGAGAACTTAGCCCTTGCCTATAGACGAGGCAAGAAAAGAACTTTAAAGTGGGGAATTACTAAGAAAGAAAAAGAAATGTTCCACGAAAAGTTAAAGATTTTAGGCTTAGGACTTGAGGACAGAATGACATCAAAGGTAGGACTTCTTTCCGGTGGTCAAAGACAGGCTTTAACTCTTCTTATGGCATCTTTACAAACACCAAAGTTACTACTTCTTGATGAACATACTGCAGCACTTGACCCTACAACTGCTGCTAAGGTTCTACAGATTTCTGAAGAAATTATTGAGAGAGATAAGTTGACTGCAATGATGATTACTCATAATATGAATGATGCTATTGTTCATGGTAACAGACTTATTATGATGAACAACGGTCAGATTATCTATGATGTTCAAGGTGAAGAAAAGAAGAAACTAACAAAAGCTGACCTTATGGCTAAATTTGCTGAGATTGCCGGTGAAGATGCTGAGTCAGACAAAATGTTGTTATCTTAACTTAATAAATAACAGAAAGGTCGGTACAATAAGTACCGACCTTTTTTCATAGAAAAATTTAGTTAAGTTGTTCTCTGATTTTGTTTTGAATAATATTAGAACAAATTTCTGCCATTTCTTCGGGAGTTTCCTTCATACCATTATTAAGCCAACTTTCAATTATGCCCAAAACACCAAACACCATAAAAGAAAAGTAATGCTCTGCTGCATTAGTATCACCAAAGTGATTTGTAAATTTACTATGCAAGAACTTAATCAGCTTTTTAGTAAAGGCAATTTCACCTCTATCAGAAAGCATAACCTGACAAAATTCATTGTTGTTCTTTACAAAGATAAAAACTTCTCTGAAAAGTTCTTCATTTAGAACATCATCTTGCTTGTCAATAGGAACAAGAAATTCATCAAGCTCTCTAAACATATCGTCCTCAATTTGTTCTAACATATCAAATACATCTGTATAATGAAGATAAAAAGTCCCTCTGTTAATGTCTGCCTTGTCACACAACTCTTTTACCGTAATGTGTTTCACACTTTTCTCTTTCATTAGAGAAAGTAGTGAACTTTTTAGAACGGCCCTGGTTTTCCTAATTCTTCTGTCCTGTGTACCCATAAAATTTCACCTTCTCAACACAATTTACAAGTATGTTCATTATCATGCATATAGTTGTAAATTGCTTATTGTGTTTTTTTACAATACTAGTATAATAGAAAATGTTCAAGAAATCAACACTATGTTTAATTTTTTATGAGGTGATTGTATGAGTAAAAAGAGAAAAACTTTCATACTCAAGGTCTTACCGATTATTGCGATTTGTATTGTAATGTTGATTCCATCAATATACGCTTGTGTATTCTTGGGCTCAATGTGGGATCCTTATGGTAACATAGGCGACCTACCGGTAGCTGTGGTGAATTATGACAAATCCGTTGAGTACAATGACAAAACATTGTCCATTGGGGATGACCTTGTAGACAAACTAAAGGATAATGATTCCTTGAAATTCAATTTTGTTGATAGCGATACAGCTGAACAAGGTATTGAGAATGGTACATATTATATGGTAATTACCATTCCGAAAGATTTTTCAAAAAATGCAACAACTTTAATGGATGCAAATCCTAAGAAGATGGAGCTTGACTACAAAACTAATCCGGGCAAAAACTACATTGCCTCTAAGATGAGTTCAACTGCTTTGGGAAAAATCAAAACAGAAATCGAACATACAGTAACAGAAACTTATACACAGACAGTTTTTGATACTATTGGAGATACAGCTGATAGCCTTTATGATGCAGTTGATGGTGCACAGAAGCTAAATGACGGTGTTGGTAAACTTTCAGATGGTAATGACACTATTACAACTAACCTAAAGACTTTAGCAGATAGCTCAGTAACATTTGCTAATGGTGCAAATACACTAAATACAGGTCTTGTAACATATACTAACGGTGTTTCTTCTGTTAATGACGGTGCTATGAGAATTGAGGAAGGCTTAAGAGAATTAAATCTTAATGTACCTACTCTTTCAAGTGGTATTAGTGCTTTAGCAAATGGTGGCGTATCATTAAAAGATGGTATCAAAACTTATACTGACGGTGTTGCAGCTGCTAACACAGGTGCTCAAACACTTAACAAAAATTCAAGCACACTAAATAACGGCGTTTCTACTTTGCATAACGGTACAACAACTTTAAAGTCCGGCCTAAAGACATATACTGCCGGTGTTGCAACTGCTAACACAGGTGCTCAAACATTGTCACAAAGTTCAAGCACACTTAACATTGGTGCTTTTTCTCTAAAGACAGGTTCAAGCATATTGTCAACAGGTACTTCAACTTTAAAGTCAGGACTTAACAAAATGTCCGGTGAACTTGCAAAGTCAGTAACTGATGAAAATGCAGAAAAGCTAAAGAAACTTTCAAGTGGTCTTACTTCTCTAAACACTGGTATTTCTCAGTTAAACGATAGCCTACAAAACGCAGAAGAGTCAACACTTGAAAGCGACCTAACAACTGTTGGTGTTGATATTACAACTGCCGGTACTGAACTAAAATCAGCATCAGATGGTCTTGCATCTTTACAAAAAGAAATTTCAACAATTTCTACTTCAAGTTGGTTTAAGAGCCTTGATGCAGCAACTCAAGCATCTGTAATTAACGGTTTAAAATCTTCAGCAAAAGAAATCGGTGCAGGTTTATCCGGTGTACAGTCTAACTTAACAACTGCCGGTGCTGACCTAAAGACAGCAGCTTCAACAGCTAAAGAAGTTGGCAAGTCAGTTGATACTGTAAAGAAATCAGTAAAGAAGATTAATGATAACTCAGAATTACTACTACCTACTGCAAGTAAGCAATTAACTGAACTATATAGTGGTTTAAGTTCAGTTAAGGATACACTTGATACAAAGCTTATCCCAGGTGCTACTGCTCTTAAAATTGGTGCTTCTCAGCTAGATGGTGGTATTGATACTCTAAAAACAGGTTTATCAACATACACAGGTGGTGTTGATACTCTTGCAAAGGGTACAAAACAGTTAAATGACAACAGTAAGAGCCTTAACGATGGTGCTAAGAGCCTAAATGACGGTACTAAGTCACTAAAGACCGGTGTTACAACATACACAGGTGGTGTTAAGACACTTGCTGATGGTACTAAGAAATTAACTGATAACAACAAGACTCTTAATAAGGGTGCTACCGATTTATCAAATGGTGCTAATAAACTAAAAGACAGTGTACCAACACTTTCAAGTGGTATTGAACAACTATTTAACGGTTCAACAACTCTTGCAAATGGTACAAAACAGTTAATGGATAACAATGATAAGCTTGTTTCCGGTAGTAAAGAACTTGCAAGTGGTGCAACAAAGATTTCTGATGGTGCAGATAAACTTCATGATGGTTCAAAGACTTTAGGTAAGGGCTTAACAACAGTTGATAAGGGTGTTACAACTCTTAAGGAAGCACTTAAGAAGGGTGCTGATACTGCTAAGAATACAACAATCTCAAGTAAGCAGAAGAAGATGTTTGCTTCTCCTGTAAATGCAAATGAAACTCAGGTTTCTAAGGTAGCTAACAACGGTTCAGCTATGGCAGCATATATGATGTGTGCAGGTCTTTGGGTAGCAGGTATTTCATTCTGTGTTGTAACCGGTGCAGAAAATGACCCTAAGCGTATCAGAAGAAAGAAGAAACTTTGGATTAGAAAACTATTTGAACTTGCATTATTTGCAGTTGGTGCAGGTGCAGTTCTGGTAACACTTCTAATTAATGTTAATGGTATGGATCCTGCTTATGTTGGCAGAACATTTGCTTTAGCTATTATGACTTCTGTAGCATTTACAGCAATTGCATACTTCTTCAACATTATCCTTGGTAAGGTTGGTTCATTCGCATTACTTGTTCTTCTAGTTCTACAACTTGGTTGTGCCGGTGGTACATATCCACTTGACCTTTCACCAAGTATCTACAGAACAATGAAACCATTCTTCCCATTCTCTTATGCAGTTGACGGATTTAGAATGACAATTGCTACAGGTCAGGATATTACAGGTATTATGCTTGTACTTGCCGGTTTTGCAGCAGTATTTATTGCACTAAGCATTATTGTAACTACAGTAAAGGTTAAGAGCAAGAATGAAAAGAAATATGGTCTATCAAGACTACTTGATGAGGCTTTCTCAGTTCCATTTAAGGATTAATTAGATTATTCCGTATATTCTTCCAAAATATAATAACAAAATGCAAAGCACTCTTGAATTTAATTCAAGGGTGTTTTTGTTTGTTTAAAATGTATACTAATTTGTGCAATATATACAAATGTGGTGTGACATTTTTCATATACGAATATTGTAAAAATGTAACATTTTTTTATAATATATGTTATAATAATGGTGATGGATTGTAAGTTAATTCAACAATATATAATGGGAATAATTGACAAATTTCCTGTTGAAAGATAAACTAAGGAGGATATGCATGAAAAGGACAATATCAATTATTTTATCGGTAATGATGATTTTATCATCATTTGTAGGGGTATCTGCTTTTGCAGTAACAACTGAAACTTGTAGTATAGAATATGTTTCATCAAATAATGTTACTATTTCAAATACAGATAAAACTGTAAAGAAAGGTGACTCATATGTTGCGACTATTACATCAAATATTGTCAAAAATTTTGATGGTATGGATGTAAGAGCGATGATGGGGGATCAGGTTGTTTATCCTCAAAAAATAACAGACGAATCATATAAGATTATTATTTCAAAAGTTACTGATGATGTTAAGATTATTGCAAAGGCTTATGAAAAAACTGCCGATACAACCGAAGTTATCGGTAATAGCAGGTATATAACTATAAGTCGCAATCTTGTAAATTGTACATCATCAGGTAAGTCAAATGTTGTATTAAGTGGTTGTCATTATAGCGAGATAATTACTCCAAACGATGGCTATAAGCTAACTACTGTAATCTATTATGGATTGATGAAAGAAAATGATGGCGATTATTATTATCAACAGTATATTTGTAAAGATAATGGTGACGGCACATATTATGTAAGTTGTGATAAAGAGATAAATATTATTTATGCAGTTGCAGAGCCAATTTCATCAGACTCTACAACTACAGAGCCTACAACTGTACCAATAGTTAAAGGTAAAATAAGTTTAAGTAAAAATAGTCTTACCCTTGCAAAAACAAACAAGAATATTTCTACCAAGCTAGTAGCAACTGTTACACCAAGTGAACTAACAAATAAAAGAGTTATTTGGTCCTCAAGTAACAGTAAAGTTGCAAAAGTAGATAAGAACGGTAAGGTGACAACTGTATCAAATGGATTTTGTACAATTACTGCAAAACTTGCAAGTGATAATACAGTTAAATCCATTTGTAAAGTAAAAGTTGTTCAGAAAGCAACCAAGATTAAACTAAATGTAAATAACAAAACTTTGAAAAAAGGTAGTGCTTATACACTAAAAGCAACTGTAAATCCTAACACAACAAGCAACAAGAAAGTTACTTGGAAAACAAACAAAAAGCTTGTTGCTACTGTAAATTCAAAGGGTAAGGTTATTGGTAAGAAAAAGGGTAAAGCAGTAATTACTGTATCAACAACTGATGGCAGTAAAAAGTCTGCAAAATGTAAGATTACAGTAAAATAACGATAGATAAAGATAGCTCCAAGTTTTGGGGCTATTTTTATTATGCAAAGTTAAAATAAAGTCAAAAAATCTTTAAACAAAAGTTAATATGATAAAAAATAGCAAATAATAAAGAAAAATGCTTGATAAAATACTGAAAAAAGATTATAATTACCTTGTATGAGAGGACTTTCTCAAACAAATCAAAGAAAGGAGTTAAGTACAATGAATTATTCTAATGAAGTAATGAATATGTGTACTGTAACAAAAGGACCAAAGCACGGTCCTGCACCTATTCCTGAAGAAGGTAAATGGGTAAAATCTTATGAAATCAAAGATATTTCAGGTTTTTCACATGGTATTGGTTGGTGTGCTCCTCAGCAGGGCGCATGTAAGCTATCACTAAACGTAAAAGACGGTATTGTTGAAGAAGCTCTTGTAGAAACAGTTGGTTGCTCAGGTATGACTCACTCAGCTGCTATGGCTGCAGAAATTCTACCTGGCAAGACTCTACTAGAATGTCTAAACACAGACCTTGTTTGTGATGCTATTAACACAGCTATGAAGAACATTTTTGAACAGCTAGTATACGGTCGTTCACAGACTGCTTTCTCAGAAGACGGTCTTCCAATCGGTGCCGGTCTAGAAGACCTTGGTAAGGGCCTTCGTTCACAGGTTGGTACTATGTTCTCAACAAAGGCTAAGGGTGTTCGTTTTATGGAAATGGCAGAAGGCTATGTTCTTAAGACAGCTCTTGACGAAAATGACGAAGTTATCGGTTACCAGTTTGTAAATCTTGGTAAGATGATGCAGGATATTCGTCATGGTGTTACACCGGATGAAGCATATAAAAATAACATTGGTCAGTACGGCCGTTTTGATAACGCTGCTAAGTACATTGACCCAAGAGAAGAATAATCAGTAAGGAGGAGATTTAAACATGGCAGTTACATTTGAAAGTATGGAAAGAAGAATGCCAAAAATCGAGAAGTGCCTTGCTGAAAATGGTATCGGTTCTCTTGAAGAGGCAAGACAGCTATGTCTAGATAACGGCTTTGACCCAGACGAAATCGTTAAGGGTGTTCAGCCAATCGCATTTGAAAACGCTAGCTGGGCTTATACACTAGGTTGTGCTATCGGTCTTAAGAAGGGCGTTAAGTCTGCTGCTGAAGCTGCTGAAGCTATCGGCGTAGGTCTTGAAGCATTTACAATCCCTGGTTCTGTTGCAGAACAGAGAAATGTTGGTCTAGGTCACGGTAACCTAGGTGCAATGCTACTTAGAGACGAAACAAAGTGTTTCGCATTCCTAGCAGGTCACGAATCATTCGCTGCTGCTGAAGGTGCTATCGGTATTGCTAGAAACGCTAACAAGGCTAGAAAAGAACCACTAAGAGTTATCCTTAACGGTCTTGGTAAGGATGCTGCTTACATCATCTCAAGAATTAACGGTTTCACATATGTTGAAACAGACTTTGACTTCTTCAACAGCGAACTAAAGGTTGTTCGTGAAGTTAAGTTCTCTGATGGTGAAAGAGCTGCTGTTCGTTGCTACGGTGCTAACGATGTTCGTGAAGGCGTAGCTATCATGCAGAAGGAAAACGTTGGTGTTTCAATTACAGGTAACTCAACTAACCCAACTCGTTTCCAGCATCTAGTTGCAGGTACATACAAGAAGTGGGCTATTGAAAATGGCGTTAAGTACTTCTCAGTTGCTTCAGGTGGTGGTACAGGTCGTACACTTCATCCTGATAACATGGGTGCAGGTCCTGCTTCATACGGTCTAACAGACTCAATGGGTAGAATGCACGGTGATGCTCAGTTTGCCGGTTCTTCATCAGTTCCTGCTCATGTAGAAATGATGGGTCTTATCGGTATGGGTAACAACCCAATGGTTGGTGCTACAGTTGCTTGTGCAGTTGCAGTTTACGAAAGCCTAAATAAGTAATTCATTACTTTATATATTAGGGAGTGTATTTTACACTCCCTTTTTTCTTGCAAAAATTCTTACTTTATGTTATATAATAGGTAAGGGTTGTGATAATATGAAGGATAAGCTAACGGGTAAGCAAGTGGTTATTATGCTATCAATCATTGCTTTGGCAGTTGGGCTTTTTGTCGGTGGTATGGCACTTACCGATAGATATAAAAATACTATAGTAAATACCTATGATAAATATTATAATAAGTATTATAGTATTGCTTCAAGTTATGTTGACCAAGGTCAAGGTATTGTACAAAAGAATATTGAACTTGCTTCTCAGCAAGATAAAAAATAAGGACTTCTGTTTTCAGAAGTCCTTTTGTCTTTTTTATTTTGATTGTGGTTAAAGGAAAATTTGCAGAATTATCATAACTGTTATTATAACAATAGTGTGGCTAACAGGTGTAGGGGACATCATTGATGTCCCGTTACAAACTAACCTTTATATAGGTATTTTGCCCTATGTAGTTATTATAAATTTATAGCCTGTAAACAGGACAATAATCCCATAGGTATCACACTTTTTAACGGGTGAACAATTAAGTGAACATCAAAGAAAACGAGCCATAGGCGAAGCTTGATTTGCTAATGTGAACTTACGCAAAAGTTTTTGAATAAAAAACTTTTGTAGTGAAGCCCCTACGACTGTGAGCCAAAAGTTTGTTGTAATTTTGTCCTATGTAGTTACCCTAAATTTGTACATATTTGCCAGTCTCCCTTGTGTAAAGGGAGATGTTTTGCAAATGCAAAACAGAGGGATTGTCACGGTAGATTGTGTTCTCTAGATAAAATGTGTACGATTAGATAAAAGTTATCTATAAATATAGGAACGAACAGTGTTCGTTCCCTACATCATATATCGAATAAATCTTATATAATCTAAAGTGCCTACCAAAACAATCCTTCCACCACTTCGTGGTCCCCCTTCCTTTACACAAGGAAGGCTGGATGGTTTCTACTAATTCTAAATATCTACCACATAACAAGGTAAGTTCTAGCACCACAAACCCTAATTTATCTAACTATCCTTTACCCACAGACAAAATTGAAAAACCCTAATTTGTACCATAAAATAAAAACTAAAATCAACCTAATTTTTCTGACAAATCGGTTTTGATTTCTTCCTCCAGGGTTGGGGTTTCTGTATTGGTAGGGGTTTCATCAACGGAATTATTACTTCCGGTATCATTTTTATTAGCCGGAAAAATATCTGCCACATCATTCAGTGAAATGTATGCTTTAGGGTCAATGTTATGTACGATAGTTTTCATTTTACCAACTTGAAAACGATTAACAACATAGTAAATCATTGTCTTTTTTGAGTCGGAATAATAACCCTTAGCATCAACAGTAGTGATACCGTTTTCAAAAGTATCTGAAAGTGCTTTACACACTTCTCTAGGTTTTGCAGTAATAATGAAAGCAGCCTTTGAACGGTCAAAACCTTCAATAATAAAGTCAATTGTTTTTAGTGCTGCTGCATAAGTAACAATTGAATAAAGTGGCAGTACCCAAGAGTTAATTACCAAACCACATATTATATAAAGAATAACATTGAAAATCATTACAAATGTGCCGATAGAAAGGTTTAACTTCTTTGCAAATACAACTGCAATAATTTCCATACCGTCCATTGCACCACCAAATCTAAGTGCAAGACCACTGCCACAACCTGAGATTACACCACCGAATATAGCACATAAAAATAAATCTGTACCGGCTAGTGGTGATACTAGGCTAACATCAATAGGAAGCACATCGGTTATTAAGTATGCTGAAACAGAATAAATAATAACGGTGTAAATTGAGTAAAAAGTAAAACTTGCACCTTCTCTTTTTAAGCCAAATAAAAATATAGGAATATTCAGCACAATAAGAATAAGAGAAAGGCTACACCATTCAGGTGTTACTTGTGAAATCAACATTGATGTACCGGAAATACCACTGTCATATAGCTTAACCGGTGCTAAAAACAATGTAACACCAAAGGCGTTTATAATACCGGCTAAGGTCAGCACCAATATATTTAGTGGTTTAATCTTTCTTATTACATTAAGAATTTTGTTTGTCATATAAATCTCCCTTTCTTTTCTCTTTCCAATAAAGTTTGTGAGGTTTATATATATGAAATGTACTTTGCCTTTTTTCAAAGTGCATTTGTTTTATTAAATTTTAATTTGAGATAGTACTTCTCCAACTTTGCCATGAATAACTAGGTCAGCCATTTTGTCAGCTGATGTTTCACTAAGATTAATCAGTACAAGGTGATTGCCTTTAAAGTATCTGATAAAACTTGCTGCCGGATATACCACAAGGCTGGTACCTGCAATAATAAGTGTGTCACAGTTAGAAATAGCATTAATTGCATTTGTTACGGTTTCATCATCAAGACCTTCTTCATATAGCACAACATCAGGTTTGATAATTCCACCACACTTTGTACATTTAGGAATAAGGTCTTTACTGTTCTTTACAAATTCAGCATCATAAAATGCGTGACACTTTGTACAGTAGTTTCTATGTATGCTACCGTGTAGCTCATAAACAGTATGACTGCCACCGGCTTGATGAAGTCCATCAATGTTCTGAGTTACAACGGCAGAAAGTTTTCCTTTTTCTTCTAACTTAGCAAGGAAAGTGTGTGCCTTGTTAGGTTTAGCATCTAGGCACATCATTTTGTCCTTGTAAAATCTGTAGAATTCTTCAGGTTTATATTGGAAAAATGTATGGCTGATAATTTGTTCAGGTGGGTATTTGTATTTTAAGTTGTACAACCCATCAACAGAACGAAAGTCAGGAATACCACTTTCTGTGCTAACACCTGCACCACCAAAGAAAACAATGTTATTACTATTATCGATTATTTCTTGTAATTTCTCAATATTTTCCATAATACCACCTACATCTTAATACTTTTAAAGTAATCTTCAAGAGCATCACAACTTTCTTGAAGTTTTTTCATTTCTGTATCAGTTAGTGAAAGTTCAATAAGTGACTTTACACCACTTTGATTTATTATAGCCGGTGTACCGGCATAAATTTTTTCTTGATTGTAACAACCGTTTAAGCAACAAGAAACAGTGAGAACTGAATTTTCATTTTGCAAAATTGCCCTACAAATCTGCACAATTGCCATACCGATTCCATAGTATGTTGCACCTTTTGCATCAATAATTTTGTAAGCTGAGTTTCTAACCTCAGCCTCAATTCTCTCAATATCCCTTTTCTTAAAGGTGTTTGGATTATCCTGTAGCACATCATCAACTAATTTTGTGGATAACAGTGCCTGACTCCAAGGTACAAACTCTGTGTCACCATGTTCACCCATAACATATGCGTGAACACTTCTTGGGTTAATTCCAAAATAATCACCTAGAAGGTATCTAAGTCTTGCTGAGTCAAGGGTTGTACCTGTGCCAAAAACTCTAGACTTTGGAAAGCCTGAGATTTTTGCAGTAACCCTTGTCATAACATCAACAGGGTTTGTGGCAACTAAGAAAATTCCCTTAAAGCCACTTTCACATACAGGTGCAACAATGGACTTAAAAACTTCTGTATTTTTCTTTAGTAACTCAGGTCGTTTTTCTCCACTTTTTTGTGGAGCACCGGCACAAATTACAACAATGTCTGCATTGCTACAATGGGTATATTCCCCTGAATAAATTTTCATTGAAGAACTTGAAAAGGCTAAACCATGGTTTAAGTCCATAGCCTCACCGATTGCTCTTTCTTTGTTAATGTCAATAAGCACAAGCTCATCACACAAATTTTGGTTAAGGGAAGCATAAGCAAAGCTCATACCTACCATTCCTGTGCCAACAAGTACGATTTTTTTCATATTAATCTTCCTTTATATAATAGCATAAATACTGAAAAAATTAAAGGTTTTAACTTTTATAATTGATTATACCTAATATTAGTGGTATAATTGTCCCATTGGAGATGGAAATTTGAAAAAGTTTTTTTGGATAGCAAAAATGAAGATTATGCGTATTTTCTTATACGCCGGAGTTTTTGTTAAGTGGATTATCATTGCTTCCATCACCGGGGTTTTGGGTGGATTTATAGGAGTTATTTTTAACAAAAGTATTTCCTATGTAACAGATTTGCACCAGCAGTATCCGGCACTTTTATTCTTAATGCCTGTGCTTGGTTTACTGATTGTTTTAATGTATGACAAAGCAAAACTTTCTGGTGACGGTGGTACTAATTTAATATTACATTCAATCAGACACCTAAAAGGTGTGCCTATTATTATTGCACCTATGATTTTTATTAGTACAGTTCTTACTCACTTGGTTGGTGGTTCAGCCGGTAGAGAAGGTGCTGCACTTCAGCTAGGTGGTAGTATCGGTGCTCAGGTTGGTAGAATTTTCAGACTTAGTCAAAAGGATATGAATGTTGCCGTTATGTGTGGTATGGGTGCTTTATTCTCAGCACTTTTCGGTACACCACTAACTGCTGCTTTCTTTGCTATGGAAGTAATAGCCGTTGGTGTGCTTTACTACTCAGCATTCGTACCTTGTGTTGTATCAAGTCTTGTAGCCTATGCAATAAGCTACTTGTTCAAAGGTTTTACTTTGCCTTACAACCCACCGAAAGTACCACACCTTTCACTTATTTCAATGTTACAAACAGGTGGACTTGCAATTCTATGTGCCTTTATTAGTATTCTTTTCTGTTTAATAATGAAATATACTAAGGAAGGATTAACCAAATTATTTAAGAACCCCTACATTAGAATGTTGTGTGGTGGTGTTATTTTTATAGCATTGGCTATGATTTTTGGTGATGAATATACAGGCCTTGGTGCAAAGACTATTGTAACAGCAGTAAATGAAGGCCATGCAAATTACTATGACTTTATTTTGAAAATGATTTTTACAGCAGTAACAATGGCTATCGGCTTTAAAGGTGGCGAGATTGTTCCTACTTTGTTTATTGGTTCAACATTTGGTTGTGCTATTGGTGCACATTTAGGACTTGACCCTACATTCGGTGCAGCAGTTGGTATTGTGGCAGTATTCTGTGGTGTTGTAAACTGTCCTATTGCGTCAATACTTTTAAGCATAGAACTATTTGGTGGAGAAGGAACTGCCTTTTATGTTGTGGCAGTTTGTATTAGTTATATGCTTTCAGGCTACTACAGTATTTATAGTAGTCAGAGATTTGCTTACAGTAAGCTTCGTGCAGAATATGTTAATATGAAAGCAAATTAGTTTATGGAGAAGGAGAGAGATAGATGATTAAAAATATATTCTTCGATTTGGATGGAACTATGCTTCCTATGGATATGAAAAAGTTTATGAAACTTTATTTTTCTTCAATGGCAGAGGCAGTATGCCCTTATATAGAAATGAGTCCCGAAACATTACAAAAAGCATTACTTGGTGGTATGGAGGCTATGTATCAAAACCAAGGTGCTATGTCAAACAAAATGTGCTTTTGGAACAAGGTTGCAACAATGGTTGGACCTGAGATTATCAACGATATTCCTATGTTTAACGGTTATTACGAAAACGAATTTATCCTAACAAAAGAGGCTACAACAGTAAACCCATATTCTAGAAAAATTGTTGATGAGGCTAGAAGAAAAGGCTATAACACCGTAATGGCAACAAACCCATTCTTCCCAAAAATCGCAACAGAAAGACGAGTAAAGTGGGCAGGTCTTGATAAAAACGATTTTTCTGTAATTACTACATATGAAAATTCAAAGTATTGTAAGCCAAACCCAAAGTACTTTATTGAAACTTGTGAAATGGCAAAATGTAAACCGGAAGAAACTTTGATGGTTGGTAATGATGTTAGGGAAGATATGGTTTCTGCTACAATCGGTATGGAAACATTCCTTGTTACCGATGACCTTATTAACAGAGATAATGTTGATATTAGTGGTTACAAGCAAGGCAGCCTAAAGGACTTTTACGAATATTGCTTACAGTTACCTGACTTAACAAAAGGACAGTAAAAATAATTTAATTAGTATAAAAATAAGGGTTGCACTTTTTAGGTGCAACCCTTTTAGCATGCTTATTATTAAATTATAAACTTTCAACCTCATCAAGCCAAAGTTTTGCACTTGAGTCTGTTGGCATACGCCAATCACCTCTTGGAGATAAGCAAACTGAACCAACCTTTACACAGTCAGGTAGGCAACTTCTCTTGAATTGCTGAGTGAAGAATCTATGATAGAATGTTTTTAACCATTTCTTAATTGTGTCCTTGTTAAATTCACCGTCAAAAGCAGTAACTGCAAGTGAATAAATTTTCTTTGGTCTAAAGCCAAAACGAAGAACATAGTATAAGAAAAAGTCGTGTAGCAAATACGGACCAACCTTTTCTTCTGTTTTCTGAGCAATTTTGCCGTCTTTAGTAGGAGGTAAAAGTTCCGGAGAAATCGGTGTGTCAATAATATCTTCAAGAGTAGCTGTACTGTCTTTAAAGATATTGTTCTTTGCTACCGCGTCAATCATCCACTTAATAAGTGTTTTAGGAATTGAGGCATTAACACCGTACATTGACATATGGTCGGCATTGTATGTGCACCAACCAAGTGCAAGTTCAGAAAGGTCACCTGTACCTACAACAATACCACCAACCTTGTTGGCAACATCCATCAGTACTTGAGTTCTTTCTCTTGCTTGTACATTTTCGTAAGTAATATCGTGCACTTCTTCGTTGTGACCAATATCCTTCATATGCTGACGACAACTGTCTGCAATAGGAATTTCCATTGTAGTAATGCCCAGTGTTCTCATTAAGTCAAGGGAATTGTTGTATGTTCTGTCAGTTGTACCGAAACAAGGCATTGTAACACCAACAACATCAGTCATAGGTTTGCCCATTCTGCGACAAACTTCACCACAAACCAGTAGTGCTAGGGTAGAGTCTAGACCACCACTTACACCAACAACCATTTTGCCACCAATAACAGAAATTCTCTTTCTTAGTCCCTCAACTTGCATTGAGAAAATTTCTAAGCATCTTTCAAGCTTTTTGCTATTGTTTGACGGTACAAATGGTGTTTTGTCAATGTAGTACATTTCACCGTTAGTAACAATCTCATTATCGCTTAAATAATCCACATTTACTGTGTCAAATGTGGAAAACATATTGTTTGTGATACAGTCTTTATATGACTTGTTCTTTAATCTGTCAAAACGAATTTTGCCTAAATCTGTATCTGTAATCAGTAGGTAGTTGTTTTCAATAATTTCTTTGTTTTCCTTTAAGATAACACCGTTTTCACAAATAATTGAGTGACCACTGTAAATAAGGTCTTGGGTGCTTTCTCCTGAACCGGCTGAACAATATACATATGTTGCAATGTTGCTACCACTGTTTTGTTTAACCATTGAGTTTACATAATCTCTTTTGCCAATAAGTGCGTTACTGGCTGATAGATTTAGTATGATTTCGGCACCTGACATAGAAAGTACAGTTGATGGTGGAACAGGTGTCCATAGGTCTTCACAAATTTCTACACCAAATGTAAAACCATTTGCATCAAATACATTTTGTGAGAATGGTACTTCTTCACCATCAAAGTTAATAAATGTATCCTCTGTGTCCATACTTGTACTGAACCATCTTTTTTCGTAAAACTCATTGTAGTTAGGTAAGTAAGTTTTAGGTACAATACCGTAAACAGTACCCTTAGAAATTACAACGGCACAGTTGAAAAGTTGATTTTTGTGCTTGATAGGAGCACCTACAACAAAGATACCCTTTAGCTTTTCAGACTTTTTCTTAATTTCAATTAGGCTTGAATATGTTTTGTCAAGTAGTTCTTTCTGGAAGAAAAGGTCTTGACAAGTGTAACCTGTAATAGATAATTCAGGAAAAACAGTAATGTCAACATTTTCACTACTTGACTTTTCCATCATTTTAATATGTTCTTCAGTATTTTTTGTAGTATCTGCTACAGTAGTTTTGATTACGGCAGAGGCTACTCTTACAAAATCGTTCATAATAAACCTCGTAATGTTTTACTAATATTATAAGCATATTTTATTAGTTTTATAGGTTGTTGTCAATAAAAAAGGGCAAGTAAAAACTTGCCCTAATGTTTTTATCTGTATTGTGCCAGTAGGTTTTTGTTGTAGTTGTCATCTGCACTAAAGAGTGATTCTACAGTTGTTTCTGAAGTGTATCTTGGTACATACCATGACTGACTTTCATAATAAGCTTGAATACTCTTTGTTTTGAATATGTAACCGTAACGAGCATAAATATCGTTGATTTTGTTCTGAATTTCTGTCTTAGACATTTTGCTAACTTCACTTGCAGTTAGTCGGTTACTGCTTGGTGCAACATACTTTGTTGTTGGAGCAACATACTTTGTAGTAGGTGCTACATACTGAGTAGTTGGAGCAACATACTGTGTAGTAGGTGCTACATACTGAGTAGTAGGAGCAACATGCTTAGTTGTTGGCTGTGTATAAGGTTTAGTTGTTTTCTTAGTAGTTGATGGCTTTGTTGTAGCCTTTGTAGATGAGGTTGCCTTAAAGCTGAATGATACAGACTGAGAAACTGTTACAGTAGGTTCTTTAGGTTCGCTACTTGAACTGCTGTTATTATCTGTACTACAACCTGCAAATACTAGTAGTGCAGAGGATAAAGTCACAATAGATAAAATAGTTAAAAACTTTTTCAAAATTAATATACCTCCTTAATAGTACATATTTAACTTTACTTTAACAAATAAAATAGATTAAGTCAATAAAAAAGCGACAATTGTAGAAAATGTTCCAAAACTGTAATAACTTTTCTGTTATATTGGGACTTTTTAGGTTTGATTTTTTGTTTCATAGTGATATAATAATGCTGGTATATTATAAATTACAAATTACAGGGGTATTGTGTAATGAATGTTATTGTAATCGGTGCCGGTAAGATAGGCAAATGCCTTATTAGCAGCCTGAGAGAAGAAAACCATGATGTTGTTGTGGTAGATATTGATGAACAGAGAGTTGACAGAGTTGTTGATGAACAGGATGTCAACGGTGTATTTGGTAACGGTACTCAGTGTGATACTCTGAAAGAAGCAGGGGTTGATAACGCTTACCTTGTAATTGCTACAACATATTCTGATGAAATAAATATCCTTTCTTGTTTAATAGCAAGAAAAATGGGTGCAAGACATGCTATTGCAAGAGTTAGAAGTCCTGAGTATGTTAATCAGATTGACTTTATGAGAAATGAACTTAGCATTTCTATGATGGTTAACCCTGATATGAGTGTTGCTTCGGAAATTTCAAGAATTCTAAAATTCCCAACTGCAACTAATTATGAAACCTTTGCTAATGGCAAAATTGATATGATTGAAATATCTATCAAGGAAGGTAACAATATTATTGATAAACCTATTTATGAGATTTCTCAGATTTACGGTAATGAATTCCTTATTTGTGCCGTAAAGCGTGGTGAAGAGGTATTTATCCCTAACGGTAACTTTATTATCAGAGAAAAGGATAATATCTATATTACCGGTATTCATAAGCAAGTTGTAAACTTCTTAAAGGGTATGGGAATCTTAAGGAATAAGGTTAAGAATGTTATGATAATCGGTGGTTCTAAGATTGCCTTTTATCTTTCTGCAATTCTTGCAAAGATGAGTATTGATGTTACTATTATTGAAAAGAATAGTGACAGATGTAAGTTCCTTGCCGGTCATCTTCCTGAGGCCAGAATTGTACTTGGTAACTCTGCTGACCATAAACTTCTTATTGAAGAAGGCATTGACAGATGTGATGCAGTTGTTACTGTTACAGACAGTGATGAGGCTAACTTCCTTGTTGCTATGTATGCACAGAACTTACATGTTCATAAGCAAGTAACAAAAATTAATGAACCTGAGTTTTTCCAACTTTATGAAAAGGTAATGGGAGAAAGTGCGATTTCACTTAGTCAGGTAACTTCTTCTACTATTGTTAAGTATTTAAGGGCAAAGCTTAATGCTAATAGTGACCAGATTAGAAACCTATATAAACTAATGGGTGGCAGAATTGAGGCTATTGAGTTTGTTACTCCAAATGATGCTGATTATTTAGGAAAGCCAATTCGCACTTTAAAGTTTAAGAAAGATATTCTTGTTGCAGCAATTAGCAGAAAGAAAAAGATTATTTTCCCTAACGGTGATGATACAATTGAGGCCGGTGACTCAATTATCATTGTTACTAAGAGTAAATCAATTCGTTCAATCGAGGATATATTTGTATGAATTACAGAGCAGTAGTAAATGTACTTGGCAAGATAATGTTTATGGAAGGTGCTTTAATGATACTTCCACTTATCGTTGCTATTATTTATGGTGAATATGATACACTGATTGCATTTTTGATTCCAATAGTTATTTTAGTTAGTATTGGACTTGCTTTTGGCGTGAAAACCCCAAAGAATAAAATGCTTCTTGCTAAAGAGGGTTTTATGATTTGTGGTCTTGCGTGGATATTTATGTCAGCATTTGGTTGTTTACCATTTGTTATTTCAGGTATGATACCTAACTATCTTGACGCATTTTTTGAAACAGTTTCCGGTTTAACCACAACCGGTTCATCAATCTTAACTAAGGTTGAGGGTAATCCTTATGGATTATTATTTTGGAGAAGTTTTACTAACTGGATAGGTGGTATGGGTGTTATTACATTCTTAATGGCTATAGTACCTCAGGGTGACGGTCAGGCAATGCACCTAATGAGAGCCGAAGTTCCGGGACCTAAAGCCGGTAAAATTGTTAGTAAGCTAACTGATACAGCCAGAATTCTTTATATTCTATACTTTATCTTAACTGCACTGGAGATTATTATGTTAATGTTCTCCGGCATTGGCTTTTATCACAGTGTTGTTACTGCTTTTGCAACTGCCGGTACAGGTGGTTTCTCGGTAAAGGGTGCATCTATTGCCGGTTATCACAGTCCGTATGTTGAATATGTGGTTGCAACATTTATGCTATTGTTCGGTGTAAACTTTAACCTATATTTCTTTATGATACTAAGAAAGTTTAAGGCTGTATTCCAAGATACTGAACTAAAGGTTTATTTAGGAATGGTAATTGCAAGTATAACTTTAATATGTATTAACTTGCTATCAACAGGCAAAATGGCATTTGAAACTGCCTTTAGAGATTCTTACTTTACAGTTGCTTCCATAGTCAGTACCTCAGGCTTTGTAACTGCCGATTTTGAGCAATGGTCTGTATTTTCTAAGGTAATACTAATCAGCTTAATGTTTGTTGGTGGTATGGCAGGTTCTACTGCCGGTGGTATGAAGGTTACAAGAATTGTACTTTACTTTAAGCAGATGATAAGAGATATTAAGCAAATGGTACGCCCTAGACAGGTTATGAGTGTTAGAATAAACAAAAAAAGTGTTGATAACAGTATTCTAAAGGGTATCAACACATACCTTGTTATTTATGTGTTTATTCTTTTAGCAAGTACATTGCTTGTCAGCATTGAGGGTGAATCCCTTGTAACTACTTTTACAGCAGTAGTTACTTGTTTTAACAACGTTGGTCCCGGTATGGATGGTGTTGGTGCAACATCTAACTTTGCACATTTATCTGTTTTAAGCAAGATTGTTCTTTCTTTCGATATGCTTGCCGGTAGACTTGAGATTTTTCCTATGATGATTCTATTAATTCCATCAACTTGGAAAAGAAGAGTTTAATCAAAAATCAATATAAATACAAAAATGGCACTTCAAATGAAGTGCCATTACTTTTGTTGTTGATTATTTAGTTTCTTCTAATTTAAAGATTTCATCGGTAACATCTTCCAAAGTTTCCGAAAATCTGTTATCTTCACTACAAACAGAAAGTTTATAACCGGAAACATCATATTCCTTAAAGTAGTAGAAATTTCTGTTGATTCTGTTGTCAATTCTGATTTTTTCATCATCAATATGAATTGTAAATCTCTTTAAATCTTTGCCAACACCTGAACCGATGCATTTTAGAAATGCTTCCTTTAAAGTCCAAATCTGTGTAAATGTTTTATCAGGGTCATAGCTACGGTCAATTTGTACACATTCATCAAGTGTAAAGAATCTTGGTGCAATATGCTTGTTACCTCTCTGCATAAGTTCAATATCAACACCCACAGGCTCTGTACCACCTTTTGTCAGTACAACATACTTACCACTATGACTAATGTTAAATTCGGTATCGTTGTTTTTAGGCTTGCCGTTTTTGTTTAGAGAATGAATATCCCCAACATATTTTTTTATTAGTAGTCCTGCACCTAAAGATTGCTTTTGCTTTGTAAAGGTTCTTAATTTTAATATTTTTTCTTTTCTAGTGTCATCAACCTGTTCCAGTAACTGTTCAAATAGTTCTCTGCTATCTAGTGGGTCGGTATTTAAAATAAATGTTTCAACCATAATTTTCTCCTTTTGCAAAATTTAAATTTTGCATATCACTCTTTACTATCCATTACTATATTAGAATTTGCTTGTTTAATTAGCATAGCTAGGAAAAATAGAACCTTAAAGAATAGAAATATTCCGGCAAATATCATAACTGTCCATCCGAATAAATGGGTAACTGAACCTAAAGAAAAGCGCAGAATAAATGCAAGTCCTATTACAATAAACTCAACAACCGATGCTATTTTTGGTACAAAAATAAGCATTGCTAAAAAACAAGCATATAAAATTAACGCAGTAACTTTGGAAGAAGAAATCATCAGCCATTTGCACACTGGGTCAATCGGTACAAGCATTGCAAGAAATGGAATAATTATCTTAAAGATTATAAAGAAACTTCTTCCGGATTTTTTACATATAAAATCAAAAAAATTTACTAATAACATATCTTTTCCTCAGTTTCATATATAATAAATTTTAACATATTTAATAGAAAAAGTCGAGGGCTTATAGAGGTTAATGCGCCTTATATTTTTAGAATATTATAGTACAAAAATCTTAAATATAAAAGTAGTTAAATAAAAAACTTAAATAAACTTGATTATCCTTGTTTGGAAATGTATAATTATAAATAATAAACGAAAAGAAGTGTTTACAATGGAAAAATATTATAGAGCAAAAGCTAATATAAATTTAGATGCAATCCATCATAACTTTCAGTTAGTTAAAGATAGTATCAAAGAGGGTACTCAGTTAATGGCAGTTATCAAGGCTGACGGTTATGGTCATGGCGCAAAACAAATTGCAAAGTATTGTGACGACTTAATTGATAGATATGCAGTTGCAGTTGTAGAGGAAGGTATCGACCTTAGAGTAGCAGGTTTTACAAAGCCTATTAATCTTTTGGGATATACTGATAAGTTACAGTATGAAGATGTAATTAACTATGATTTAATTCCTGCAATTTTCTCTTATGATATGGCAAAGGCCTTTTCTGATACAGCAGTAAAGATGAATAAGTTTGCAATATGTCACCTGGCACTTGATACAGGTATGAGCAGAATAGGTTTTGCCGATACTGATGAAAGTGTTGAAGTTATTAAGGAAATTGCAAAATTGCCTAACATTAAGATTGACGGTATGTTTACTCATTTATACAGAGCTGATGAAGTTGATAAAAGTATTGCTATTGACCAGTATAACAGATTTATGAACTTTAAAGAAAAGCTAGAGAATGAGGGAATAGAGCTTAAGAATTGCCATGTTAGCAACTCAGCAGCTATTATGGAACTACCTAATATGAACCTAAATATTGTTCGTAGTGGTATCATTAACTATGGTCTATATCCTAGTCACGAAATGAGAGAAGAAGAATTTAAGATTATCCCCGCTATGGAACTAAAAACTTCTGTATCATTTGTTAAAACTATCGGCAAGGGTGTTGCAGTCGGTTATGGTGGTACTTATGTTGCTGATAAAGACACAGTAGTTGCTACTGTTCCTGTTGGTTATGCTGACGGTTATCCTCGTTCACTAAGCAACAAAGGTCAGGTTCTTATTAACGGAAAGAGAGCTAATATTATTGGTAGAGTTTGTATGGACCAGTTTATGATTGATGTTACAGATATTCCGAATGTTAAGGTTGGAGATACAGTTACTTTAGTAGGTAAAGATGGTGATGAATTCTTATCTTGTGAAGAAGTAGCCGAAACAGCCGGTTCATTTAACTATGAATTTGTTTGTGATGTTAGTAAGAGAATTCCTAGAGTATATTACTTTAACGGTGAAATAGTGGATGAAGTCCATTATGTTGGAATTTAATATAATTTATAAGGGTATCTGGTTGTAGATATCCTTTTCTTTTGCCATTTTTTAGTATATAACTTTGACGAGATAAATACTTATAGTCAAATATCAATAAATATTTATAATAATTTACATTATTTTGGTTATTCGATACATTGAAAGAATAATGATTTTTTTGTATAATATTATATGTATTATTGTGTCTAAAAATGTAGATACAATAGGCATTTAAGGTGATTTGTGGAATATTTTGTTGGAGGGATATTGTGTATAAAAAGCGGTATCAAAGTTGGCGAAAGCATTTTGACTTTTTATTGTTAGATTTATTTTGCTTACATTTGGCTTATTTATTTTCATATTTAATAATTTTTAAAGGGCAAAACCCTTATGGAAATACATTTTATAACAATGCATTACTTGTTGTAACTTTAATTGATAGTGCTGTTATTGTTTTTTATCAGACCTTCAGAAATGTAATACAAAGGGATTTATTTAAAGAAGTTTCTATAACGGTTAAGCACTCAATAATAGTTGTATTACTTTCTATTATTTCAATCTATATTACAGATACAACAAACTATTACAATAGATACTTGCTGTTATTGATGTTTGTATTCTATGTTGTAATTACTTTTACTGTTAGATGTTTGTGGAAACTTTTTCTAACTAAAAGAGCAACTAACGGTGGTAAGAGAAAGCTATTTATTGTTACAACAGAAAGTTTAATGGAAACTGTACTTGACAATATCAGAAATAAAAATTATCAAAGATATAACATAGTTGGTATTTCTGTTATTGACAAGGATTTAAAGGGTGAATACATTGACGGTGTAAAGATTGTTGCAAATAGTGATGATGTATATGAGTTTGTTTGCAAAAACTGGGTTGATGAAGTATTTATTAACCTAGACCAAGAACAGCCTTACCCAACATTCCTAGTTGATATGTTTGAAGAAATGGGTGTTATCACTCACATTAAGTTGTTTAATAAAAACAATACTTTAGGCAGAAAACAGTTTGTTGAACATATGGCAGGTTATACTGTACTAACTACTGCAATTAACTATGCCTCACCTTTCCAACTGCTTGTTAAAAGACTGATTGATATTGTAGTTGGTATTATCGGTTGTGTTTTAACAGGTATAGTAACACTAATAATCGGTCCATTAATTAAAAAGGCTGATCCCGGTCCGATTTTCTTTGTTCAAGAAAGAGTTGGTGAAAACGGTAAAACATTTAAAATGTATAAATTCCGTAGTATGTATATGGATGCTGAGGAAAGAAAGAAGGAACTTGAAGAACACAATAAAGTTGGTGACGGCCTTATGTTTAAAATGGATGAAGACCCAAGAATTATTGGTTTTGAAAAGTTACCGGATGGTACGACCAAGAAAGGTTTAGGTAATATTTTAAGAGATACAAGCCTTGACGAATTTCCTCAATTTTTAAATGTACTAAAGGGTGATATGAGTTTAATCGGTACTCGACCACCGACAGTTAATGAAGTACAGAAGTACGAATTTCACCACAGAGCTAGACTTTCTACAAAGCCGGGTATTACAGGTTTGTGGCAAGTTAGTGGTAGAAGTGACATTACGGATTTTGAAGAAGTAGTAAAACTTGATACACAGTATATCCAAAACTGGTCATTAGGTTATGATGCGAAAATTATTCTAAAAACTATAAAAGTAATCCTTAAAAGAGAAGGTTCAATGTAAGGAGTAGAATATGAAGGGTATTATTTTAGCAGGTGGATCCGGTACAAGACTATATCCACTTACAAAGGTAACATCAAAACAGTTGTTACCTGTTTATGACAAGCCAATGATTTATTATCCAATGTCAGTGCTTATGAATGCCGGAATTAGAGATATTCTGATTATTTCAACTCCGGCTGATACACCAAGATTTGAATCATTACTTGGTGACGGTCATCAGTTTGGTGTTAATCTTACATATGCAGTACAAGCAAGCCCTGACGGACTTGCTCAAGCATTTATTATCGGTGAAGAATTTATCGGTGATGACTGTGTTGCTATGGTACTTGGTGACAACATTTTTGCAGGTAACGGTCTTAACAAAAGACTTAAGAAGGCAGTTGAAAAAGCCGAAAGTGGTAACGGTGCAACAGTATTCGGTTATTATGTTGATGACCCTGAGCGTTTTGGCATTGTTGAATTTGATGAAAACGGCAAGGCTGTTTCTATTGAAGAAAAGCCTGAAAAGCCAAAGTCAAATTACTGTGTAACAGGTCTTTATTTCTATGACAACAAGGTTGTAGAATACGCAAAGAGTCTAAAACCTTCACCAAGGGGAGAACTTGAAATTACTGACCTTAACAAAGTTTATTTAGAGAAAGATGCCCTTAATGTTGAGCTGCTGGGTCAAGGCTTTACTTGGCTTGATACAGGTACTCACGAAAGTTTAGTTGAAGCAACTAACTTTGTTATGACTATTGAAAATCATCAGCACAGAAAGATTGCTTGTCTTGAAGAAATCGCTTATCTAAACGGTTGGATTTCAAAAGATGAAATAATGGCTGCTTATGAAGTTTTAAAGAAAAATCAGTACGGTCAGTATCTAAAGGATGTTATTGACGGAAAATATATTGATACACTACATTAATTTAAGAAAGAAGAAAATATAATGACTATTATTGTAACAGGTGGTGCCGGTTTTATCGGCTCAAATTTCATATTTCATATGCTAAAGAAATATCCGGACTACAGAATAGTATGTCTTGACAAGCTAACTTATGCCGGTAACTTATCAACACTTGCACCGGTTATGGATAACCCTAACTTCCGTTTTGTAAAGGAAGATATTTGTGACAGAGAAGCAGTTTATAAACTGTTTGAAGAAGAACATCCTGATATGGTTGTAAACTTTGCAGCAGAAAGCCATGTTGACCGTTCTATTGAAAACCCTGAAGTTTTCTTGGATACTAACATTAAGGGTACTGCCGTTCTTATGGATGCTTGTAGAAAGTATGGTATCAAGCGTTATCATCAGGTTTCTACAGATGAAGTTTATGGTGACTTACCACTTGACAGACCTGATTTATTCTTTACAGAAGAAACACCTATCCACACAAGTAGTCCATACAGTTCATCAAAGGCAGGTGCTGATTTATTAGTTCTTGCTTATCACAGAACATATGACCTACCTGTAACAATCAGCCGTTGTTCAAATAACTATGGTCCATATCACTTCCCTGAAAAGCTAATCCCACTTATGATTGCTAATGCTTTAGCTGATAAGCCACTTCCTGTTTATGGTGAAGGCCTAAATGTTCGTGACTGGTTATATGTTGAAGACCATTGTAAGGCTATTGACTTAATCATTCACAACGGTAGAGTTGGTGAAGTTTATAATGTTGGTGGTCATAACGAAAAGAGAAACATTGACATTGTTAAGATTATTTGTAAAGAACTTAACAAGCCTGAAAGTTTAATTACATATGTAACAGATAGAAAAGGTCATGATATGCGTTATGCTATCGACCCTACAAAGATTCATAACGAACTAGGTTGGCTACCTGAAACTAAGTTTGAAGACGGTATCAAAAAGACAATTCAGTGGTACCTTGATAATCGTGAATGGTGGGAAACTATCATTAGTGGTGAATATCAGAACTATTACGAAAAAATGTACGGTGACAGATAATGAAGGTTTTAGTAACAGGTGTTGCAGGTCAGCTTGGTCATGATGTAATGAACGAACTTTATAAAAGAGGTTATGAAGGTGTAGGTTCAGACATTGCACCACAGTACAGTGGTGCTGATGACGGTACAGCAGTAACAAAGATGGACTATGTACAAATGGATATTACTAATAGTGAAGAAGTAACTGAAACTATTAAAAAGGTAAATCCCGATGTAGTTGTTCATTGTGCTGCTTGGACAGCAGTTGACTTAGCAGAAGAAAGTGAAAATAAAGAAAAAGTAATGGCTATCAATGTTGGTGGTACAGAGAACATTGCAAGGGTTTGTAAAGAACTTGATTGCAAGATGGTTTATATTAGCACTGACTATGTATTTGACGGCTATGGTACAAGACCTTGGGAAGAAGATTGCAAGGATTATGCACCACTTAATGTATATGGTGAATCAAAACTTATGGGTGAAAAGGTTGTTAGCCTAAACCTAGAGAAATACTTTATTGTAAGAATTGCATGGGTATTTGGTGTAAACGGCAACAACTTTATCAAAACTATGCTTAAGGTTGGCAAGAAATTTGATACTCTAAAGGTTGTTAATGACCAAATCGGTACACCAACATATACTTACGATTTATCAAGACTTTTAGTTGATATGATAGAAACCGATAAATATGGTTACTACCACGCAACTAATGAGGGTGGATATATCAGTTGGTATGATTTTGCTTGTGAAATCTTTAAACAGGCAGGTTATAAGACTAAAGTTAATCCGGTAACTACTGAGGAATATGGTGTGTCTAAGGCTAGACGACCATTTAACTCAAGACTTAACAAAACTAAATTAGTTGATAATGGATTTACTCCACTACCTGACTGGAAAGATGCTTTAAACAGATATTTAAAAGAAATTGATTATTGATTTATAAGAGGTAAAAGAAATGGGACAGATTAAAGTAACAAAGTGTCCAATCGAGGGACTATATATTATTGAACCTGCAGTACATGGTGACAATCGTGGTTATTTTATGGAAACATATAATCAGAACGATATGCACGAAGCAGGTCTTGATATGGTGTTTGTACAGGACAACCAAAGTATGAGTACAAAAGGTGTGTTAAGAGGACTTCACTTCCAAAAGCAGTACCCACAGGGCAAACTTGTAAGAGCTATCAAGGGTAGAGTTTTTGATGTAGCAGTTGACTTGCGTTCAGGTAGCGAAACATACGGTAAGTGGTATGGTGTTGAACTAACTGAAGAAAACAAAAAGCAGTTCTACATTTCAGAAGGCTTTGCTCATGGTTTCCTAGTTCTTAGTGATGAAGCAGAATTTTGTTACAAGGTTACCGACTTTTATCATCCGGGAGATGAAGGTGGTCTTGCTTGGAATGACCCTGAAATCGGCATTGAATGGCCTGAACTTGAAGGTGACTATGACGGCACTTGTGAAGTAGGTAACTATCACCTAAAAGATGGTACAAAGCTAAACCTAAGTGATAAGGACCAAAAGTGGTTAGGTTTAAAGGATACATTTAAGTTTTAATTATAAGTAAAGTAGAATGGATTATTAATATGCAACAGAATCAAGAAGTACAACATATATTTTTAGTTGGTGCAAAGAGTTTAGGAGCTTATGGTGGCTATGAAACTTTTGTTGACAAACTAACTGAATATCATCAAAACAACAAAAAGATAAAGTATCATGTAGCTTGTAAGGCTAATGGTGACGGATGTATGGACGAAACAAAGTTGTCAGGTGTTACAAAACTTTCTGATAATGAGTTTATGTATCATAATGCAAGATGTTTTAAATTACAGTTACCTAATATTGGACCGGCACAAGCTATTTACTATGATGTGTTAGCATTAAAAGAATGTTGTAAATATATTGAAGAAAACAAAATTCCAAACCCTATTGTGTATATTATGGCTTGTAGAATCGGACCATTTGCAAAGCATTTTTACAAGAAAATACATAAATTAGGTGGTAAGGTTTATCTAAATCCTGACGGACATGAATGGATGAGAGCAAAGTGGTCTGCTCCAATTCGTAAGTATTGGAAAGTTTCTGAACAAATGATGGTAAAGTATTGTGACCTTGCTATCTGTGATTCTATTAATATTGAAAAGTACATTCACAAGTGCTATGATGGTAAAGGTATAAAGGGTAAGAATCCTGACACTACTTTTATTGCTTATGGTGCTGATCTAACTCCAAGTAAGTTAGAAGACAGTGACCCTAAGTTAGTAAATTGGTACAATGAAAAGGGTCTGAAAAAGAAAGATTATTACCTTGTAGTAGGTAGATTTGTACCGGAAAATTCTTATGAAATTATGATTAGAGAATTTATGAAGTCAAATTCTAAGAGAGATTTTGCAATTATCACTAATGTAAATGATAAGTTCTTGCAACAGTTGGAAGAAAGACTTCATTTCAGCAAGGATAAGAGAATTAAATTTGTTGGTACAGTATATGACCAAGAACTGTTAAAGAAAATCAGAGAAAATGCTTATGCTTATTTTCATGGTCATACTGTTGGTGGTACAAACCCTAGCCTTATTGAGGCATTGGGTAGTACAGACCTAAATCTATTGGTTGATGTTGGATTTAATATAGAAGTTGCTGAGGATAGTGCTTTGTATTGGAGCAGAGATGAAGGCAGTTTGGCATCTCTTATTAATAAAGCCGATAATATGAGCCAAGAAGAAATTATGGCTCTGTCAAAGAAAGCTAAAGAAAGAGTCAGAACTTCTTATAGTTGGCAGTATATTTGTGATAAATATGAGAATTGTTTCTTAAAGTGATTTATTTTGAAAATAAGTAGGGAGAAAGTATTGTATGAAAATATTAGCAATTCATAATTACCATAGAAAAGGTTCAGCAAGTGGCGATGACCAAGTCTTTAATAGTGAAACTGAACTTCTTAGACAACATGGTAATGAGGTTGTAACATATACAGTTAGAAATGACGAATTTGACAATGCAGGCATTATTGGTAAACTAAAGGCAACATTAGGAATGTTATGGTCTTTTAAAAACTATAACGCTGTTAAATCATTAATTGAGAAAGAAAAACCTGAAATCGTTCATATACATACTTTTTTTCCACTTCTTTCACCATCTATTTTGTATGCGGCAAAGCGTTGTGGCGTAAAAGTGGTAGCAACATTACATGATACTCGTTTTGTGTGTCCTTGTGCTACTTCACTTAGAGGAACGACTCTTTGCAACAGTTGTGGTGATGGACATTATTTCCGTATGTGTAAGTATGGATGTTTTAAAAATTCTAAATTTCAAAGTTTGATAGTGGCATTTATTTTTAAATATCATAGGATAAGAAAAAGTTTTTATAAACAAATTGATAAATATGTTTGTCTTAATGATAATCAAATTAAATTGCTTGAAAATATTGGATTTGAAAAAAATAAGATTATAAAAAAATATAATTTTGTTCCTGATGCTGAAGCAAATTTAAAGGCGGTTACAGTTGAAAAATTGCCAAAGAGATATGCGGTTTTTTATGGTAGAATAGGTGAAGAAAAAGGTATTCGTATATTAATGAAAGTTTGGAGCAAACTTGAAAATATTCCATTAGTAGTAATGGGTAGTGGTCCACTTGAAGAGGAGTTTAAAATTTGGGCAGATAAACAAGACAATGTTTATTATATGGGTTATGTTCAACATGATAAATGTCTTTCTATTGTAAAAGGTGGGGAATTTGTTGTATTTCCATCCATTTGGTATGAAGGTTGTTCTATGGTAGAAATTGAAACAGAAAGTCTTGGAAAAGGACTTGTTGCTACTGACTTAGGGTTTTCAGAAGAGGCAATAGAAAATGGTGTAAACGGTTATAAAGTTTCACTTGGTGATGTTGATGGATTTGTAAAAGTCATAGAAAAATTGTGGAATGACCCTGAAAAATGTAAATTAGTTGGAAAAAATGCCCGTGCCGACTATGAAAATAAATACTTACCAGAGGATAACTATAATCAGTTAATGGATATTTACAATAGTGTGAGGAAGTAATATGGATAGAAAAATATCTAAATATGATAAATTTATTATTTTAAAAAATACAGGTATTAAATTTATAAGGGGTATATGGAAAAGAATTTTTTTAAAAAAAACATCCGGATTATTCCTTGTAGGTAAAAAAGTACAGGTTAAACATGGTAGACACATTACTTGTGGTAAAAATGTAAAATTTGAAGATTATTCAGAAATACATGGATTATGTTCTGAGGGGCTGAACTTTGGTGACAATGTTACAATTGGACGAGAAGTTATGATTAGGCCTTCATCTTATTATGGTAAAGATTTAGGCGTGGGATTAACAATGGGCAATAATTCTTCTATCGGTCCACATGGATATATCGGATGCTCTGGACGAATCACAATAGGTAATAATGTTATGTTTGGACCTAAATGCAGTTTGTTTGCTGAAAATCATAATTTTTCTAGCACAAACAGTACAATTAAGAGTCAGGGCGTTTCACAAAAGGGTATAATAGTGGAAGACGATTGCTGGATTGGTAGTAATGTGGTAATACTTGACGGAGTAACAATTGGCAAAGGTTCTGTAATTGGTGCAGGTACGCTTGTATCTAAGAGTATTCCGGCATGTAGTATAATTGTAGATAAAAGAGACAAACTTGTACGAAATAGAGAGAGTAATTGATATTTATTAACTTGAATAAAAATAAATATTAAAAAGAGGAAGTTATGGATTTAGTTTCTATTATAATACCGGCGTACAATGCTGAGAATTCAATAAAGGATACATTGACCTCATTACTAAGGCAATCGTATAGAAATATTGAAATAATTATTGTAAATGACGGTTCTACTGATAAAACAGAGAGAATATGTAAGGAAATAGAGAAAATAGATAGTAGAGTGAGACTTATCTCTGTTGATAATGATGGAGTAAGCAACGCTAGAAATAAAGGTATTTACAGTTGTAAGGGCAAATATGTAGCATTTGTGGATGCAGATGATTTGGTTGATAAATGCTTTATAGAAAATCTAATAGCTAATATTTCTGAAGATATTGACTTAGTTGCTGAAGGTTACAAAACAATAAATACCCAAGGAAAGTATTTGTTTAGTCAAAAATTAAAAAGTAGGGTCTATAATAATAGTGAAATAAATATTGCAATAGAATGTTTACAGGAATGTAAAGCATTTAATGTATTGTGGAATAAATTATTTAGACGAAATATTATTGTGAATAATTCAATAAAAATGGACGCAACCATTAGTATGGGTGAAGATTTATTGTTCATTATTGATTATTTAAAGTGTATTGATGGGAAAATTGCAATTATAGATAAAGATGATTACAATTACAGATTATCACCAAGTGGCTTACAAGCATCATTTAAAGAAAATGCTAACCTAAGATTAAGTCAGCTAGAAAAAATAAGAAATCTGTATATACAGAAAAATTTACCTTTAAAAGGTCTTTATCTTGAGTATTTGAGAACATTTTACACTTCCATTTTGGAATCGAAAAATAAGAAAAATACAATACATACTATCTTAAATAACAACTTATTCCTAGAATTACAAGACCAAAATATGAATTTGGGACTAAAATTTAAAGTGTTTTTCAATGTTCTTAAAACTAAAAATTCTTTCTTAATTATTTCTTTTATGAAAATGATTGGTTTAGTTAAGAAATTTAAAAAACAGTCTTATATGTGGAAGTAATTTTGATGAATAATGATTTATTTTGATTATTATTGTTTTGGAGGGAAGTATGAAAATCGATACTTCAATTAGTACGGGAAATTTAATATCTTTACTTGGAATTATTATATTAGTTCCAATGTTAATATATCCGTTGAATTCGGCCGGTTCTGTACTGATGATTAGTGAGTTTGTGTTAGTTGCCATAGCAATTTTTTTAATGGTTAGAAAAATTAATATGTTTGTAATCAAAGAAAAACTTGTTTTTATGTGGTTAGTTACTATTCTTCCGGTGGTAGTAAATAGTGTATCTATTGCAAATAAACAATTTGGATATGCTTTTTTATTTATATCAATTTTATTTTTCTTTTTGGCATCCATTCAATACAAAGGATATAGCTTTAAGAATTTAATATTGCTTATTGGTATATTAAGTTGTATATACATTTTTTCCACAATTATTTTTAGTTTTAATTTGGATTTTGGTTTGAGTAAGTTAGCTCTTTTATTTCGTAGTTCCATTTATCAAGGTACTTTAGGTTCCGCTGGTTTTACAAGTCACTATTCTCATAATAGTATGTATATCGCATTAGGTACAATAGCATGGTTTTCTTTTGCGATTATTACAAAGAAAAAAGTTTCAATTGTATTGAGTTTGTTAGGAATTGTGGCGATGTTATTTACTGAAAAAAGAGGCCCACTTATCGCGCTTATTATATCCATGATGATTGCAATTGTTATAAGAGATAAGGATTCATTCACTAAGAAGATTACGAAATATTTTATTATAGGGATAATTCTTTTGGTTGCTATTTATATAGCTTATTTACTGTTTCCTTTTATGTTTGCAGTATTAGACCGTTTTAACGGAAATGATAATATGTTATCAAATAGACAATACTTGTGGCAATATGCTTGGAAATCCTTTGAATCTAGTCCATTATTTGGTCATGGTTGGGGGTATTTTGCTAATAGCCTTAATATAACAGTAGATACTGTTGGAGTATCTAATATGAATGCACATAATATATATCTTCAATTATTAGCTGATACCGGTATAATAGGTTTTTTGATTTTTATTGTACCTATGATTTACACACTGTTTGTATCTATAAAACTTATAAGAAAAAATACAAATAAATTATTAGCAACAGAATTAGTCTTTTCATTATGTTTCCAAATCTTTTTCTTAATGTATGGATTTTCAGGAAATCCCCTTTATGATAGACAAATGTTTGTTCCTTATATGTTTTCAGTTGCAATCACTATATATCACAAGGTGTATTCAAAGAGTTCTGGCCAAAAAGTGGCTAGGGTGAACCAAGGTGAAATATCTGCCATTACTTACAGATAATAATGATTTATATGTTAGTGTTGAAAGAGAGTTAATGTATGAAAGTTAGTATTATAACATTTAGTAGAGCAATAAATTATGGTGCAGTGCTTCAAAGTCTTGCATTGAAAGAAACTATACAAAGTTTAGGAAATGAGTGTGATATTTTAAACTATAAGTGTAAAGAAGTGGAAAAAGGTGCATCACCTTTTTACATAAAGTCTTTTAGTGTTAAAGATATTTTGATTTTTCTTATGCAAATAAAAATGAGAATCAATAAAAACAAAAAATTTGATAAATTTGCAAGAAAATATCTTGATAAAGATAAAGAACTATTAACACCGGAAAATATTTGCATAGTAAAAGATAATTATGATGTGTTTGTTACCGGTAGTGACCAAGTTTGGAATTATGAAATAACAGGTTTTGATAAAAATTATTTTCTGGATTTTGTGAATGGAGAAAAGCAGTGTATATCTTATGCGGCAAGTTTTGGTGTTGACAAAATTCCGGATATGTATAAAGATAAGTATTGTAAATTTCTGAAAAATATGGATTGCATATCTGTTAGAGAAGAAAAAGGTAAACAAATTATTGAAGATTTGAGTAATAAAACTAAGGACAGTGTTGTTTGTATTGATCCTGTTTTTCTATTTGATAAGTCAAAATGGGAACAATACCTAACCAATCCACTATTTGATGAAGAGTATATTTTGGTTTACAGTATAAATAAATCAGAATGTTACGAAGTAGCAAAAAAGTTGTCACAAGAAAAACGGATAAAGATTGTTGGTTTGCAAGTACCTATGAGTATGCGTGGTGACTTTAAGAAAATTCAAACTGAAAGTCCTGAAGAATTTTTGACATGGATTCACAATGCAAAGTATGTGATAACAGATTCATTTCATGGAACAGCATTCTCAATTATTTTTAATAAGCAATTTGTAGTTTGTACTGGTGGTAAGACAATGTCAAGAGCATCAAGACAAATGAACTTGCTAAATCTTGTGAATTTAGGTTCACAAATTTGTTCAGTCAATGATTATAGCATGATTAATAATAATATTGATTATTATCGGGTTAATAATCAAATAGATAAAAAAAGACAAGAAGCATTGACATATCTTCGAAATTCAATTAAGAGAAAGGAAAAATAATTATGAAAAAAACAGCAATCATTACATTTCATAATTCAGACAATTGTGGTTCGATGCTTCAAGCTTTAGCATTACAAAACAAGTTAGAGGAATATACAAACACGGAAGTATCAATAATTGATTTTTCTAATGAAGGTCAACAAGAGTTATATAGTATTTACGAAAAACCAACTTCTATAAAGAAAATTGTGAAAAATATTATGTTTACACCGGTTTATGGTAAGCTGAAAAAACAGAAAGAAGATTATAGGAAGTTTACAGAATATTTCAATTTAACAAATGAGAAATATCACCAAAATAGTGAATTAGAAGAATTAAACGGAAAATATGATTATTTTGTTTGTGGTAGTGACCAAGTTTGGAATGTAAAATGTCCGGATGCTGATGATGCTTACTTTCTTAATTTTGCACATGAAGGTGTAAAGATTGCATATGCACCAAGTCTTGGTGGCGCTAATTTGGCTGATGTTGCAGATGACCCTGAAAAATATGTTGACCTTATGAATGATATTAAATATATATCAATAAGAGAAGCAAATGGTAAAAAATGGCTTGAACAAATGCTAAACAGAGAAGTACCAATGATTTTAGATCCTACACTTTTACTTAGCAAAGATGAATGGTTGAAATATGAATTAAAAGACAGAGTTATTAATGGTGATTATATTTTTTATTATGCGTTTCATTATTCTAAGGAACAAAATGAAATTGTAAAGAGTATTTCAAAAAAATTAGGAATGCCAGTTATTACAATGGATATAAAGAGATGGGTTTTAAAGGGCGTTTTTGCTTATGGTGTAAAACTTTCACCAAAATTTGGACCGGCAGCATTCCTTAACTTAATGAATAACGCCTCAATGGTATTAACGCGCTCTTTTCATGGTGTTGCATTTTCAACAATTTTTGAAAAGAAGTTTTGGATGCTTGGTAAGTTGACTAATCCTAATGGAGATGATAGAGCTGCCTCAATTTTAAATCAGTTAGGACTAACTGATAGAATGGTTTCTCTTGATGAAATATCTTCTGGATTGGATTTAGATCAAAAAATTGATTATACAAAAGTAAAAGAAAAACTAGTTTCTTTGCAAAAAAATTCAATAGATTTTATAAAGAAAGCTTTTAGTGAATAATAAATGAAGGTGTTGTAATCGTTGTCTAAACATGCGTATTTAATCATGGCTTATGGGGAATATGAACAATTAAAAATGTTAATAAAAATGTTGGATTATCCAAATAATGATATTTATGTTCATATTGATAAGAAAAGTCCTGAAATAAAATTAGAGGAATTAAAAAATGATATAAAGTATTCAAAGGTTTATTTATATCAAGAATATCCAATATATTGGGGGCATTTTTCACAAACCCAGTGTGAAGTGTTCTTGTTAGAAAAAGCAATTGATAATGAATATGATTATTATCATCTGATTTCTGGTGCTGACCTCCCTTTATGTAGTCAGGGTAAAATACATTCTTATTTTGACAAATTGCATGGTAAGGAGTTTGTAAGATATTGGGGACCAAAATTCCCAGAACAGAATAAATCATGGATAAAGTTATATCATCCATTACAGAAGTATTTGCGTTTATCTTCACATCGTAGTGTAAATTTAATGTTTGAATATGCTGAAAGGGTGATTGAGGCAGTTCAATTATTATTCAAAGTTGATAGATTAAAGGGTTGCAACTATGAATTGCAGAAAGGCGCAACTTGGTTTAGTATTACTCATCAGTTTGCATCATACATTGTTAGCAAGAAAAAGTGGATTTGCGAATATTTTAAAAACACTAGAAGTTCAGATGAAGTATTTATTCAAACATTATTACATAACTCGGATTTCAAAAATAATAGATTTGAACAGACATATGAAATTGATGGTTTAACGGGTACTCGTTATATTGATTGGAAAAGGGGAAATCCATATACTTTCATTGAAGAAGATTTTGATGAATTGATAAATTGTGGCTTTTTATTTGCTAGAAAATTCAGTATGTCAAAAGATGAAAAAATAGTATATAGACTTTTTGATTATGTGACAGAGATGAATAGAGCAGAATGTGACACAATTTAACGAAAGGAGAGTCGGGGTTTCCCGTAAATTTATTATGACAAGTTTAAAAAAAAATATAGTATATAATTTGCTGTATCAGGTTTTACTAATAATACTTCCCTTGATTACTGCACCTTATATTTCAAGAGTGTTAGGTGTTCAAGGAATAGGTACATATTCTTATGCTTATTCTATTGCATATTACTTTGGTCTATGTGGTATGCTTGGTGTTTCTAATCATGGTAATAGAAGTGTTGCTCTGGCAAAAGGGGATAAAGACAGATTAAGCAGTACATTTTGGAATATCTATGCTATCCAATTTACTACAACATTAATAGCATTAGTTGCCTTCATAGTTTATATTGTGTTTTTCTGTTCATTTGATAAAACCATAGCGGTTATTTCAATTTTATTTGTTATATCTTATGTACTTGATATTAATTGGCTATTTTTTGGATTAGAAAAATTCAAGATGACAGTAACAAGAAATACAATTATCAAACTTTGTACTGTTATTTGTATTTTCTTATTTGTTAAAAAATCTAGTGACCTATGGCTATATGTTCTTATTATGTCCTTAGGTATGGTATTTAGTCAGGTTTATTTGTGGCTAAATGTCAGAAAATTTATAAATTTTGTAAAACCACAATTTTCTAAAATGAAAAAGCATATTAAACCTATGCTTATTTTGTTTATTCCTGTTATTGCTTATAGCATATATAAAGTAATGGACAAGATTATGCTTGGTTCATTATCATCAATCACACAAGTTGGTTTGTATGAAAATGCAGAGAAAATTATTAACATACCGGTAGGTATTATTACTGCTTTTGGTACAGTTATGATGCCAAGAATTTCTTCATTAGTTGCTGATAAAGCAGATGGAAAAATTTCAAACTATATGAAACAGTCTTTTAAATATTTTTCTCTTATTGCTATGGGCATGACATTTGGCCTTATAGGTGTAAGTAGCATTTTAGCACCTGTATATTTTGGTGAGGAGTTTACAGATTCAGCACCACTTATTGCCGGACTTAGTGTAACTTTAATTTTTATGACATGGGCTAATATTATAAGAACTCAATACCTAATTCCAAACAAAAAGGACAAACCATATGTGATTTCTACAATAGCCGGTGCAGTTATAAACCTATGTTTTAATTTAGCCTTAATACCTGCAATAGGAGCAAAGGGTGCATTGATAGGCACATTATTGGCAGAATTCTTTGTATTCTTTATTCAAGCTTTTTTAGTAAGAAAAGAATTTAATGTTGTAAAGTATTTGAAACCAAGTATTGGTTTTTGCATAGCCGGTATTATTATGGCAGCAAGTGCCATTTTCATTGGCAGATGTATGGGTGAAAGTATAGTGACACTTGTAGTTCAGGTTTGTGGTGGTGCATTTATATATGTTGTGATTACACTAATTATTCTGATTGCTACAAAAGATAAGGACATAAAAAATATAATCCAACACATAAAATTCAGATTTCATAAAAAGTAAAATAGCTTTTATTATGAAAAATTAATAATTTTAGATAAATATTTTTGTCATAATTGAGTAATTGTTGTAGGATATAATGTTAAAATATAAGTGAGGTAAATATGGAATATTTTAAAAAACCTAATGTTTATGCCGTACATCATAAAAATATTAATGTCAGACAGGAATCAAGATCCGGTGGGATATTTACTGCTATATCCGATTATGTCTTAAATGAAAACGGTGTAATATACGGATGTGTTCTAAATGAGAATTTTGATGCAATTCATACCAGGGCAACAACTGCAAAAGAAAGAGATGCAATGAGAGGGTCAAAATACATACAAAGTGATCTGGGCAATACTTTCAAAAATGTAAAAAAGGATTTAGTTGAAGAAAAGAAAGTTCTTTTTTCAGGTACATCTTGTCAAGTTGCAGGTTTAAGAAAATACCTTTCTAAGGAATACGAAAACCTATTTTGTGTTGATATTGTATGTCACGGAGTTCCAAGTCCTAAAGTATGGGATGAATATATTGAATGGCAAGAGAAAAAGAAAAAATCCAAAGTTAAAAAAGTAGATTTTCGTAACAAAAAGAAATATGGATGGAGAGCTCATACTGAAACTTTAGAGTTTATTAATGGGAAGAAAATTGACAGCCGAGTATTTACAAATTTATTTTATCAACATAATATTTTAAGACCATGTTGTTTTAGATGTCCCTACAAATCTATAATGCATCCCGGAGATATTACAATTGCCGATTATTGGGGAGTTGAAAAAGCAGCACCGGAATTTGACGATAATAAGGGTGTATCACTTGTGTTGGTTAATAACGATAATGGTCAAAAAATGTTTGATTCTATAAGTAATACTATAAAATATAAAAAGACAAAATTAGAAGATAGTATGCAGCCACCTTTACAAAAGCCTTTTCCAGAACCACCAGAGAGAAGTATTTTTTGGAATGACTTTGAAAATAAAGATTTTGGTTTCATAGCAAAAAAATATGGTGGGGAAAGTAAAATTAAGGATTTAAAATTGTTTTTAAAAAATGTTAAACGAAAGTTGGTGGAAAAATAATGGAAAAGAAAGTGCCAATTTTATATAAAAAAAAAGATGAATGTTGTGGTTGTACAGCTTGTTATGCTATTTGTCCTAAGCAAGCAATTTCAATGGTAGAAGATAAGGAAGGTTTTTTGTATCCTACAATTGATGATGATAAATGTGTGAGATGTTATATGTGTCTAAAGGTTTGTGCTTTTAAGGAAAAGTAATATTAAAAAAGGTCGTGTTATTATGGCAAGTTCAAATTGTGATTACTGTAGTCATTATGTGTATGATGATGAGTTTGACTACTACACTTGTGATGTAAACTTAGATGAGGATGAAGCAGTTAAGTTTATGCAAGGTAGCTTTGACGATTGCTCATTCTATGACCCATATGATGAATACAAAATTGTTAGAAAACAGAATTAATTTAATCAATGCACCCTATTTTTAGGGTGCATTTTAGTAAAGGTGAGTTATGTTATTTAGACAGATAAGAGCTATCAAAAATTCAAGCCCTATAAAAATTATTTTTGCCACAATATCAGCAGTAGGTGGATTTTTTTTGGCAAGTAGGATTATTAAATTACTGGAAAATATAATGCCGGTTGATAGTGATGAAAATGGTGTAATATGTGTTACTTTAGGCAAAATATTGGATATAGGTTTTGTTATATTTTTTGTTGAGATAGCACTGATTATTTTTGTGTTGCTATATTTAATTAAGTGGGTTATAGAGGCATATACAGAGAAAAAGGATATTAATACTGCACAAGAACAGTTAGAAACAGAAAAAATTCTTAAAGAATTAGATGATGATGAGTCAGGTTGGACAGATAAACAAGCTATTGCTTTTGTTATTGTTGCAATAGCTATATTCCTAGTTGCAAACTGTGCTTTGAGTCTTTTTATGTTTAGAGGTGAAGTGGTTTATAGAAATGACAAAATCATTGAATATGGCATAACTGATTGGAAAGGTAATACTGTAAATTATAGTGATGCTGAGAAGTATTATGTTAGTGATGATGACCATGGAAATGCTATGATTACTATTGAAATAAAAAACGGTGAAGAATATAAGATAGGTGGTAACACCCAAACTACGGCTAATGAAAAGTATGATAACGATAGCTATGGTGAACTGGTAAAGCTAGATGAAGTGTTACAAAGCTATAATATTCGCAAGGTTGTTGATTGTACAAAAGATGATTTTGATTATTATGAACAAGATAAACATGACTTAGATATACTACTAAAAAAATAAGACAAAAAATTTAGGCAGTTAGTTTTGAACTAACTGCCTATTAGCTTTTGTAGTATTAAATTTATGGATTACTTAATTTCACAGATTGTAACACCGGCATCACCCTCACCAAAGTTACCAAGTCTAAAGGACTTGATATTTTTATGGGTACGCAAGTATTTCTGTATTTCTGCACGAAGTACACCTGTGCCTTTGCCATGGATAATTGTCAGTTGATTAATGTTCATTAGCACTGCATTATCAATAGCAGCATCAACATCCATAATTGCCTCCATAGCAGTTTCACCACGAACATCAACCTCTGTTGTTGGGTTCATATCCATTTTGCTAGGCATATTTCTCTTTCTGGAAGTCTGTACAGTTACCTTTGGCTTTTCTTTGTTTAGTCGTAGGTTAGATAATTTAACCTTGGTTTTGATAATACCGGCCTGAACATAAGCAGTACCGTCTTTTTCATTAATACTTAGAATTTCTGCATCTTTGTCAATATCAAAGATAAGCACAGAGTCACCAACCTTAAATGGTCTTGGTGGTGTGTATTTTTCATTTTTCTTTTCCTTGATTGGGTCAGCAGTATTCTCCATTTTGTCAATGCTTTTACGAAGTTTTGCTTTTTCTTCAGCAGACATTTTTTGCTTTTTCTCAAGGTTTTCCAGTCTGTCAAGAATACTTTGTGCTTGTGCCTTTGTACGACTGCTGATTCTTTCAGCCTCTTGATGAGCCTTTTCAATTTCTCTTTCGGCTTCTCGTTTAGCTTTTTCAATAATACTGTTTGCTTTTTCTCTTTGACGACCTGCAAGTGCCTTTGTGTCGTTAGCTTCTTTTAGTCGCTTTTCAAGTGTTTGTCTGCGTTTTTCAAGCTGTTCAATAGTATCTTCAAATCTTCTGCTTTCGCTACTTACAAGGTGTTGTGCATTTTCAATAATATCATCGGAAAGACCTAGCCTTTTGCTGATTGCAAAGGCATTACTTTTACCGGGAATACCGATTAAAAGTTTGTATGTAGGTCTTAATGTTTGTACATCAAACTCACAACAACCGTTTTCTACACCTTCGGTAGTAATAGCAAATTCCTTTAACTCTGCATAGTGAGTTGTGCATTGAATTTTTGCACCTTTTTCTTTTAATTTCTGTAAAATTGCAACTGCAAGTGCTGCACCTTCAACCGGGTCAGTACCTGCACCAAGTTCGTCAATCAGTACAAGTGAAAATCTTGATGCTTGTTTTAGAATATCAATGGTGTTTGTCATATGAGCAGAAAAAGTTGAAAGGTTCTGTTCAATGCTTTGTTCATCACCAATATCGACAAGAATTTTTTTGAATACAGAGATTTCACTTTCATCACCACAAGGAATCATAAGACCCGACATTGCCATTAGGGTTAGTAGTCCGGTAGTCTTTAGTGATACAGTTTTACCACCTGTATTAGGACCTGTAATAACTAATAGTGTGTAGTCTTTGCCTAAAGTAATATCAACCGGTACAACCTTTTCTTTGTCGATTAGTGGGTGTCTAGCTTTCTTTAGGTTTATGTAACCCTTGTCATTTACAATAGGGGTAACTGCTTTCATAGTGTAAGCTAAGTTACCTTTTGCAAAGATAACATTTAGGTCAATTAGGTTTTGATAACTACCAATAATACTGTCTGCACAGTTACCTGCCATTGATGAAAGTTCAAGGAGAATTCTGTCAATTTCTTCTTTTTCTTTGTTTCGTAACATACGAATATCGTTGTTAGCCTGAACAACACCCATAGGTTCAATAAATACTGTCTGACCACTGCCTGATGTATCATGTACAAGTCCGGGAATACTACCTCTACATTCTGCTCTTACAGGTACAACAAATCTACCGTCACGCTGAGTAATAACCTTGTCCTGTAGGAACTTTGAGTAGTTGGAACTTCTAACTATTTTGTCAAGAACTTCTCTTGCCTTTGATGATGCAGTACGGATTTTCCTACGAATATCAGATAGAGTAGGGGATGCCTTGTCAGAAATTTCATCCTCTGCAATAATTGCATCATTGATTTTTTCTTCAAGAAACTTGTTTGGCATTAGGTTGTTAAAGTATTTATCAAGTGAACTTGCTCTGTCATCACTTGCGTTACGCCATTGCCTTAGTGAACGAATTACTCGTAAATTTTCCCCAATACGAAGTAACTCAAGGGTAGTTAGTCCTGAACCGGCTTGTGCTCTTCTTAACTGATTTGCACAGTTAGTAGGTGAACCAAAGCTAGGTGTACCAAATTTACCGATAAGCACATAGGCATCATCAGTTTCTTTTAGTAATTTTTCTGTTTCTTCTTTTGTAAAAACAGGCTTTAGTGTAAGTGCCTGTTCTCTTGCATCGGCAAATGAACATTCTTTGCCAAGCATTTCTAATATTTTATCAAATTCAAGTGCTTTAAAATGTTTATTCATATTATCTCATTGCCTTATAAAAATCTAGTGTTTTGTAATGTCGTTCCGTTTGACGGATTACATATTCTTCTGTTGCTCTGTTTAAGGTGTCAAGTCCGTTTTCGTTAAGTGAAAAGGAAAATAGCTTTTTATCATCAGCATAAATAGTGTGTCTAAGTGCCTTAGTAATACCTCTGTCCATTGTAATGGAAAAAGGTAAACTGTCGCTACTTGCACAGTGGGAACAAATCAGTGAACCTGTTTGAGGTAAAAAGAAAAAAGTTTCTCTGTCATATTCACCACAAATACTGCACATAGTAAGGTCAGGCATATATCCACAAATAGAAAGTAACCTCATTTCAAAACAACTTTTGATTAGGGTAGGGGGCTTTTTGTTTTCTGACAATAAATATAGGGAATTAAGTGTTAAGGATAGAACCTCCTTGTTTTTCTCACCATCAACAAGTATATTCGTCAGTAACTCAGAAAAGTATTGTGCTAAGCACATATTTGCTATATCTTTCCTAAGTCCAAAGAATTGTTCCTTTGACTTTGCTTCACTAATAACATATGTATCTCGACCTTTGCTTTCTATTAAGCAAAGTCGAGAATAGGTAAATAGCTGAGTACCGGCACAATTTTGACTTTTTATATTTTTTGCACCTTTAGCAAAGCCTTTGATTATGCCTTTATCTACAGTAAGGGCAGTTACTAGCTTATCTCTTTCACCGATATTCTGTTCTCTCAGTATTAGCCCTTCTGTCAGAGTTTTCATTGTTGTTTTCTAGCTCCTTACCTGCATTTTTAGCTTGTTGTATAGATAGGTAGGTTAGGTAATCGTTTACTGCACCACTTTGTAAAAAGTAATTCCAAGCATCTGTTTCATTCATATTTATCACCCCTAATAGTATTTTACCGAGGGATAAATATATTGTCAGAAAATTATGGGATTACTGAAAATCATTACTATCAAATCCAAAGCTACGCATTAGATTTTCTTTGTTTCTCCAGTCCTCTTTTACCTTAATCCATGTTTTTAGGTTTACTTTGCAACCAAAGAAGTTTTCCATATCTTGTCTTGCATATGTGGAAATCTTTTTAAGCATTGCACCTTTTTTGCCGATTAAGATACCTTTGTGAGTATCTCTTTCGCAATAAATTGTTGCGTCAATGTCCATAAGATTTTTGTCGTCACGCATTTTCATTCTTTCGATAACTACTGCTGTGCCATGAGGAATTTCTTTTTCTGTCAGTCTTAGAATTTTTTCTCTAATCATTTCAGCAGCAAGTACCTTTTCAGGTTGGTCTGTTAGTGTGTCATCAGGGAAGAAATGACCACCTTCTGAAGTAAATTTCTTTAATTCTTCCTTTAGTTCATCAAGTTTTGAACCTGTTTCTGCTGATACAGGAACAATAGCATCAAAGTCCATTTCCTTTGAATACTTAATGATTTGTTCAAGGATAACTTCCTTGTCGTTTATAGTGTCGGTTTTATTAATTGCCAATACACAAGGTAAATCAAGTTTCTTAATCTTTTCAATTAACATTCTTTCATTTTCTCTTATTTCCTGACCTGCTTCTGTTACAAGTAAACAAGCATCTACACCTGCAACTGACTCGTTAATTGAACGAACCATATAGTCACCAAGAGAATTTTTAGGTTTGTGCATACCCGGTGTATCTAGGAAAACTAATTGGTCCTTTCCTTCTGTTAATACACCCATAATTCTTGTTCTTGTTGTTTGTGGCTTTGAAGAAACAATAGCCACTTTCTGACCAAGTAATTTATTTAGAATTGAGCTTTTGCCTACATTAGGTCTGCCAATAATTGCAATAAAGGCTGATTTATCGTTAAAGTTCATATTTGTACTCCTTAATTTTCTGTATCTATTATAATTGAAACAGAGGTTTTATGCAATAATAATCCTTACACAAAAACACGCCACAAGATTGACAGTAGTCTTATCTGTGTGGCGTGAAATATTCTATGATGGATAAAATTATTCGTTATCAGGAATGTAGCTGATACTTGCAGGAAGACCAAGCTGTTCCATAACTAATTCTTCTTTTTCTCTCATATGTACTCTTTCAAGTGGTTCCATATGGTCATAACCGAGAAGATGAAGTACACTGTGAGCAGTTAAGTAACCAACTTCTCTCTGAAGTGAGTGACCGTATGTTTCAGCTTGGCTAAGAGCCTTTTCCATAGAAATTACAACATCACCTAAGATATATGCACCGGTTTCAGGGTTCTTGTCCCATACACCGTTTTCACCCATAGGGAAAGATAGTACATCTGTTTCAATATCTTTGTTTCTGTACTGTGCATTAAGTTCCTTGATACCTGCATTGTCAACGAAAGTTACACTAACTTCAGCAGGACCTTGGAAGTTTTCCATTCTCAAAACTGCGTTACAAGTTCTTCTTACTAACATTCTTAGGCCAGTAGGAATTTTTACAGTCTTCTGCTTGTTGGTGATGATTACTCTGATTTTATTTTCTGTCATTTTTCCTTCTCTCCTCAGTCTTAGCATATGCTTTAATAATATCTTGTACAAGGTGATGTCTTACAACATCCTTCTCGCTAAATGAAATATGTTGTATATCCTTAATATCCTTTAGTACACGAATACAATCTTTTAAACCACTCTTTACTCCACCGGGTAGGTCAATCTGTGTTATGTCACCGGTAATAACCATTTTTGAGTTAAAACCAAGTCGAGTAAGGAACATTTTCATCTGTTCCCTAGAAGTATTCTGCGCTTCATCAAGGATAATAAAGCTATCGTCAAGAGTTCTACCTCTCATATAAGCTAAAGGTGCAACTTCAATGTTACCTCTTTCAACATATTTGTTGTAGGTTTCTGCACCCAACATATCAAATAGTGCATCGTATAGTGGCCTTAAATATGGGTCAACCTTACTCTGTAAGTCACCGGGTAAGAATCCCAACTTTTCACCGGCTTCTACAGCAGGTCTTGTTAGGATAATTCTGTTAACTTGCTTTGCCCTAAAGGCAGTAACTGCCATTGCAACTGCAAGATAAGTTTTACCTGTACCGGCAGGACCAACACCGATTGTAATAGTGTTCTTTGCGATACTTTGACAGTATCTTTTCTGCCCTAAGGTCTTAGGCTTAACAGGCTTACCTTTGCTTGTAATACATACACAGTCAGTGGAAAGTTCTTGAATCTTTTCCTCACTGCCTTCGTTTACAAGGCTCATACAGTATCTAATGTTTTGTTCACTAAGGGCTTCACCCTTGTTGATAAAGGAAAGTAAGCTATCAATAACTTTTACTGCTTTGCTTACACTTTCTGCTTCACCTGAAATTTTTAATTCACTGTCTCGACCAATTACATGAACATTGTACTCATTTTCAATCATTTTGATGTTCTCATCAAAGCTACCGAAAAGAGCAACTGCATGTTCCATTCTGTCGATGCTGATTATTTGTTCCAAAATAATCCCCCATTTGTTTGATACTAATAAATTATAACACATTTTTTAGTACATATCACCAAAAATTTTTCAGAAATTTTAATTTTGTGATTTTCACTAACAAAAATATATTTTGTAGTTTTTCTGTTGTTTTATTTTGCTATATAATATGTTTACTTATTTATATATAGGTGAAAATTAAGTGAATATAAACAAGATGTAAACTTTATATAAATAATATAACAAAGGCAATTTTAATAAAATTTAATTAAAGTAAGAAAACTATTGACTTTATTATGGCTTTATTATATAATAACTATGCTGTAAAGAAAAAAACTTTACAGTTGAAAGGTGAGTCAAATGGAAAAGAACATAGAGAATTCTCTTTTGCTTGACTTTTACGGTGAACTTTTGACCGATAAAGTTAGATATGCAACTGAGATGTACTATAATGATGACCTCTCACTTTCGGAGATTGCTGATGATATGGGAATTACTCGTCAAGGAGTAAGGGACTTAATTAAGAGAGCCGAAGGTAACCTCCAAACTTTTGAAGAAAAATTAGGATTATACAAGCGTTTTGTTGAAACTCAAGAAGGACTTTCTAAACTGAAAAAGTCCCTTGAAGAAACAAAATGTGTTTTAGATAAAGAAGATAAAAGTTCACTTATTGCTAAGGTTGATGAAATGACCTTGGTTGTAAATGAACTGCTAAATCAAGAATAGGAGGTAAGTCCTGTGGCATTTGAAGGTCTTTCTGATAAGCTAAGTAATGCTTTTAAAAAGTTAAAAAATAAAGGTAAACTTACTGAAAGTGATGTTAAAGAAGCTATGCGTGAAGTGCGATTGGCACTTCTAGAGGCTGATGTAAACTTTAAAGTTGCTAAGAACTTTACTAACAAAGTTACTGAGAGAGCTATCGGTCAGGATGTTATGGAAAGCCTAACTCCTGCACAGATGGTTGTTAAAATAGTTAATGAAGAACTAACTGCACTGATGGGTGGAGAAGAAGAAAAGATTAAATTCGCATCTAAGCCACCAACAGTAATTATGATGTGTGGTCTTCAGGGTAGTGGTAAAACTACTCATACTGCTAAACTTGCAAAAATGCTAAAGTCACAGGGTAGAAGACCTTTACTTGTAGCTTGTGATATTTACAGACCTGCTGCTATTGACCAGTTAAAGGTTGTTGGTGCAAAGGCAGGAGCTCCTGTATTTGAAATGGGCAAGAAGAACCCTGTAAAAATTGCAAAAGAAGCTATTAAACACGCTAAAGACTACGGTAATGATGTAGTTATCCTTGATACTGCCGGTCGTCTTCACATTGATGAAGAACTTATGGAAGAACTAAAGAATATTAAGAAGGAAGTTAATCCTGATGAAATTCTTTTGGTTATCGACTCAATGACAGGTCAGGACGCAGTTAATGTTGCAAAGTCATTTAATGACTTGCTTGAAATCACAGGTGTTATCCTAACTAAGTTAGACGGTGATACTCGTGGTGGTGCTGCACTTTCTGTTAAGGAAGTTACAGGCAAACCAATTAAGTTCTGTGGTACAGGTGAAAAACTTGAGGATTTAGAAGTTTTCCATCCTGACAGAATGGCAAGCCGTATCCTTGGTATGGGCGATGTGCTTACTCTTATTGAAGATGTAGAGGCAAAGCTTGATGAAAAGAAAGCTGAAGCAGTTGCCAAGAAAATGATGGAAAACAAGATGGACTTTAACGATTTGCTACAACAGTTTGAGCAGATTAAGAAGATGGGTCCTATTAAGGGCATTTTAGGTAAGATTCCGGGACTTGGAAAACAACTTGAAAATGCTGATATTGACGATAGACAGATTGACTGGTGTGAGGCTATTATTTACTCAATGACACCGGCCGAAAGAGAAAAGCCAAGCCTTATTAATGCCAGTAGAAAAAAAAGAATTGCTGCCGGTTCAGGTAGAAAGGTTGAAGAAGTTAACAGACTTCTAAAGCAACTTGAACAAATGCAGAAAATGATGAAACAGTTTACCGGCAAAGGCAAGAAGGGCAAACGCAGAGCCATGATGAAAGGTATGCCAAACTTAAATGAACTTGGTGACCTAGGCAATATGGGTGGAAACGGAATGCCACCAATGGGTGGAGGTTTTCCGTTCTAACAAATAGTTATTATCCAATTAATTTTGGTGATATAGATACTTAATTATGGAGGTGAAAATATAATGGTAAAGATTAGACTAAGAAGAATGGGTGCTAAGAAGTCTCCTTTCTACAGAATCGTAGTTGCTGACTCAAGATATCCTAGAGATGGTCGTTTCATCGAAGAAATCGGCACATACAATCCTCTAACAAAACCTTCAACAGTTAATGTTGATGCTGATGCAGTTAAGACTTGGATTGCTAAGGGTGCACAGCCTACAGATACAGTTAAGGCATTGTTAAAGAAGGAGGGTATTCTATAATGACAGAATTACTCACAATCATTGCCAAAGGTCTTGTTGAAGAACCTGACAAGGTTTTTGTAACTCAGGACGAAAAGGATGCTGAAGGCGTTACTGTATATCATATTCATGCTGCTGAAAGTGATATGGGTAGAATTATCGGTAAGCAAGGCAGAATTGCTAAGGCTATCCGTACAGTAGCTCGTTCTGCAGCTATCCGTAATAACGAAAGAATTTCAGTTGAAATCGACTGATATTCCAAAAATAACCCCCAATATGGGGGATATTTTTATGCAGAAAAAGAACTGACCCAAGTAGTTTTACTTGAGTCAGTTTTTGCTTTTGTTAATTTAGTTTATTAAGATTGTCTTGTTTTGCTGTCAATCTTAAAGATAACTTTCTTGAATTTGTCACCGAGAGTTTCTTTTTCACTGTCACTGTTATTGTTAAAATTCTTTGGCTTAACAAGTAGATATAGACCGTATGATGAGAACATAATCATTACAATAAAGTATGTAAGTACATATTGGCTTTTACCTTCAAATAATGTGTGGTAAATAAAACCACCGGCAAGACCTGTTAAAATCATAATTGTTTCAGCTGAACATCTCTTTTTGATTAATCCTGCAACACCAATTGCAAAGAGAATAAATGTAATCATCTGGAAGAAATCAAAGTAGTCATATAGGAACTTATTTATCTTGCCACTGTAAATACTGTATAGTGTTGTATTTTCCTTAATTTCACCAAAGTAATGACCCTTAACTTGGCTTACCCATAAACTTTCGTATGATGGTTCATTCCATTGTGAAAGAATTTTCTTGCTAAAGAAATTGTTTCTGTAGTGAGAGTCTTGCTTAAATTTATTAAGTCTTTCTTTAATATCTGTCTTAGCCCATGTGTCAGCTTGTTTATTATCTAAGTTAGCATTTAAGAACTGTGACTTAGCCATATCGTTGTACCAACCGGGAGCCATAGCAGATTCATTTAAACCGGCATCTAAGTAAAGAATTTGGTCAACACCTTTACCAAGGTCAACACCACTTCTCTTTTCGTAACTCATAATAACTAGGTTAAATGAACCAACAGAAATCAAAACTACAAATGCAATAGAAACAAAGTGTAACCACTTTTTGTTCTTAATAATATAAATTAGAAGTGCAATACAAATAGCTGCCAGCCAAATCATATTGTTGTACTTTGCTACAACTGAAAGTGCCATTAGTAATGATGCAGGTAGTAGGTTTAAGTAGTTGCGTTTTTCTTCACTTTGCATAAATCTGATTACAAAGTAACAAGCCCACATTGCTGATGCAATACCGATAATATTACCGTAAACAAATGTTGTGAATAAAATACCCTGAATACAACCGGCTAACATAAACACTGTAATAAATGTAACTGACTTACTCTTAAATAATTTTTTACTGATTGCTACAATAGCAATGTAAAGAGCAGTTAAAGCCAGTACATTAAATACCTGCATTGGCATTGAAGTTGTTGTACCGAAAATTCTGTAAACAATTTCACTGATAAACACAAAACCAAGTTGGAATGGATAAATCTTGTAGTAACTAACATTATTATAGAAGGTATCATTACTTGTTTGGAATGATTGATAGTTACCTTTTGCAACTTCCATGGCAGTTTGAGTAACTGTGCCTGAGTCAGCAGCAGGAACACTCTGTGCCATAAATATCCATATAAATCCAAGTGTTATGGTGTAAACCGAAAGTCCAACTACTAATGCTAAATCTGAAACTTTCTTGAAAACATTGGCGTATCTGCTTAGTGCAAAGACTAACAAGAAGAATCCACCAAGTAAAAAGAAGTTCATTACCAGGTCATCATAGTTAAACTGTATAACTTCTCCACCAAAGTTAGCACTGTCAAATTCACTGGTTTGTAATACCGACATTATTGCCACATAACCAAAGAAAATAAAGCAAAGAATTGTGATACCATATGAGCATATAGTTTCAAAAAGATTTTGCTTTTTTAGGTTAGGGGCAACTACCTTTTCCCTTTTATTAGAAGGAAGTTTTTTTGAATTGTCCATAATAAAAAATCCTTTTCTTTTTTCTACTTATAAATTATATCTAAAATATAACATAAATTCAAGTGAATATTGAATGTAGTTGTGATTTGTGTTAAAATATCCTAAAAGTATGGGTATTATTTATATATGATATAAAGTTAATTGAAAAAAAGATAATAAGAATACTTAAAATAATAGGAGAGATACTATGATTAAGGAATATCTTGAAGTAGGTAAAATTGTAGGCACTCACGGTATTAAGGGTGAGTGTAGAGTAGAATTGTGGTGTGATGGTGGTGACTTTTTTAGTTGCTTTACAACACTTTATCTTGATAAAGACGGTAAGAAAAGTATTTCTGTAAAAAGCAGACCTCATAAAAATATTGCACTAATGAAAATTAAAGGTATTGATAATATTGACGATGCAATTCCTCTTGTCGGTAAAGTTCTATATATTAACAGAGATGATTGCCCACTTCCTGAAGATGTGTATTTTGTACAAGATATTATCGGTTGTGAAGTTAGAGATATAAATGACGGTACTGTATATGGTAAAGTAACAGATGTACTTTATACCGGTGCAAATGATGTTTATGAAATTAAAGCAAGTGACGGCAAAACTTACTTAATGCCTAAGATTGATGAAATTGTTAAGGAAATTAATGTTTATGAGGAGTATATTCTCATTGAGCCTATGAAAGGACTATTTGATGAGGATTGATTTGATAACATTGTTTCCGGAAATGTGTGAAACAGTTTTAAACGAAAGTATTTTAGGCAGAGCTCAAAAGAAAGGCGTACTTGAAATCAACACTCATCAGCTTAGGGATTTTGCCTTTGATAAACACAAGAGAGTTGATGATACACCTTATGGTGGTGGTAAAGGTATGCTTATGAAAGCAGAACCTATTGCACTATGCTTTGAGAACATTTGTGAACAAGTTGGTGAAAAGCCTTACTTTGTGTATATGTCACCACAAGGCAAAACTCTAAATCAGCAAAAGCTAATTGATATTTCAAGTCATAAGAATGTTTGTGTATTGTGTGGTCACTATGAAGGTGTTGACCAAAGGGTACTTGATGAATATGTAGATGAAGAAATTTCTATCGGTGACTATGTATTAACCGGTGGTGAATTACCTGCACTTGTATTTATTGATGCACTTTCCAGAATGACAGAGGGTGTACTTTCCGATACAGTTTGCTTTACTGATGAAAGCCACTATAATGGACTTCTTGAATGTCCACAATATACAAAGCCACAGGTGTGGAGAGATAGAGAAGTTCCACCTGTACTATACAGTGGTCATCATGCTAATGTGGATAAATGGCAGAAGGAACATTCCTTAATTAACACGTATAATAAGCGACCTGACTTGTTAGAAAAGAAAGAGTTATCAAAAGAAGATAAGGAATTATTGGAAAATTATATAAACTCACTAAAGTAGTATTGTAATATTGGTTATAACTAAATTAAATTCTTGTGATGTAATAACAAAAATGTGTTGCTGTTTTCGTCGGATTGCACAAGAAACAGATTTTTATTTTCTTTTCAAATGTGTAGTGAAACAAATTTAAAAAATAAGGTTGATTTAGTTGTTTTCTAGGGTTATAATACACTTATTGAATGTGAAAATTTGCTTATGATGTTTCGATTTTATAAGCAAGATTTGATAAATTTTAGGTTTTTATTCACTGACAAGAGAGGGATTTAGGCATGTATGTAAAGGAAGTTTTAGTTCAGAACAAAGCAGGACTAAGAGGTAGACCTGCAACATTTTTTATTCAGAAGGCTAACGAATATAAGTCAACTGTATGGGTAGAAAAGGATGAAAGAAGAGTAAGTGGTAAGAGTCTTCTTGGTGTTTTATCCCTAGGTGTTGTTGGTGGTACAACAATTAAGATTATTGCAGATGGTCCTGACGAAAAGGATGCAACAGAAGGTATTGTTGCTCTTGTAGAATCAGGTTTCACTGATATGTAATTTTTGACTTTCATTATGGGTGGTTAGTTTTTAACCACCCTTATTTTTTTATTGTGAGGTGATATTGTGAATATTAAAGAATTAAGAAAAAAGGCAATGGCTTTACCACTACTTCCCGGAGTATATATAATGAGAGACAGCAGTCACAATATCATTTATATCGGTAAAGCAAAGGCTCTAAAGAACAGAGTCAGTCAGTATTTTGGTAGCCAAAATAACCATCAAGAAAAAGTCCGTAGAATGGTCAGTAATGTTTATGACTTTGACTATATTATTACCGACAGTGAGTTTGAGGCTCTTATCCTTGAATGTTCATTGATTAAGCAAAATACACCTAAGTATAATATTCTTTTAAAGGATGACAAGGGCTATAGCTATATTAAAGTCAGTAGTGATAAGTGGAGAAGAATCTCCTATGCTTTACAACAGGATGACCCAAAGGCAACATATATCGGACCTTATAAAAGTTCCTATTATGTTAAGAATGCCATTGATGAGGCAATAAAGATTTTTCAGCTTCCTACTTGCAACAAGAAGTTTCCTGAAGATTTTAGGAAAACAAGACCTTGTTTAAATTATCATATAAAGCAATGTTGTGCACCATGTAGAGGAAAAATGTCATTGGCAGAATACAACGAGCATATTGACTCTGCGTTAGAATTTTTAAAAGGTGGTACAACAGAGTCTATTGCAAAAATGACTGAAGAAATGAACAAAGCTTCAGAAAATCTCGACTTTGAATTAGCTGCAAAAATTCGTGACAGAATAGCTTCAGTTAAGAAAATGAATGATAAGCAAAAGGTAGTTGACATTAAGGTTGATGAACAAGATGTAATTGCTTATATTACCGATGGTGACAAAGGTACATTTGAAGTGTTTAGATTTAAAGACGGCAGGCTTTTTGACAGAGAACATTTTATGGTTGATAACGGTGAGAATGAAGAAGAATTAATGGCTGAGTTTATCACCCGTTACTATACAATCCGAGATGATGTTCCAAAACAGTTAACACTGGACAGAGAGATTGAGGACAGTAAACTGCTTACTCAGTGGCTTAGTGAAAAGAAAGGTTCAGCAGTTCATATTGTTGTGCCTAAAATCGGTGACCAAAAGCACCTTGTAGATATGTGCAAGAAAAATGCAATTGAAAGACTTGCCCAAACTAAAGGCAGTACTACCGGTGAATATGGTGTGCTGGAAGAACTTAAAGAAGTTTTAGGACTTGATAAAATTCCTGAATATATTGAATCATACGACAACAGTAACCTTAGCGGTAGTGAAAATGTTTGTGGTATGATAGTTTATGAAAACGGCAAGAAAAATAAAAAGGCATATAAAAAGTTCAAGATAAAAGGCTTTGAAGGTCAGGATGACTATGCAAGTATGGCAGAAGTTATTGACAGAAGACTTGATGAATATGAAAAAGCAGAGGAGCCTGTTGGATTTGGCAAAAAGCCTGATTTAATCTTGCTTGATGGTGGTAAAGGTCAAGTAAATGCAGTATTGCCTATACTGAAAAAACATAACATTGACATACCTACTTTTGGTATGGTTAAGGATGACAGTCACCGAACAAGGGCAATTGTTTCAGATAAGGGTGAAATTGCAATTAGCAGAAAGAGAAAACTATTTACCTTTATCAGTAAAATGCAGGATGAAGTCCATAGATTTGCTATTGGTTATCAGCGTCAAAGAAGAAGTATGAATACCTTTAAAAGTTCATTAACCGATATTCCGGGAGTAGGTACTGAAAGAGCAAAAGCACTTTTAAAACACTTTAGAACTATTAAAAATATCAGCGAAGCTGATTATGAAGAATTACTTAATGCACCTAAAATGAATAAGGTTTCTGCCGATAACGTTTATAATTATTTTCATAATGAAAATAATAGTAATTGAGTTTTTCTTTTATATATGTTAGAATTACGGTGGTGATATTATGAGAGTTATTACAGGAATAGCAAAAGGTACAAGACTGAGAACTCTGGAGGGTAATGATGTAAGACCTACCACAGACAGAGTAAAGGAAGGTATCTTTTCTGCTTTACAATTTGGAATAGAAGGTAGAACTTTTCTTGATTTGTTTGCCGGTAGTGGACAAATGGGAATTGAAGCTATCTCAAGAGGTGCAAAGAAAGCTGTATTTGTTGACAGTAGCAAAAAGTCTTTGCAAGTAGTAAATGAAAATATTGAAAAATGTAAATTTCAAGATAAATCAAAGGTTGTTAATGGTTCAGCAGTAAGTTTCTTAAAGATGAATAAGGAGAAGTTTGATATTGCTTTTCTTGACCCACCATATAGACAAGGTTTGCTTGAAGAAGTACTGCCTTTGGTATTTGAAAATATGAAAGAAACCGGTGTTGTGCTGTGCGAACATCCTGTTGATGAAAAAATAATTGAAAAATATTCTAATTTTAGCCTTGACAGAGAATATCGCTATGGTAAAATAAAGATAAGCAGTTTTTGTTACAAAGAAAATATTGAGTAGTTCGTACTAAACTTGGAAAGAGGAAAAAGAATGGATAAAATAGCAATTTGTCCGGGTAGCTTTGATCCGGTAACCCTTGGACATATTGATATTATAGAAAGAGCATCTAAGATGTTCAACAAAGTTATTGTTGCCGTTATGGTTAATCCAAATAAACAACCAAGTTTTTCTATTAACGAACGAATTGATTTGTTAAAGGAAGCGACAACACATATCAGCAATTTGGAGATTGTATCTTTTGATGGTCTTTTGGCAAGTTATGCAAAGGAAAGATCAGCAGTTACAGTTGTTAAGGGGTTAAGAGCTGTATCTGACTTTGAATATGAATTTCAAATGGCTTTAACAAACAAAAAACTCAATCCCGATTTGGAAACTATCTTCCTAACTACCAGTGCAAAGTATATGTATTTAAGCTCTAGTATGGTTAAGCAGGTAGCATCCTTCGGTGGGGACATTAGTGATTTTGTTCCGGCTTGTTTGTATGACAAAATATACAGTAGATTAAAAGGAGTTAATTAAGATGAGAGTGGAAGACCTAATCAATGAGTTAGAAGATATGATGAACGATGCAAAGGTTCTACCTTTAACAGGTGGTAAGGCTGTTGTAGATACAGAAGCAGTTCTTGATATTCTTGACGACATTCAGGATGCACTACCTGGTGAAGTTAGACAGGCTAAGAGCATTGTAGCAGATAGAAGCCAGATTCTTGCTGAAGCTAAGAAGGAAGCAGAAGAAATTATCCGTGCCGGTGAAGAAAAGAAGAAACAGCTAGTTGCTGAAGATGAAATCACAAAACAGGCTCAGGCTCAGGCTGCTGATATTATCAGCGATGCAAAGAAAAAGTCTTCTGAAATGAAGAAGGCAGCTAACGGTTATGTTACTGACCTAATGAAGAGAGCTGACGAAACTCTAACAGATTTAACTAACGAAATCCGTAAGACTCGTCAGGATATTCAGGCTCAGAAGAAAGACTGATTAAGTAAATAACAGAGATTTTTAACCACTACGAAAGTAGTGGTTATTTTTTTGTCTAAAATTATTTTTTGTATCCAAAACTCATTATGTGAACAGTTTGAAAATATAAAGAAATTGTTACAAATTCCTTGCAATATCATTACAAGTAGTATATAATGGTTCATATAGAAGTGGCATTTGGTGTCACAATAGGGCACTTGGTGTCGATAAGTGATTTTCATGTGTCATATTTACTTAAAAATGGAGGTGGCAGTTTAATATGTTTTCCGGTACAACAGTTCATTCAGTTGACGCAAAAGGCAGAATTGTACTGCCACAGAAATTCAGAGAAGAACTTGGTGAAGAATTTTATGTAACCAATGGCTTTTCTGAAAATATACAGATTATGTCTGTTGATGAGTTTAATCGTCTAAGAGAGCAGATAAGGGAGCTACCTGCTAACAAAGCTATGGCACTTCAATATTTGCTTTTATCTGCAGCAACACTAGTTAGTCCAAACGGTCAGGGTAGAATTCAAATTCCCCAAAAATTGCGTGAGGACAGCGCCATCCAAGGTGAGGCTGTAGTTGTTGGTATGGATAGTCGTATTGAAGTATGGAACAAAGATAAGTTCGATGCATTTATGGCTAAACAACGCCAAGAACTTGAGGATGCTCTACAGCTTATTAAGTTTTAATTATGGAATTTAATCACATTTCAGTTCTTCTCAATGAGTGCATTGAGGGACTAAATATAAAACCTAATGGAATTTATGTTGACGGTACAGCAGGTGGTGGCGGTCACTCAGCAGAAATTCTAAAGAAACTTGATTGTGGCAAATTGATTTCTATTGACAGAGATCCGGATGCTATTACAACAATTTCCGAAAGATTTAAAAATGAGCCAAATTCAATTATTGTAAATGGTTGTTTTGGTGATATGAAAAAGCTATTAAATGACAGGGGTATTTATCAAGTAGATGGTGTTCTTCTTGATATTGGTGTTAGTTCTCATCAGTTAGATACTGACGAAAGAGGTTTCAGCTTTCACAAGGATGCACCTTTAGATATGAGAATGAGCCAAAGTGGTACTTCTGCTGAAGATTTAGTAAATGACTTAAGTTATGAAGAACTTAGAGATATTATATATCGCTATGGTGAAGATAAATTTGCTCCATCTATTGCCAAGGGGATAGTTAAAGCAAGAGAAGAAGAAAGGATTACAACTACTCTTCAACTTGCTGAGATTATTAAGAATTCTGTACCTCAAAAGGTTAGGAGAGAGGGCCACCCTGCAAGAAAGACTTTTCAAGCACTTAGAATTGAAGTAAATGGAGAACTTACTCAGCTTGAAAACGGTCTTGATGAAGCATTTGAAATGCTAAGTCCAAAGGGTAGGCTTGCAGTTATTTCTTTCCATTCATTAGAGGATAGAATAGTTAAGCAAAAGATGGCTTCTTGGTGCAAAGGTTGTACTTGTCCAAAAGATTTTCCGGTATGTGTTTGTGGAAATGTACCAAAGGCAAAGTTAGTAAACCGTAAGCCTATAGAGGCTACCCAGGAAGAATTAGACAAAAATCCTAGAAGTAGAAGTGCAAAATTAAGGGTTTGCGAAAAAATTTAGGTAAAGTGACAGTTTTGTAGTATTTCCCTAGACAAAGCACTGCTTATGTAGTAAAATATATCAGTGGTGTAATTATAGTTACAAATATCTATAGATAGTGTAACAAAACAATTACAATAAATATATATTGAGATTTTTATTACTACGAATAAGTAAAGATTATGAGAAGAAAGACATTAAAAAATACCTTATAAGGTGTTTTAGAGAATGAAGATTTGGTTATATAGGTGAATAAATGGCATTTTTGAGCAGTAATAATGCTTATGACATTTCTGTTTTTGAAGATGACAATCTTGAAAATCAGGAGTTACATAAGAAAAATAAGGTAGTAAAAATACCTAAGAAAAAAATTGAACAAGCAAAAAGACGCAAACGCAATCCTTTTAAATTAACTGTTGGTTTTCTGTTTTCAGCAATTATTGTAGCAGTTGTCGGTATGATTATTTATAGTCAGGTTGAATTAACTGAACTAAATCAGAAAATTTCAGAAGCACAGGAAACACTGGAAAACAGTCAAAGTGAATATACTCAAATGCAAATGAATGTTGATGCTAAATACACAACTTCTATTATTGAGGAATATGCACAGGATAAACTAGGTATGACTAAAGCAAACAACAGTCAAAAGGAATTTGTGGATTTATCTAGCGGGGATAAAGCCAAGGTTGTTGAAAAAGAGGATAAAAGTATTTTTGATACTATAGTAGATTGGATATCCTCAATTTGGTCATAACCCTTAGGTTTGTGTAATAAGATTATAGAGGGTACAAGAGTTGAGATTTTAATTATCTTAACTCTTTTTCCGTATTTATTGAGATGAAAGAGATATGAAAGGAGCAAGACTAGTTGGCTAAGAATGTAAAAGGCGTAAATCAAAAGTTAAGACATAGAACAATGATTCTTTTAGCTATTATTTTGGTTATTGGTTTCGGTGCTGCTACTTGCAGACTTGCGTTTTTACAAGTGGTTAAGGGCGAGAGCCTAAGCCAAAAGGCTGTTGAACAACAGCTACATGACACTGAAATTTCAGCAAAAAGAGGAACTATTTACGATAGAACCGGTAAAGTATTGGCTCAGAGTGCCTCGGTATGGCGAGTAGTTATGGCTCCTGCTAATTTCAAAACTGATGAACAGAGAGAATATGTAGCTAAAAATCTTTCAAAGATTCTTGATTTAGATTATGACGAAGTTCTAAAAGAAACTAAGGAAAATTCATATTACGTTAATGTAAAGAGAAAAATAGAAACAAAAGAAAGAAATAAAATTCTTAAGTTACAAGATACTTTAAGCAAAAAGTTTAAACTAAGTAATGTTATTGATTTGCTTGATGATTACAAGAGATATTATCCTTATAATGAACTGGCATCTTCTGTAATCGGTTTTACAGGTGAAGACGACCAAGGTCTTGAGGGTTTGGAGTATCAGTATAATAAGTATCTTTCCGGTACAAGTGGCAGACTTATTTCTGCTAAAAACTCACAAGGCGTTGATATGCCATTTGCTTATGAACAGAGTGTTGATGCCAAAGACGGTAACAACTTAGTTCTTACTATTGACGAAACAGTTCAAGCTATTGTAGAAAAATATATGCAACAGAATATCATAACCAATAAGGTTTATAATCGTGGTTGTGCTATTATGATGGATGTTACAAATGGTGAGATTATTGCTATGGCTACAGTTGGTGGCTATGACCTTAACGAACCTTATACTATAGCTGACGAAACAAAACAGAAAGAAATCAAAGCTATTACAGATAAAAAGAAAAAGAACAAGGCCTATAGTGAGGCTTTGTCTGAGCAGTGGCGTAACAAGGCTATTTCAGACACATATTATCCAGGTTCTGTATTTAAGATTATTACTTCTGCTATGGCACTTGAAGAGGGTGTTGTTAATGCAGATACAAGTACCTTTAACTGTACCGGTTCTATGCAGGTAAGCGATAGACTTATCCACTGTCATGATTGGAACGGTCATGGTACACAGTCTTTTGAACAAGCAATTATCAATTCTTGTAACCCTGCTTTTATGCAAATCGGTGCAAAAGTCGGTGCTGCAAAGTTCTGGGAATATTATCAGGCTTTTGGTTATTCTGATTTAACAGGTATTGACCTACCCGGTGAAAGTGATGACCAGTTCTTCTCACCGGACGGTTCAATGGGTGTTGTTGACCTTGCAGTTGCTTCATTCGGTCAAGGTTTCTCAATTACTCCTATTCAGATGATTACTGCTGTATCAGCAGTTGCAAACGGTGGTAACTTAGTTCAGCCACATGTTGTAAAGCAGATTCAAGATAGCAACGGTAATGTTGTACAGAATTATGATACAAAGATTAAGAGAAAAGTTATTTCAAGTAGCGTATCTAAAACATTAAATACAATTTTACAACACAACTCAGAACAGGGTGGTGTAAAATGTGGTTATGTTGCAGGTTATAGAGTAGCCGGTAAGACAGGTACATCAGAAAAATTGGTAGATAGTAATGGTGATGGTGTAGAAGACTACATTGCGTCTTTCCTAGGTTATGCTCCTGCAGATAACCCAAAATATGCAATGCTAATGTTCTTTGATACTCCTACAGGTGATAACTACTATGGTTCTGTTGTAGCAGCACCTGTATCCTCACAGATTATGGAAGAAGTATTACCTTACTTGGAAGTTGAAACAGAATATACAGACAGTGAAAGAGAAGACCTAGATGCTATTGCCGGTCAGTATGTTGGTATGTCAACAGAAGAAGCTCAACAGCAGATTTCTGATGAAGGACTTACACCGGTAGTTAAGGGTTCAGGTAGCAAGGTTATTGCCCAAATGCCTGAGTCAAATTCTACTGTACCAAAGGGTGGATCAGTTGTTCTCTATACTGACAAATCTTCGGCAAAAGAAACGGTAGAAGTGCCTAACCTACTTGATATGAGCTTAAGTGATGTAAACAGTGTTGCTTCTCAGTATGGACTGAATGTCTCTGTTAAGGGTACTTCAAGTACAAGTGGTGACGGTATCTCTACAAAGCAAAGTATAGCTGAGGGTACTAAGGTTAGCGAAGGTACAGTTATTACAGTTACCTTCTCGCCACAAAGTGGTATTGCAGAATAATAAATTTTTTATATAAAAGATGTTAAAATGAGGTGTTAGAATGACAGTAGGATTATGGGAATTAGTAGGTGCAGTTGTTGCATTCGTTCTTTCAGCAGTAATAGGAAGATTTTTGATTCCGATTTTACACAAATTAAAGTATGGTCAGACAATTCTTGATATTGGACCATCTTGGCATAAGAAAAAGCAAGGTACTCCAACAATGGGTGGTATTATGTTTATCATCGGTATTGTTGTTGCAACAGTAATTGCAATTCCTTGTTTATCAATTTTCGGTGATATTTATGAACCAACAGGTTATTCATATAACAAAGAGGTTCTAATGGTGTTTGTTAGCCTAGGTATGGCTGTACTTTACGGTGCAGTTGGTTTTCTTGATGACTATATTAAGGTTGTTAAAAAGAGAAACCTTGGTTTAACAGCTAAGCAGAAACTTGTTTTTCAGTTTGCTATTGCTATTGCATTCGTTGTAATCAACGCTTTCTTTGGTTATGGCGATACAACATATATTCCTTTTGCCGGTATTGTTCATATGGGCAATTTTGCAATTATCTATCACATTATAAGCGTAATTGTTATTGTTGGTGTTGTTAATGCAGTTAACCTAGCTGACGGTATTGATGGCCTTGTTGGTTCAGAAACATTTTTTGTTGCAGTGTTCTATATGATTATCTCAAGTGTTATGACTTCTCCTGCAACAGGTGTTTTATCAGCAGGTGTAGCCGGTGGTTGCTTAGGTTTCTTACTATGGAACTTTAACCCTGCTAAGGTGTTTATGGGCGATACAGGTTCACTGTTCTTAGGTGGCATTGTTTGTGCATTGGCTTATTCAATGAATATGCCGGTTATCCTAATTCCAATGGCACTAACTTATCTACTTGAAATGCTATCTGTTATCCTTCAGGTAACATACTTCAAAATTACACATGGTAAAAGATTATTCAAGATGAGTCCTATCCATCATCACTTTGAAAAGTGTGGTTGGAGTGAAACAAAGATTGTTGTAGTATTTAGTGGTTTTACAATCGTTATATGTGGTATTGTTACTGCACTGGTAATTTTAGGACTTTGATTATTCATATAATATAGGGAGGAGGAGAATTTAATGTCATCAGAAACTTTAAAGAGAATGTCTAATGAAAGGCAAAGAAATGAGAGCCGTACTAGAACTAGAAGAAAAAATGCTCCTCCAAAAAAGAGAAAGAGAATTTCTTTCTCTATTGGTATGGGTATTGATTTACCTTTTTTGATTATTCTATTAATACTTCTTGTAACCGGTCTTATAATGATGTTTTCAGCATCTTATGCAGTTGCATATTATAATCAAGGGGATAGTTTCTTCTTCTTGAAAAGGCAGTTAATATTTGCAGTTATAGGTTTTGTCCTTATGATAGGTATTTCCTATATTGATTACCACAGTTTGCATCACTTGTGTTATGTGTTCTTAGGGCTTTCCTATTTGGCACTGATATTGGTGCTTATGTTGCCACCTGTAAACAATGTTCATAGATGGATTGGTGTTGGTGGTTATGGTATTCAGGCTTCGGAATTTTCTAAGTTTGCAATAGTGCTTTTCTTGGCACATTGGGGAAGTCTTTATTATGACAAAATGAGTACAATTAAGTATGGCGTTGTTCCTGCACTTGCAGTATTTGTCAGTACAGCAGTTTTACTTGTGCTTGAACCTCACTATTCCGGTATTGTAATTATTCTATTGCTTACTGTTGTAATGCTTTATTTAGCCGGTATCAACACAAAGTGGCTTGCTGTTGCCGGTGTGGCAGTTGTTGTTGCTTTCTTGATTGCATGGGTAACCGGTCTTCTTTCTTATGCTATGACAAGAATGGAAGGTTGGGGTCAGGCTCTTGAATATACAACAGAGAAAATGTGGCAAACAACTTGGCAGACCAGAAACAGTCTTTATGCAATAGGCTCAGGTGGTCTTTTCGGTTTAGGTCTTGGTAACTCAAGACAAAAGTATGGTTATCTGCCTGAACCACAGAACGACTTTATCTTTGCAGTTGTATGTGAAGAACTTGGCTTAGTAGGTGCAATAGTAATCTTAATTATCTTTGCAGCACTTGTATATAGAGGTGTAAAGATTGCACTGAAAGCACCGGACAGATTCGGTAAACTACTTGGTATTGGTTTGATTTCACAGATTGGTATTCAAGTTATTCTAAATATTTTTGTTATTACAGACTGGTTGCCTAATACAGGTATCAGCTTACCATTCTTCTCTTATGGTGGTAGTTCGTTGGTTGTATTAATGGCACAGATGGGTGTAATACTTTCGATTTCAAGACACTCTAATATTGAAAAAGCATAATGAGGTGTAAAATATGAGAATTTTATTTGCCGGTGGTGGTACAGCCGGTCATATTAACCCAGCACTTGCTATTGCCGGGTATGTAAAGAAACAAATGCCTGAGGCAGAAATCCTTTTTGTTGGTAACAAGGGTGGCATGGAAGAAAGACTTGTTCCACAAGCAGGTTTTGATTTTAAGCAGATTGTTATTAGTGGCTTTAAGAGAAGTTTTAATATTAAGGCTATCGGTCACAATGTTAAAACAGTAAAGAGAATGTTTACAGCCTCTGCTGAGTCAAAGAAGATTATTAAAGAATTTAAACCGGATTTAGCTGTTGGTACAGGTGGTTATGTTAGTGGTCCTGTACTTCGTACAGCAGCAAAGATGGGCGTTCCGATTATTATTCACGAACAAAACGCTTATCCGGGTGTTACTACAAAGATGCTTTCTAAGTTAGCTAAGAAAGTTATGTTAGCCATTCCTGATGCAAAGAAACACCTTGACCCTAACCTAGATTATGTTATTACAGGTAACCCTGTAAGACAAGAGATTCTTTCTGCTAACAGAGAAAGTGCCAGAGCAGAACTTGGCCTTGACGAAAGACCTGTTGTTCTATCTTTTGGTGGTTCTTTAGGTGCAAGAAAGATTAACGAAAACCTAGCTGACCTAATCGCAAGAAGTGGTAAAGACGGCAAGTATCAGCATATCCATGCGTATGGTCAATACGGTAAGTGGTTCCCTGATTTAGTTAAAGAGAAAGGTACAGACATTTCAAAGTGTCCTAACCTTGATATTAGAGAATATATTAACAATATGGCAACTTGTCTTGCCGCTTGTGATGTGGTTGTATCAAGAGCCGGTGCAATTACACTTTCAGAAATCCAAGCACAGGGCAAACCGGCAGTACTGATTCCATCTCCAAATGTTGCTGAAAATCATCAGTATCACAACGCAATGGCTATGGTAAACAAAAAGGCTGCTGAAATTATTGAAGAAAAGGATTTAACTCCTGAACTTCTAATTGAAAAAGTTGATAAGCTACTTGAGAGTAGTGTTACTCTTGAAGAATATAGCAAGAATGCCAGAAAGATGGCTATTGTTGATGCTAATGAAAGAATCTTTAGCGTTATTAAAGGTATTCTAGGCTAACACATTTTTGAAACACCAACATAAAATATGTAGAAATAGTTTCAGTATTTTATAAAGGGTGTTGTAATTGGCTAAGTTTATAGTTGATGGTAACAGACGGTTGCAAGGTGAAGTTGATTTGCAAGGTGCTAAGAACAGTGCTTTGCCTATTATCTCGGCAACTCTCTTGTGCAGTGGTGAAAGTGTAATTCATTGTTGTCCTATTATCAGTGATATTAATGCATCAATACAGATTTTACGGTATCTTGGTTGTAGTGCAAAACTCAGCGACCACACACTTATTGTTGATAGCAAAGATATGAATAGGTGTGATATACCTGAGAATTTGATGAATGAAATGCGTTCATCTATTGTATTTTTAGGTGCAATAATCGCAAGAAAAGGAAAGGCAAAGTTGTACTTCCCCGGTGGATGTGAATTAGGTCCAAGACCAATTGACTTGCACCTTTCTGCACTTAGGAAAATGGGTGTTATTATTGATGAAAGATATGGACTTATCACTTGTAGAGTAAAAGATAAATTACATGGAGCAAAAATTGCTTTGCCGTTCCCTAGTGTAGGTGCTACTGAAAATATTATCCTTTCTGCCGTTTTGGCAAAAGGTACTACAATAATCAGTAACGCTGCCAGAGAACCGGAGATTGTTGATTTGTGTGATTATCTTGTTAAGTGTGGTGCTGAAATATATGGTGCAGGCGAAAGCACAATTTATATTTATGGTGTTGATAATTTAACTCCAACAGTCCATACTATTATTCCGGACAGAATTGTTGCTTCAACCTTGATGGCTGCTTCGGCAGTTACCGGTGGTGAGTTAATACTTAACGGTATTATCAGTAGCCACCTTGACGGAGTTATTCCTCTGTTTGAGGAGGCCGGTTGCAATATAAAGGTGAGAAACAGTAAACTTAAGATAGATAGTCCAAACAGACTAAAGCCCTTTAAATCTGTAAGGACAATGCCTTATCCCGGTTTTCCTACTGATGCACAAGCAGTTATGATGTCTGTTGCAACAGTTGCTAAGGGTACAACTGTATTTGTTGAAAATATTTTTGAAAGCAGATACCGTCATGTTGAGGACTTAACACGACTGGGTGCTAATATAAAGGTAGCCAACAAGGTTGCAGTTGTTGAAGGTGTAGATAGATTATTTGGTGCTAAGGTAGTGGCAAAGGAATTAAGGGGTGCTGCTGCTTTGGTTGTTGCTTCTTTAAAAGCAGAGGGTAGAACCGAAATTGAAGGAATTAAGTACCTTGAAAGAGGATATGAAGACCTAGAGGTTGTACTGTCAAGTTTAGGAGCAAATATAAGGAAAGTATAGAGGAAAGAGGTGTGAAAATTGGCTGATGCAAAAAAGAACATTGAAAAGAGCAGAAAGAAAAAAATAAAAGAAGAAAAGAAAAGAAGAGAAAAAGAAAGAAAAGCTGAGCAAAAGCGTAGAGATCAAGCAATTAAAAGAGCCAATAAAAAGAGAAAGAAAAAGTTAAAAGAAGATGTAATTACACCTCGTAAAGATGTAAGAAAAATTGATACAACAAAGAGAAATACCAGAAAAGACAGATATTCCGGAAGTAATGACTTTTTAGGTGAGAATATTGTTGACCAGTCAGCTTATGATGACAATAAATATCTTGATAAAAACGATATTCGCAGAATGAGAAGAAGAAAAAATCCTGCTAAAAGTGTAAATACTAAGAAAAGTCGCAGATGGAGAATGATAATTACATATTCAGCTTTAGTTGCTGTTGTAGTTGTAGCCGGAATTACACTTTCTTTAACAGTATTTTTTAAAACAGCAAATTTTGAAATTGAAGGAGATACAAGGTATTCTAAGGAACAACTTGTTTCTGCTTGTGGTATAAAGGAAGGTGAAAATATTTTCTTAGCCAACAAGAAATGGGCAGAAGAAAATATTAAAAATACATTTCCGTATGTGCAAAAAGTTGATGTTTCCTTTGGCTTACCTGACAGAATCGTAATTGATGTTACAGAGGGTGAAGCAAGTTACATTGTTAAGTACGGAAATGAATATTGTACAGTTTCTAAAGAAGGTAGAATTCTTGATAATTCCAACAAAAAGGTAAAGGGTCTGCCAATTCTAAAAGGTGCAAAACTTAAGTCCAATACTCCCGGTGACTATGTTGAATATAGCAACAAAGCAGTAGGACAGTCACTTACAGAAATTGTCACTTCACTAAATAACAATAAACTTGAAGATATAACAGAAATAAATGTATCTAAAAGTGCAAACCTAACATTTACTTATGATAATAGAATTCTTGTAAAACTTGGTTTGCCTGAAAATATTAATTATAAAATCAAAACAGCAAAGGCTATTATTACAGAAAAATTAGACCCTAAAAATCAAGGTATTATTGAGGGTACTTTAGACGTAAGCTCTTGTTATGATACAAAGAGAAGTTACTTTAATGAGGACTCTGTTGTAGCAAAAGCTGATAAGTCTGATGACACAAAAACAACTACAACAGAACCAACAACCGATGCTACAGATGCAAATTCTTATGTTGATTCAAACGGCTACAGTACAGATACAAGTGGTGGTGTAACTGATTACGGTACAGGTAACAGTACCGATTATGGAGCAGATTACGGCACAAACTATGGTACTGATAACAGTGTGAATTATGGTACAGACACCGTAACTGATTATGGTACCGGTTACGATACAGGTTATGGTGACGGTACACTATACAACTAAGTTAAATATTTACTAAAATAATAAGTAATATATTGACGAAAAAATTACTATATACACCATATGTAGTTATACTTTTTGAAATTTAAGATAAAGCACAAAATTACTTGATTTTTTCCGTATTTTATGATACCTTATATAATAGTAATTGTGTCTATTTAAAGCATTATGTATTAGATATATAGGAAACAAGGAGGAAGTTTAAATGGCTTTTGAGTTAGAAAATGAACCAATGAATTATTTACCAGTTATTAAAGTTATCGGTGTCGGTGGCGGCGGCGGTAACGCTATCAACAGAATGGTTTCTAGTGAAGTTCAAAATGTTGAATTTATTGCTATAAATACAGATGAACATGTTCTTCAATTCTCTAAGGCTGATAAGAAAGTTCAGATTGGTGAAAAGATTACAAGAGGTAAGGGTGCAGGTTCTCTTCCAAGTATCGGTCAGCAGTCAGCTGAAGAATCAAAGGAAGAAATTGCAGCTCTACTTAAAGATACAGATATGGTATTTGTTACTGCCGGTATGGGTGGTGGCACAGGTACAGGTGCTGCTCCTGTGGTTGCTCAGATTGCTAAAGAAATGGGCATCCTAACTGTTGCAGTTGTTACTAAGCCTTTTGCTTTTGAAGGTAAGAAGAGAATGGCTCAGGCTGAACAGGGTATTCAAGAACTTGCAACATCTGTTGACTCACTGATTATCGTACCTAACGAAAGACTAAAGTACTTTAGTGACCAGTCAATCACTCTTAAGAATGCATTTAGCATTGCTGATGATGTTCTTCGTCAGGGTGTTCAGAGTATCTCTGACCTAATCCTTGTTCCGGGTCTTGTTAACCTTGACTTTGCCGATGTTACTGCTATTATGAAGAATGCAGGTTATGCTCATATGGGCATCGGTAAGGCTTCTGGTAAGGATAAGGCTACACTTGCTGCTGAACAGGCTATTTCTTCACCACTACTAGAAACAGCTATTGACGGTGCTAAGGGCGTTATTATTAATGTTACTGCTTCTGCTGATATTTCACTTGAAGATATTGATATTGCTTCTACAATGATTTCTAACAAGGCTTCTGAAGATGCAAACATCATCTGGGGTGCTGTTATCAATGAAAATATGGAAGACGAAATCAGCGTTACAGTTATTGCTACAGGTTTCAACGGCGATAAGGATGAAGATAAGATTCCTGCAAAGCCGGTTACTGCTACTGCTCCTGTAAGTAGCACACCTGCATCTACTCCGGCTCCAAAGGCTGAAGATGATGATGACGATACTTTCTATGACATTATGTCAATCTTTAATAAGTAATTAATTTTAAACTTAAACTCCTCACATTGTGGGGAGTTTTATTTTGCCTTTTTCTGTAAAATTATTTAGTGTAAAGGTATATTTTTCTTTACTTTTTTTCTTTAGAATGTTATATTATATTTTGTGGACTGTATTCTTATGAAATAGTACCACATACAATGTTTTTTAATATCCTTTTATAGCTTATATCCGTAAGGAATGGGACTTTGGGTGTCACCTTGAAAGTAGGTGATTTTATGAAAATTGGATTTGTAGGAGCAGGTAAAGTTGGATTTACTTTGGGAAAATATTTTCAGAGTAAGGGTATATCTGTTGTTGGATATTTTAGCAAAAATATCACTAGTGCAAAGAAAGCATCAAGTTTTACAAACACAAGTTGTTTTGAAAGTATAAATGATTTGGTTAGAAATTGTGACGCTCTTTTTCTTACAGTTCCGGATAATAATATAAGAGATGTATATTCTTCTCTTTCAAAACAAGCAATCAAGGGAAAATTAATTTGCCATTGTAGTGGTGTTATGTCTGCTAAAGAGGCTTTTGATGATGCAGAAGATTTTGGTGCAATGATATGTTCAGTCCATCCGTTATTTGCAATTAGTGACAAGTATAAGTCATATTGTGAAATAGCTGATGGCTTTTTTTCTGTGGAAGGCTCAGCCCTTGGTGTTAAGTTAGTTACAGATATTCTTAAAAAGTGTGGTAATGATTTTCAAGTTATTGATAAATCTATGAAACATAAGTATCACCTGTCAGCTACTATTGGCAGTAATCTTGTGGTAGGACTACTTGATTTTTGTATTTCTACTTTAGTAGATTGTGGCTTTACAAGGGAAAACGCTCTGAAAGCACTAACTCCAATTGTAACTAACAATGTTAAGAATATTATGGAAAATGATGTAGTAAGCAGCTTAACAGGACCGGTAGAAAGATGTGACACTAATACAGTAACTAAGCACTTAAACTGTTTAAGTGGTGAAGAAAAAGAAATTTATACTTTGCTATCAAAAAGAATTTTAAATATTAGCAAAGTAAAAAATGAAAACCGAGATTATAGTGAATTACAGGTACTTTTGAAAGGAGCAGAAAATGAAAAATAATGTTTCAACTTTTGCAAAGATGAAGGCAAAGGGAGAGAAAATCTCAATGCTTACTGCTTACGATTATTCAACTGCAAAAATTATGGATAATTGTGTAAACGGTATATTGGTAGGTGATAGCCTAGGTAATGTTATGCTAGGTTATGAAGATACACTTTCAGTTACAATGGAAGATATGATTACCTTTGGCAGTGCAGTATCAAGAGCATGTAAAAACGCAATGGTTGTTGTTGATATGCCTTTTATGTCTTATGAAGTTTCTGTTGAACAAGCAGTAATGAATGCCGGTAGACTAATGAAAGAGGCTAGAGCAAATGCAGTTAAACTTGAAGGTGGCGTAGAAATGTGCGACCGTATCAAGGCTATTACTAATGCAGGTATTCCTGTAATGGCTCATATCGGTATGACACCTCAAAGTGTAAATGCTTTTGGTGGCTTTAAGGTTCAGGGTAAAAGTATTGACGGTGCAAGAAAAATGGTAGAAGATGCTTTAGCAGTAGAGAAAGCCGGTGCTTTTGCAGTAGTTATTGAATGTGCACCAACTGAACTTTGTGAATATATTACAGAGAAACTAACTATCCCTACAATCGGTATCGGTGCAGGTAATGGTACAGATGGTCAGATTCTTGTATATCAAGATATGCTTGGACTATTTAGTGACTATGTACCTAAGTTTGTAAAGAGATATGAACTTCTTGGTGACAAGATGGTAGCTGCTTTTAAGCAGTATGATAAGGAAGTAAAGAATGGTTCTTTCCCTGATAAAGACCATAGCTTTGCAATAGATAAAGAAATTATTGATGAATTAAGGAAAGAAGAGAAGTAAAATGACAGTAGCAACAAAAATCAGTGAAGTACGTCAGCAAGTTAAAGATTGGAAGAGAAATGGACTAACAGTTGGTCTTGTACCAACAATGGGTTACTTACATGAAGGTCATGCAAGTCTTATTAAAACATCTGTTGAACATTGTGACAAAACAGTTGTCAGTGTTTTCTTAAACCCAACACAGTTTGCACCTAATGAAGACTTAGAGTCTTATCCTAGAGATTTTGACAATGATAAAAAGTTATGTGAAGAAATGGGTGCTGACCTGGTTTTCCATCCTGAAGTTTCTGAAATGTATGATGAAGACAGCAGTACATTTGTAGAAATTCTATCAGATATGCCAAAGCAACTTTGTGGCAAAACAAGACCAATTCACTTTAGAGGTGTTTGCACTGTTGTTTCAAAGTTATTTAACATTGTAACTCCTGACAAAGCATTCTTTGGTGAAAAAGATGCTCAGCAACTTGCAATTATCCGTAAAATGGTTAAGGATATGTCCTACGGTATTGAAATTATCGGTTGCCCAATTGTTAGAGAAAGTGACGGCCTTGCAAAGTCAAGCAGAAATACATACCTAAGTGATGAAGAAAGAAAGGCTGCTTTGTGTCTATCAAAAGCAGTAAACCTTGGTAAAGAAATTATTGCTAATGGTGAAAAGAATGCTGAAACTGTACTTTCAAAAATGAAAGAACTTATTAATGCTGAACCACTTGCAAAAATTGACTATGTTGAGGCAGTTGACGGTGTTACAATGAACCCTGTTAAGGAAATCACAGAAAACACCCTTGTTGCTATGGCAGTTTATATCGGCAAAACAAGATTGATTGACAACTTCTCAGTTAAATAATGTAAAATAATATTACATTGTTTGTACAACTTTTATAAAATTTAATTAAAATATTCTACGCTTAGTAATTTATTTTTATTTAAAATACTTCCATTTTGTACCATAATATAGTATAATGTGCTTACAGAGATACAATTTTTATTTGTAAAAGGAGGTGCTTATGAAAAGATTACTAAGCGTTTGCCTTTCTTTATGCATTATGGTGTCTGTATTTGTTTCATTTAATATTACTGCATCAGCAAAGACAAATTTGAAGAAAACTACAGCTTCAGCTAGTAACATTTCAAACGGTATTAATGTTAGCTGGAAAAAGGTGTCAGGTGCAAAAAGCTATAAAGTATATAGAAAAGCATCCGGTGCAAAGAAGTATTCAGTTGTTAAAAAGACTAACAACAAAACTGTAAAGTACCTTGATAAAAAGGTATCAGCCGGTAAGACTTATTCTTATCAAGTTGTTGCAGTTAAAGGTAAAGAAACTTCAAAGTCAAAGACAAAGTCTATCACAAGATTACTAGCACCAAAGAATGTAAAGGTTCAGTCATATGCCAGTAAAACCGATTGTACCTTAAAGGGTAGCAAAGCTGATTATGTTTTTGATAATGTTTTCAATTTTGACTCAAAATTAGGGGTAAAGATAACTTGGAATAAGTCCAAAGGTGCAAATAAATATGATATTTACCGAAAAGTTGATAACAGTAAAAAGTACAGAAAAATTAAAACTGTAGGTAATATTTCAACATATGTGGATCGTGAATCTTTTTTTAGTGTAGTAAATCTTAGTTATAAAGTTGTAGCAAGAAAAAATACTTCAGCAAGTGATTATAGTACTACAAGAAAAATCTGTTATGTTGAACCTTCATATATATTTACATATTCTTTATCAGATGAATTATTGGTATCATGGACTCAAGTGGCAGGTTGTGACGGTTATAAGTTGTATCGTTCATTAACAGGAAAAGCCGGTTCATATTCTTATATCGGTAAATACACAACAAAAGAATATAAGTATGAAGAAAAGAATGCTGAATTAGGAAAAACTTATTACTACAAACTTGTGGCTTATAAAGGTTCAAATAATTCTGTTGGTTTAACAATTAAAGAAAAGTATGAACCTATAACGACAGTGAATTTAAATGTTGGTGATACTAGCGATTCTGTTCAAAAGCAGTTCAAAAAGACCTTAGCAAAAATAAATAAAGACCTAAAGCGAAATATGTTGGACTTGTATCAAGAGGTAACTTTTGATAAAATTATGGAATCAATTAGAATTGAATCAAAAGATGAAAAGGTAGCAACCGTTTCTAAGGATTATATTATTACAGCAGTATCGCAAGGTACAATAAAAGCCCCTATTATTCAGAAACTAGGAAATTTTGAGTTTGAAAAAGGTTTCATCCTAATTAATGTAAACTAATAATTTTTTATTATAAATTTTCAGGAGGTTATTATGAAAAGATTATTAAGTATTTGTCTTTCACTATGCATTATGGTGTCAGTGTTTGTTTCATTTGACATTACTGCATCAGCAAAGACAACAATGAAGAAAACAACAGTATCAGTTAGCAACACTGCAAGTGGTGTTAATGTTAGCTGGAAAAAGGTTTCCGGTGCAAAAAGCTATAAAGTATATAGAAAAGCACCCGGTGCAAAGAAGTATTCAGCAGTAAAAAGCACAAACAACAAAACAGTAAAGTACCTTGATAAAAAGGTTTCTGTAGGTAAGAAATATTCTTATCAAGTTGTTGCAGTAAATGGAAAGACAAAAACAACATCTAAGGCAAAGTCTATTGTTAGACTACTTGCACCAAAGAATGTGAAAGCACAGGCATATGTAAAGGACACAGATTGCACAGTAGATTATAGTAATATTATCGGTGGCAATTTTGATGATGATTCTCCTTACAGTGTTTCAGGTATTAAGTTAACTTGGACTAAGTCAAAGGGTGCTACTAAGTATGATATTTATAATAAATTCAACAATCAAAAATATTATTACAAGGTTGCATCAACTAAAAATGTATCTACTTATATTGACGAGCAAACTTATGATGCAGGAACATATTACTATAAGATTGTAGCTAGAAACGGTTCTTCAACCAGTGCTTATAGTACAGTTAAGAAGATTGTTTATGTTCCAAATGTAAAAGTTTCAGCAACAGCTGTAACAAGTGGTATGAAAGTACAGTGGGATACTGCAGACGGTTGTGACGGTTACAAGTTATACCGTTCACCTAATGGCAAGAATGGTACATATTCTTTAGTTTCTAAATTTGATAAGAATAAAGATTCTTATCTTGATAAGAATGTTCAGTTAGGTAAAACTTACTATTATATGATTGTTGCATATAAGGGTTCTGCAAACTCTGTTGGTATGACAGTAAAGGCTAAGTACCAAGCAGCTATGACAATCAACGTTAATGTTGGAGAAACCAACGATTCAATTAAAAAAGAAGTTGAAGCAACATTGAAAGTATTTAATAAAGAGTTTGATACAAAAATGACATTTGAAGAATTTTCAAGTATGTTTAAAATTGTTTCACAGAACAGTAGTATTGCAACCGTTTCTAGTGATTATATTATTACAGGTGTATCAAAAGGTACAACTAAGGCAAAAGCACAGGTTTCTTTATTGGGCATGACAGAAGAAGTCGGCTTCATTCTAATTAATGTAAAATAATTTTAAGTTTAATGTTAATCTCAAGTATAATATAGATTCCAAGTCTAATGTCGATTTCAAGTTTAATATAGATTTTAGATTCTGTTAACTTGTTTTTAACACAAAGGCTACACCATACGGTGTAGCCTTATCTTTTGTTTATATAAATAAATTTGTTTTTTAGCTTTGTGTGTGATAATGCATAAATTGATTCTATAACCCAAAATTTATAAAATTAATTTGTCTTAACCCACAAATAAAATTATAAAATTTGTTATATAAATTTACTATTATGAAAAAAGAAAAGTTAAAATTTAAAAAATAAAAATACCTCTCTTTTTAGAGAGGTGTTTATTGTAATTACTATCTTATTAAAGAATTATTTTTTCTTCAATTACTTTGTTTCTTCTTTTTCTTTGAAAGCAAAGAATCTTTGACCAATGTAGTTAAATGCTACGAATAGGCACATACCAACCAACATTGCAATATTGCTTTGGATTGTTTTGCTTTGACCTGATAGAATCCATAGTGTAAATGGCTTTGCAAGACCGTAAGCTAGGAAGTAGCAAATAGCAATATTAAGTGAGAACTTTAGAATAGGCTTAATGCCCTTTTCTTTGTTTTGGAAAGTAAAGTGCTTGTTTAGAATGTAGCTGACAATACTACCGATTATGTAACCAAGTGCTGAGCTTACCCAATAACCGCCACTGATAAATACAGAATCAAGGTCCTTAATTGGTGTAAAGTTGTAGAAAATAAACATTAGTCCGTTACCAACTACTGTGTTGAGAATACCGACTAAAATAAATTTCCAAAACTTAATGTCAAAAAATTGTTTGATAAAGTCTTTCATTAATCTTTTTTCTCCTTAGTTTCCTTTTCTTCCTCATCAAAATTGGTGTGATGAATAATATAAATAGGTCTGTCCTTAGTTTCAATGAAAATTCTACCTAAATATTCACCAACAATACCAATAGAAAATTCCATAATACCACCCATAAATAGAGTTACCATTAATGTTGTGGCATAACCGGGAACATCAATGCCAAAAATCAAGGTTTGGATTAATGTAATTATAATATAAATCAATGCAATAAGAAAGATTACAATACCCATACCACTGATAAATCTAAGTGGTGCTACCGAAAAGCTGGTAATACCGTCAAGGGCATATTTAAACAGTTTCCAGAAACTCCATGTGGTTTGTCCAAGTTCTCTATCTACAGTTTTAAATGGTAGCCATTTAGTGTTGAAACCTACCCAACTAAAAAGACCTTTGCTGAAACGCTGAGCCTCAGAAAGTTCAAGAATAGAATCAACCATCTGTCTTGTCATAATACGGTAGTCAACTGCACCGTAAGGCATTTTTGTTTCTGAAAGGGCGTTTTGAATACGGAAAAATAGCTTTGAGAATGTTTCTCTAAACTTGCTTTCGCCCTCTCTGGCTGTTCTTCTTAATGCACAACAGTCATAACCGTTTTCTGTTACTTCCTTAATCATTTCAGGGAACATCTGTGGTGGATGTTGCAAATCAGCATCCATAACAATAACATAGTCACCACTAGTGTGCTGAAAACCTGCATACATAGCAGCCTCTTTGCCAAAATTTCTTGAGAATGAAATGTATTTAATGTTGTCAAATTGATTAGCAAGTTCTTTCATAATAAGGTAAGTCTTGTCCTTGCTACCGTCATTGACAAGTATATATCTAAATTTATGTTCAGGAATACCCTCTATAACTGAGTTGGTAACTTCAACAAAATGTCTAAGTCCTGCTTCTTCATTATAACAAGGTACTACAATATCAATTAAACTCATAATAAGCCTCCTAATCTATTTTACATTATATCAAATAGAAATTGAAAAGTCCATTAATATAAAAATATATTAACAAAAATATATAAATTATATTTGATTGACTTATAATATATTAAATGATAAAATATAAAAGCATTTTAATGGGGAGTGTTTTTGGGGGATAATATGAAAATTTTTAGTAACCTAAGTAAAGAAAAAAAGAAATATTACCAATATGTATTTTTATCAACATTTATAATAGGATTGTTGATACATTTTTATAAGATGTCTAACACTCTTTTAAATCATGATTCAATATATAACTATTATTCAGATCAAAATGTGATTGCGTCAGGAAGATGGTTTTTATCAGTAGCTTGTTCATTTAGTACATGGTATGATTTGCCTTGGGTTACAGGGTTATTCACAATCTTTTTTATAGCCCTTGCAAATGTAGTTGTTGTTGATGTTTTAAAAATAAAGAAATTTAAAATAGCCTGTTTATCCGGTGCAATTTTAGTTTCTTTTCCGGCTATTACAGAAACATTAATGTTTGGATTTACAGCTGACGGTTTTGCACTTGCAATGCTATTGTCGGCAGTATCTGTTTGGTTTGCATTAAGAAATAACGGAAACAAAATATTAAATTGTGTTGTATCAGTTATTTGTTTAACTCTATCAATAGGTATTTATCAAGCATATTTATCATTTGCGTTAGTTTTGATTATCTGTTATGCAATTAAAAATATTAATGTAAATTCAGAAGAATATATTAACAGCAAGATGAGATTTGTGATTAAGCAAGTAGTTCTTGTAGCTATATCAATGGCACTTTATTACATAACTTGGAAAGTATTGATGTTAATTCAAAATGTTACTCCTACAGAATATCAAGGTATTGATCAAGTTGGATTTAGTCTTGGGGTTATAGTTTCAGCACCGTTGAAAATAGCTAAGTCAATGGTAATGTTTGTATTAGGTGGAAATATACTAAAAAACGGTATTTCAATTTATGCTATACTTAACATATTATTTATATTACTTTTCTTAATTTTATTAGTTATCTATGTGATAAAGAATAAAGTCTATAAGCAAATAGGTGATTTGGCTTTTCTTATTATGTGTGTAATATGTTTACCGATAGCTGTATATTGTTGGAGTTTTACTTCACAAACTGTGGCTTATGCAAATCGTATGGTTGAAAGTATAAGTCTAATATTTGTATTGTTTATAGTTCTTACAGATGAATTAAAATTACAAGCATATATTAAAACTTTTATTTATGTTTTTATTCTTGCTATGGTTATAAATAACTCTCTTATTGCTAACACTTGTTATTTTTATATGCAACAAGAAAATGATGCTACACTATCTATGGCAACAGAAATGGTTTCTAACATTCACAATCTAGGTAAAGATAATCACAGTAAAATATTTGTAGTAGGTTCTAGATTAAAAGATGTTGCAATAGATGATAAATATGATACTACACAGATTAAGTGCCTTTCACCTATGATTGAAACAGATTTATTATTTGATGAAATTCATACGGTAGAATATCTTAACAATTCTTTAAACTGCAATTTTACTACAGTTTCTAAAGAAGAAAAAGATAAAATACTTGCAAGTAGTGAGTATAAAAATATGAAACTCTATCCATCAAAAGGTTCTATAAAGATAATTGATGATGTAGTAGTTATTAAATATGCTGAGCCTGATGTTAATTGATTAATTTATTCCTCTAAATAAGACTTAATGGTTTTATTTAGAGAAATTTAATTTTGTGAAAATATTCACAAAAAAATAATAAAACATACTTTACCTTGTAGCAAATAGATGGTACAATAAAGTAGTATAGGTTAAAAAGAACTACTTCATAAATATGGAGGAAAAAGTATGTCTAAAAAAACAAAACAACTGATTGATACATCAAGAATGTACAGTCAGGCAAAAAAAGGACTGGGAAGATTTTTTAGCAACAATTCATTCGTAATTCTTGCCTTTGTCCTACCTTTCTTAATTATGTTGCTAAACTTTGCAATCAAGAGGTTTGCACCATTTGGTGACCAACAAATCCTTGTTGTTGACCTTTGGCATCAGTATTATCCTTTTCTTGTAGATTTTCAGGATAAGATAATCTCCGGTCAAAGTTTGTTACATTCATGGACTAACGGTATGGGTGGCAACTACCTTGCCTTGCTTTCTTATTATGTAGCAAGTCCGATTAACTTCTTAACTGCTTTTATACCGGCAAGTTTCTTAAGAGAATTCTTGATGCTTTCTGTATGTGTAGAAGTTGGTTGTGCAGGTGGCTTTACTGCTATCTTCCTAAAGAAAACTTTCCACAAAAACGGTTTACCACTGGTATTTTTCTCAGTTGGTTACGGTTGTTGTGCATTCTTTATGGGTTACTATTGGAATGTTATTTGGCTAAATACAGTAGCTATGCTACCACTTGTAGCACTTGGTATGGTAATGCTATGGAGAGAGAACAAGTTCTGTCTATATACAATCTCCCTTGCTTTATCAGTTATTGCTAACTATTATGTAGGTCTGTTTGCTTGTATCTTTACATTCCTTTGCTTTATCGGTTATAGTATTATGTACTGGAATGGCTGGAAAGAATTTTTCAGCAGACTTGCAAGAACTGCAATTTTCTCTGTTATTGCTTTGATGATTACTGCATTTATTTCATTACCTGCATTTAACGGACTACAACTTACATATAGTACAAATAACAGTTGGCCTGACACAATCAGTACATATTATAATTGGTCAGAAATAATGTCACAGTCACTTGACTTTATTACACCATCAACTAAAGAAAACCTACCAAACATTGCTTGTGGTATGGCAGCATTGTTCTTTGGTATTATGTTCTTAAGTGCAAGAAAAGTTACTTGGAGAGCAAAGGCTTTTTCAATCGGTATCCTTGCATTCCTTGTAGCAAGTTTCAATGTAAATGTACTTGACTATGTATGGCATGGTATGCACTTTACAAATATGATTCCTCATAGATTTGCTTATCTATTCAGCTTTGTACTTGTTGTTATGGCTTATAGAGCATATACACTAATTGAAAAAGCCAGAATTTGGGATGTGCTACTTGGTTTCTTGGGAAGTTTACTTCTCTGCGTGATTTCTTCAACAATCCAGACAGGAACAGTAGTATGGGGTTCATTCCTACTAATTTGTATCTTAACAGTAGCAACTGGTTTATATATCTTCAAGATTTATCCAAGAGTTGTACTTGATTTAGTTGTATTTACTTTGGTACTTGTAGAAATGTTTATTGCCGGCTACAAGGGTATTGAAGCAGTTACCTCAACAAGTACTGCTAACTATCCTGAAGGTGAAGCAGTTACTGCTGATGTTATCAAAGCAATGAACAACTTAGAAACAAATACAGTTGATATGTGGAGAGCTGAAATGACCAAGACTCAGACCCTTAATGATGCAAGTCTTAATGGCTATAACGGTATTTCACAGTTCTCATCAATGAGCAATGTTTCTGTTACAAAGTTCTTAGAAGAATTTGGTTGTCAAGGTTGGCAAAGTGGTAATAGATATACTTATAGAGAAAGCACACCTGTAACTAACTTATTCCTAAATGTTAAGTATTTAATTTCAAGAGATGGTACATATTCAGCTACTGACTATATGTCACCGGCTTATACTAATAACAATGAAGTATTGCTTAAAAATAACTACTACCTACCAATGGGCTTTGTAGGCAATAAGAATGCTACTAAATATACATTGGAAACTAGAGATCCTGATGACTTTAGTGAACTAAATACAATTCAAAAACAAAATGAATTCTTTAGAGATATTACCGGTATTGACAAAGATGTATTTAGTGAAATTCAAATGACCGATGTAAACTCTACAGCCAATGTTACTGCTTATCAAGTAAATAAATATTATGAAGACTCTAAGATGGGTTATGACTATTCTATCAATACAAATGGTGCAAGTTCTGCTTCTAATATGGAATTTACTTATGATATTGCTGAAGCCGGTAGTTACTATGTATATGGTGTTTACTACGGTACTTCATTGGAAACAAAGGCAATTAACATTAAGAAAAACGGTTCTTCTATTAAACAAGATGGAGATATTAGCCGTCCATATATTCTTAATGCCGGTAATTTTGATAAGGGTGACAAACTAAGTGTCAGCCTTGATAACTTACCAAATACAGCAACAGGTAACTTTGCTTTACACGTTGCAAAACTTAATGATGATGTATTTAAAGAGGGCTATAACAAATTAGCACAAAATACTTTAAAGGCTACTAAGTGTACTGATACTCAGCTTAACGGTGTATTAGAAAGCAACACAGACGGTTTATTCTATACTTCTATTGTTTATGAAGATGGCTGGACTGTTAAGGTTGATGGTGAAAATGTAGATACTAAGAAAGTCGGTGGTGCTTTACTTGCCTTTGATATTACAAAGGGTAAACACAAAATTGAAATCAGTTACTTACCATCAGGATACTTAGTGGGTACACTTGCAAGTATTCTTGGTATAATATTACTACTGGGTTTTGCATTCCTATATAGAAGTAAGCTAAAGAATACATTTATCTTTAAATACAAAACTCATCCTAATGCAAATCCGGATAGATTTGATGATGAGGATGACGAAAATTTTACTGAAGAAAAATCTGAAGAAGATACAGAAAAAGATGAAAATTATGTTAAGAAAGAACCTTCACTTGGTACAAGACTTTTCTTTTCTGTAATATTCTCGGTAGTATATTTTATTGTATGGTTAGGTAGCATTATTAAGAAAATGCAAATCCTTTGCAAAGAGGATTCTAGCTATGCAGTGGATATTATTCTTTCATTTATTGTGCCATTCTACTTTGTATATGTTATGTTTAAGTATGGTAAAAAGAAAGAAGAAATCGCCTCAACTAAGTCATTAAAGGTTACAAGTGCATTTAATCATTTATGCTTAGAATTAGGTGCTAGCTGTGGTTTGATGGTTTCTATTTTCACTTTCTTAACCAGCCTTGTTAAGAACTTTACAACATATAAAAGTCAGGTTCAGCAGAATAAAGACGTTGTTGCCGGTGGTGGTCAGGCTACCCCTGTTACAGTTTCATTGTTCCCAACCGGTATCGCTTTAACAATTATGATATTCTGCGTTGGACTTTGGTTTGTTCTTAGATTTGTAAATATGTACACCTTTGAAAAGGATATTCAAAAAATCGGTAAACAGGTATTTTCCCTAAAATCTAAGAAAAAGAAATAATCTGTTGTTAATGATTATTTGCTATTAATCTAATTTGTTTAATAATACCTATAAAAGCTAATGCATAGTTTGTGCATTAGCTTTTTGCTTTTTAGTTAGATAAATTTGTTTTTTCGATTTCATTTGTGGGTTAAGATAAATAAGTTTTTTAATTTTATTTGTACTAACCTATAAATCACTTCAACAAATTAGGGTTTGTGGGGATGTTGTAAATTATAAAAAAGTGTATACTATGTCCTTGTGTAAACTGTAAACTATGTGGTTGTATAATTCAAAATACAACGATATTTTGTAGCATAAACAATAGTAATTTATATATCGTATTGTGGCTCACAGGTGTAGGGGCGAACAGTGTTCGCCTGTTAGAAAGTATGATACCTATGGGATTTTTGTCCTGTTTGCAGACTATAAATTTATAATATCTACATAGGGCATAATACCTTTATTTAGGATAGTTTGTAACGGTCCAACAGTGTTGGACCCTACAACTGTAACTCAAAATTTTCATAATAATTAGTTAGAAATAAAGGGAAAAATATGAGTTACACGGTAGGGGCGAACACAGTTCGCCCGTTAAAAAGTGTGATACCTATGGGTTTTTTGTCCTATTTGCAGATTATAAATTATAACTTACTACACAGTGGATAATACCGATAAATAGGATAGTTTATAACGGGACATCAATGATGTCCCCTACAACTGTGAGTCATAGTTTAATATGGTTTTAAGTTCGTATTCTCACTTTGAATTTTTCTTTATTGCCGATTGTATTTAAAAGGAATTTACCTTAACACACAATCAAAATTAAAAAGACAAACCCTAATTTAGTGAACTGATTTATCTTAACTCACAGATAAAATTGAAAAAAGTGAATTTATCTTTACTCACAAACGAATTTCAAAATTAGAAAGTAATAACATATAGATAATTAAATCTACTAGATAATAAAAAGTACAACACCGATTTACCACTTAGCAAAACTAAATAAAATTTAATTTACAACTTTCCTTGTAATTTCTATAAAAAAACAGTATAATGATAATGTGTATATTAGTATATTGGATTTCTATGGAGGAAAATATATGGTAAACAAAGGAATGAAAAGAGTATTATCACTGATTGCTACTGTGATAATCGTGATTTCTACTACATTAATAACAGTTTCCTCAGATACAGTTAGAAATTATAAGATTGAGGAAATTGGACTGCAAATCAGCCTTCCTGCTTATATGAATGTTATTACAAGACAAACATCAACAAGTGATGAAGTCTATAAAAAATATGGAACAAGTGGCAAGGACTTAACTGACCTTAATATGTATCTTGTTGCTTATTCTGCTGATGCTACTCAGACACTTACTGTTACTGTTTCCAATGATAGCAACAGTAAAAAGGTTAAAAATTATAACACCTTAAGTGAAAGTCAGCTAAACACAATTAAAAAGACTTATGAAGAAGATGAAGATTGTCAAAGTTGTTCTATTGAAAATTATAACAATTTAGTTTATTTCACATCTATGATTAATTCTAAAATTAATCATAGTGATGATGCCGAAGTTACTTATTCAATGCAAGGTGATACTTTAGTTGACGGTAAGTATTATCACTTTAATTTGGTTTCTGCTGATGGTGCAGTCAGTGATGACGATAAGGATCTTTTAACTTCTGTTCTTGAATCTGCAACATATGATAGTGAGAAAGGCTTTTGGGATGCTAACATTATTACATTTGTTTGTATTGTTGGTGGTGTCTTAGTATTACTGATTATCTTTATCATTATTATTAGTCACAGAAGAAAGAAAAAGTTAAGAAAAAGACTAAGAGAAATTGATGAAGAAATTCATAATAATGACAGAAAGAGAAACAGAGAAAGAGAAAAAGCTAGAAAAAATCGCCACACAGCTACCGGAGCAAACAGACCTGATGCTTTCTTTGACGGTGTAGATGGCTATGAAACTTCTGAAAATATGGATAAAATCGAGAGAGATTTAATCCGTGAGGCTCATAGAAATGTAGAGAACCTAACTGAAGAACCAAAGAACACTAGTACGGATAAAGTGGATTATAGTGATTTCTTTGAAGAATATGAGAATACTAAAAATAACAGAACTAGCCAAAGACCTCCTAGAAGAGATAATTCTAGAAGAAACAAGAAGAATAAACGCTCTAAGGGTAGTTCCAGAAGAAAATTTTAAGGGTGATTTTTATTAACAGATTGATTATCGAGAATGTTCGTATCATTTCTCCGGAAGAACAAAGAGATGAGATTGCTAACCTATACATTAATGATGGTAGAATAGCAGAGCCATTTAGAAAAACAGAACAAGACACAGTAATTGACGGTACAGGTCTTGTGGCAATGCCCGGTCTTGTTGACCTACATGTTCACCTTCGTGATCCCGGTCAAGAAGAAAAGGAAGATATTATTACCGGTACTAATGCAGCAGCAGCCGGTGGTGTTACCAGCTTACTATGTATGCCAAACACTAACCCAACAATTGATAATGCCGGTGTAATCAGCTACATTAAGGAAAAAGCAAAGAACTGTAAGTCAAGAGTTTATATTGCCGGTTCAATTACAATGGGTCTTGAGGGTAAAGAACCTACTGATTTAAAAGCACTTAGAAAAGCCGGTGCTATCGGTCTTTCTGATGATGGCAGACCTGTACTTGACCCTGAAATTATGGCAGAAGCTATGAAGAAAGCTCCTGAACTTGGTATGACAGTTGTTGCTCATTGTGAAGACCTTGAACTTGCTGACGGTGGCAAGATTAATAAAGGCAAAATGTCCGAAAAGCTAGGCATTAAGGGTATTCCTGCCGAAGCTGAGGATAAAGGTACAAAGAGAGAAATTAACTTAGCTAAAGGAAACAATGTGCCAATTCACATTTGTCATGTAAGTACAAAAACTTCTGTACAAATGATTAGGGAGGCTAAGGAAGATGGTGTTAAGGTTACTGCCGAAACAGCACCACATTACTTTACTTTAACAGAAGATGTTCTTGAGAAAAGGGATGCCGATTACAGAATGAACCCACCTCTAAGAACAGAAGAAGATAGATTGGCAATTATAGAAGGTCTTGCTGACGGTACACTTGATTGTATTGCAACAGACCACGCACCTCATACCGAAGAGGATAAAAAAGATTTTGAAAAAGCACCTAATGGTTCTATCGGTATGGAAACTTCATTAGCAGCAGCACTAACTGTGCTATACCATAATGGAGACTTTTCTCTACTTGATATTGCAAAATTAATGAGTACAACACCTGCAAAAATCCTAAAAATCAATGCCGGTTCTCTAAAGACAGGTGCTTTGGCTGATATTGCTCTTGTAGATGTTGATAAGGAATGGATTGTTGACAGAGATAAGCTACATGGAAAAAGCAAGAATACACCTTTCAAGGGTATGAAAATGAAAGGTAAGGTTGTAAAAACTATTCTTGAAGGCAAGGTAGTTTTTGAGGAGGACTGATTGTATAATCAGTTTCATATAAATTAGTTATTAATAAGTTTAAAATATATAAAAAGGAGTAAAAAAATGGGTAATGGACTTACTTACAAAGAAGAATTTATTAAATTTATGGTAAATGGTGGTATTCTTCGTTTCGGGGAATTCACTCTAAAGAGTGGTAGATTGTCGCCATATTTCATTAATACAGGCAACTACAAGTCTGGCTCTCAGATTTCCAAACTTGGTGAATTCTATGCTGAATGTATTATGGATAACAACATTAAGGGTGACGCTATCTTTGGTCCAGCCTATAAGGGTATTCCTCTTGCAATTGCAACAGGCATTATCCTTAACAACAAATTCGGTGTTGATATGAACTATTGCTTTGATAGAAAAGAAGTCAAGGATCACGGTGAAGGTGGTATGATTATCGGCTATCAGTTCGGCGAAAATGATACACTTGTATTTGTTGATGATGTTATTACTTCCGGTAAAGCACTAAGAGAGTCAATGGAAAAAATCAAGGGTATCTGTAACGCAAATGTTAAGGATATGGTTATTTCTGTTGATAGAATGGAAATAGGTAAGGGTGGCAAAAAGTCTGCCGTTCAAGAAGTGGAAGAAGAATTTGGTATCAAAGTTCACTCTGTAGTTACAATGGACGATATTATTAAGGCTATTGAAGATGGTGTTGTTGAAGGTAAAGAACACCTAGACGCTATGAAGAAGTACAGAGAAACTTATGGTGTTTAAGAAGGAGAATTTATTATGTCATTTGATAGATTAATTGAGAAAATTGTAGAAAAGCAAAACCCAACTGTTGCAGGTCTTGACCCTAAGCTGGCTTACATTCCTGAATATATTAAGGAAGAGTCATTCAAAAAGTATGGCAAGACACTTGAGGGTGCTGCTGATGCTATTCTTACATATAACAAAGGCTTAATTGATGAACTTTATGATATTGTTCCGGCAGTAAAGCCACAATGTGCATATTATGAAATGTACGGTTGGTACGGTGTAAGAGCTTTGGCAGAAACTATTAAGTATGCTAAGTCAAAGGGTATGTTTGTTATTACAGACGGTAAGAGAAACGATATTGGTACAACTATGGAAGCATATGCTATTGCTCACCTTGGCGAAACTGATATTGACGGTGAAAAGGAAGAAGCTTTTGGTGGCGATGCTTTAACAGTAAACGGCTACCTAGGTTCTGACGGTATTAACCCTCTAATAACAATTTGTGAAGAAAAGGATAAAGGCATCTTTGTTCTAGTTAAAACATCTAACCCATCATCAGGTGAATTACAGAACCTTGAATTTAGAGGTGATGAAACTGTTTACCTACATATGGGCAGAATGTGCGAAGATTGGGGCAAAAAGGTAGTTGGCAAGTACGGTTACAGTGGTGTAGGCGCAGTTGTAGGTGCAACATATCCTGAAATGCTAACTGAACTAAGAGGCGAACTTCCTAAGACATTCTTCCTAGTACCGGGTTACGGTGCTCAGGGTGGTGGTGCTAATGACTGTAAGGGTGCATTTGACCAAAACGGTATTGGTGCTATTGTTAATTCATCAAGAGGCATTATGTGTGCATGGCAGAAGATTGAAGGTCTTGATGAAAAGGATTACGCTAAGGCTGCAAGACAGGAAGCTATCCGTATGAGAGATGACCTAAAGTCTGTTATTGGTGAAATGAAGTTAAAGTAATTTTTACAGGTTAACCTTGTTCACAAAAAGTTTACTATTGTATAATGATTTATACATTATGTAAAAAGTTAATTTGTTGACTTTAACATATTAAAGTAATATAATTTAATTAGTAATTTATGAGTATAATCGACTTAGTTGTCGGTTTGAAATATTTTGATATTAGATAAGGAGATTTTTAAAATGTCAAGAGTCTATAATTTTTCAGCAGGTCCATCAATGTTACCTGAACCGGTTTTAAAGAAAGCAGCAGATGAAATGCTTGATTATCAGGGTTGTGGTCAGTCCGTAATGGAAATGTCACACAGAAGTAAGCAGTTTGATGGTATCATCAAGGATTGCGAAGCATTACTAAGAGAAGTAATGAATATTCCTGATAACTACAAGGTTCTATTCCTACAGGGTGGTTGTTCTTCACAGTTTGCTATGGTTCCAATGAACCTAATGAACAAGAACCACAAGGCTGACTATGTTATCACAGGTCAGTGGGCTAAGAAAGCTGCTAAAGAAGCTGCTAGATATGGTGAAGTTAATATTGTTGCATCTTCCGAAGACAAGACTTTCACATATATTCCTAAGCTAGACAAATCAACATTCTCTAAGGATGCTGACTATTTCTATATTTGTATGAACAATACAATTTACGGTACTGTTTATCACGAACTACCTGACACAGGTGATATTCCACTTGTAGCTGATATTTCTTCTTGTATTATGAGTGAACCAATTGATGTTAGTAAGTTTGGTTGCCTAATTGCAGGTGCTCAGAAGAACCTTGCTCCTGCAGGTCTAACAATCGTTATTATTCGTGAAGACCTAATCGGCAATGCTATGGATATTACTCCAACAATGTTTAACTACAAGACTCATGCAGATGCAAATTCTCTATTCAATACACCTCCATGCTGGACAATTTATGTTGCAAAGCTAGTTCTTGAATGGATTAAGAACGAAGTTGGTGGCCTAGATAAGATGAAAGAACTTAACGAAAAGAAAGCTAAGATTCTTTATGACTTCCTAGATAACTCAAAGCTATTTAAGGGTACAGTAGTTAAGGAAGACAGAAGCCTTATGAATGTTCCTTTCGTTACAGGTGACAAGGATATGGATGCTAAGTTTGTTGAAGAAGCAACTAAAGCAGGTTTCGTTAACATTAAGGGTCACCGTACAGTTGGTGGTATGAGAGCTTCTATCTACAATGCTATGCCATATGAAGGCGTTGAAAAGCTAGTAGAATTTATGAAGAAGTTTGAAGAAGAAAACGCTTAATCAAATCTATTTATTGTGAGGAGAATTACTGATGTACAATGTACTAACTTTAAATAAAATCGCTAAGTGTGGTACAGACATTCTTGGCGATAACTATACAGTTTCTGATAATGAAACAAATCCTGTTGCTGTTCTTGTTCGTTCAGCATCAATGCACGAAATGGAAATGCCTGAGAGCCTGCTTGCTATCGCAAGAGCAGGTGCAGGTGTTAACAACATTCCTATTAAGGATTGTGCAGAAAAGGGTATCGTAGTATTTAACTCACCGGGTGCTAATGCTAACGCAGTTAAGGAACTTGTTGTTGCAGGTCTATTAATGTCATCAAGAAAGATTGTTAACGGTATTGAATGGGCTAAGACTCTAAAAGGCAACGGCGATCAGGTTGGCAAAATGGTTGAAAAAGGTAAGTCAAACTTTGCCGGTCCTGAAATTATGGGCAAAACACTTGGTGTTATCGGTCTTGGTGCTATTGGTATCAAGGTTGCTAATGTTGCATCAGCTTTAGGTATGAATGTTGTTGGTTGCGACCCATTCCTAAATGAAGCTAATAAGGCTAAGTTAGTTGACTGCAAGATTGTTGAAACTAACGATGAAGTTTATGCAGAAGCTGACTATATCACAGTTCATGTTCCTCTAAATGACAGTACTCGTGGTATGATTAATAAAGAAACAATCAGCAAGATGAAGGACGGTGTAAGAGTTCTTAACTACAGCCGTGACGGTCTTGTAAATTCAACAGATATTCTTGATGCACTAAAGAGTGGCAAGATGAGTGCTTATGTAACTGACTTTGCTACTGATGATATTCTTGGTGAAGATGGTGTTATTGCAATGCCTCACCTAGGTGCTTCAACTCCTGAAAGTGAAGATAATTGTGCTGTTATGGCAGCAACAGAAGTTAAGGACTACCTAGAAAACGGTAATATCGTAAACTCTGTAAACCTACCTTGTCTATCAAAGGATAAGACAGGTGGCACAAGAGTATGTGTAATTGCTAAAGCAGATGCTGACACAGATGCTATTGTAAAGGCTACAGGTTCTGATGACTTTGCAACTGCTACAAGAGGCGACTTTAGCTACACAATTATTGATAACGCAACATCTACAGAAGTTAATGTTGATGGTGTTATCAAGGTAAGAAGCTTATAATTTGAAGCTTATATTTTTAGATTAATATTATTAAAAAGGAGGTCAAATTAAATGAGAAAAGTGGTTTCATTACTTTTGGCAGTTCTAATGATTTCTGCTATGGGTACAGTTGCAGTAACATCAGCAAGTGCAGAGGAAACTGCAACAGTAAATGGTGTATCTGCTAATGTAGGCGATACAGTAACTATTGATTTATTCCTAAAGTCCGATTGTATTTGGGAATGTTTCCAGGGTCATATAACATATGACTATGACGGCCTACAACTTGAGTCTTTTGAATTGCCAGATGTAACAAATGGTATTATGACTAATACTTTGTATAAGGGCTTTGCTTATTATTCAGGTGTAGATATTAATGACAACTACAAGTTCTATGATGAAGTAAATTTCTATAGAGCTACATTCACTGTTCTTCAGTCAGGCAACTATTTTGTAAATAATGTATGGGAAGTTGCATCTGATAAGGACGACAACGATATTGCTGTTGATGATAATATTCTACAACCGGAAAAGCTACATATGCGTGAAGTTGTTGCAGCTACTCCAAAGCCAACAGAAACAACAACATCTACAACAGTTCCAAAGCCAACAACTACAAAGCCAAGTCCAACATCTTCAACTCCAACAGCTACTTCATCAACAGTTCCTGAACCAACAACTCCTGTTTTAGTAACCGGTTTGGATGTTCAGAAGTCTGTTAATGTTAATGTTGGTAAAACAACAACACTAAAAACAGTAGTAAGTCCGGATAATGCCACAAACAAAACTCTTGAATGGTCTTCTTCTAATAATAAGGTGGCTACAGTAGCTAACGGTGTTGTTAAGGGCGTAAAAGCCGGTAAAGCTACAATTACTGTTAAGACAACTGATGGTTCAAACCTTTCAGCAACATGTACAGTAACAGTTAAACAGCCTGTAACAAGTGTTTCTTTAACAAAGAAAGCTACTGTATATACAGGTAAGAAACTTACACTAAAGGCTAAGGTTAATCCATCAAATGCATCTAACAAGGGTGTATCTTGGAAAACATCTAATGCTAAGGTTGCTAAGGTTTCATCTAAGGGTATTGTAACAGGTGTTAAGGCCGGTACAGCTAAGATTACTGCTACTGCTAAAGATGGTAGCAAGAAGAGTGCAACTTGTACTGTAACTGTTCGTCAGTCAGTGTCAAAGGTTACTCTAAGCAAAAACACAGTTAAACTTGCTAAGAAGGGCGATTCTTATAAGGTAAAGGTAACAGTTGCTCCAAAGAATGCTTACAACAAGAGCGTTGCAGTTAAGTCTGCTAACACAAAGTTAGTAAAGGTTTCTGCTTCAACAGTTAAGTCTAACAAGACAGTTAAGATTACTGCTGTTAAGAAGGGTACAACTAAGGTTACATTTACAGCAAAAGACGGTAGCAAGAAGTCAGCTACTTGTAAGGTAACTGTAAAGAAATAAAATAATAATTAATCTAAATATATTTTAATAATAAAATCTAAAAAATTTAGCTAAAAGGAGCAGTTTTTACTGCTCCTTTTTCATTTATACAAATTGCACAAATACAAGATTAAATTTTCTATCTAATATTTGGTAATTGGATTGTACTTCTATAAAATCTATGTTATAATTACATCAAAGAGTAAGTTTTAAGCAATTATATATATAACAATAAATTTTCTAAAATTTTTTCGAAATTATGTAACCTTTTTGGAAGTTGAATAGTGTTATATATAGAAAGGCAATTAAACTGTCAATGTTGGGGATTATAATTGACAGAAAATTAAGAAAGGTTTAAAAGGTAAGCCAATGGCTAATTAGTTATTGTGAAAAACTATTATCTAATTATTAAGGAGGATTATATATGAAAAAATTATTATCAATTATCTTGTCATTAATTATGGCAATGTCTGTTCTTGTTATTCCGGCAACTGTTTCTGCTAAAGAAACTAAAAAAGTTCCTAATACATATTTTCCAACCGATATGGATGAAACCGGTGTGATAGGAGTAAATGTTCCTAATAAGGGCATTGTTTACAAAAAAACTTATAAGTTTGTTTTAAAAAAGACCAACGGTAAATTAGTTACACTAGATAAATATAATGGAGTCGATAATTATACTACTGACTATTATGTAAGAGGTAACAGTGCATATTATGGATATAGAGATAAGGTTAAGAAAAACTACAAGTATCAAATAAAAAAAGTTGACCTTGACGGTAAGAATAAAACTACTCTATATTCAAAAACATATGCCAATGATGATGCATTTTATCTAATTGGTGGTTATGGTTCAGGTGTTATTTTTTCTGAAAAAAGTTATAACAAGAAAAATAAAACCTACACATATATTGTTAAAATGGTCAGAAACAAAAAGGTTACTACTCTACTTAAGGTAAATAGCAAAAAGAAAGTTGATTTTAAAATCTTTAGTGGTAAAGTTTTTTACAACAATAAGGCTTATGACATTGCAAAAGGTAAATCAACAAGTTATGTTGCTAAAGAAATCTATATTACAAAAAAGTATATGTACTATATAAACAAGAACAACAATCTGAAAAGCCTAGACAAAAATGGTGTAAGAAGAATTGTTACAAAGAATGTTTATAAGTATTATAATGCTAACCATAGCAATGATGTTGTATATAGTAAGCTAAACAGTAATAAAGAAGAAGTTTTTTATCATAGAGCCGGTACAGCAAAGGAAAACAAACTTTGTACTGCTAATGATATTCATAAAGTTGCAACTGAAGATGTAACAGCAAAAGTATTCGGATATTATAGTAATGCATTGTTATGCAATGGAAAATTTTATATAAGTTTTGGTTTCGACATAATGGAAGATATCGGTTACGAAGGAATTGCTTACATTATGGAAGTTGATTTAAAGAGTGGAAAACCGGTAATTTATGATAAAGATGAAGGTTCTATATATACAAGTATGTGGATATTCAATAATAAACTTAAGTATTATTTCCTTCCTATCGATAATGATACAATAGACGATGATTAAGTAAAACATACTTATAATAATACTTACAAAGGGTCTGTAGAAATACAGACCCTTTATGTATATACAAATTGCACAAATACAAGATTGAATTTTCTATCTAATATTTGGTAATGAAACTTCATAACTACAAAATATATGATACAATTACATTAAGAAATAAATTTTTTAAAAAAAGTTTCCAAAATTATGTAACCATTTTGGAAGTTGAATAGTGTTATATATAGAAAGATAATTAAACTGTCAATGTTCGGATTATAATTGACAGAAATTAAGAAAGGTTTAAAAGGTAAGCCAATGGCTAATTAGTTATTGTGAAAAAACTTTTAAATGATTATAAAGGAGGATTATATATGAAAAAATTATTATCTGTTGTGTTGTCTGTAATAATGGCAATGTCTGTACTTGTTATTCCGGCAACTGTTTCTGCCAAAGAAACTAAAAAAGTTCCTAACACTTATGTAAATGAATGGTTTAATGATTCCAGTACATCAGGAATTTATATTCCAAATAAAGGTACTGTACATGTTTATGATGGCACAAATATTGATGAATTGCGCCTTACCCCGCTTAAAGGAAAAACCATAACTCTTGACAAATGTATAAGAGATGATGAGGGTAATGACAGAAGTTTTAATGGATATTATGTAAGAGGCAATAAAGTTTATTATTGCATTATGAAACAAAGAAAAAAGGGTTACCTTTATCAGTTTAAAACCATTGATATAAATGGCAAAAACAAAAAGATTATTTATTCAAGATCTTTAAAATCATCTGACCTTGATCTAATAGGTGGTTACGGCTCCGGTGTTATTTTTAGTGAAGATAGATATGAACATAAGATTGATAAAACTCTATATACTTATAAAATCTTTAGATATAATAAAGTAACTACACTTTTTAAATTTTATTCAAGTGGTGTCGTAAGAAAAAGAATTTTTGGTGGTAAAATTTTCTATGGTCAACATGCTTATGATTTAGCAACAGGTAAAACAAAAAGTTTTGTTACTAAAGAAAAGTATATTACAAAGAACTATATGTATTATATCAACAAGAATAATAATCTTAAGAGTCTGGATAAAAATGGTACAATAAGACTTGTAGCAAAGAATGTTTATGAGTATCTTAATGCTGACGATAATAAAAGCGTTGTTTATAGTAAGTTAAACAAAGATAATGAAATAGTATATTATAGCAGAACAGGTACAGATAAGGAAGTTGAACTTTGTACTGAAAAAGACCTAAGAAACCTTGTAGGAAAATCTAATGAAAAGCTATTTAAAGTAGGAGCTGTACTACATAAAAATAAAGTTTACTTTTCAACCTGTGAAGGCAAAGAAGATAAAGTATATGATGGCTACTTTGATTATGATGGTATTGAATATGCCTACATTGTTACAGTTGATTTAAAGGGTGGTACACCTAAGGTTTATTATGAGGCACCGTATGGTTATGATATTAATATGTGGATTTTCAATAATACCTTTAGATATTACTATTATGATCCATTTGATGATGTTGTTGATGATTAATTGTTAAGATAATAATATTTAGGTGCATAAAGTTGATTACAAAGGAGGATTATTTATGAAGAAATTATTATCTGTTGTGTTGTCTGTAATAATGGCAATGTCAGTAGTTATTATTCCGGCAACTGTTTCTGCTAAAGAAACTAAGAAAACTCCAAATACTTATGTTTCTGCTTTTGAATTAAATGAAACAAAAGTTGAGGGAATTTATATTCCGAATAAAGGTACTGTAAATAGGTATTATACTCCATATAAAACTTATTTGCGTTTTACAAAAACCAACGGTAAGGTTATAACTCTTGATAAATGTACAAGAGGCGATGAAGGTAAAGATAAGAATATTTATGAATATTATATTCGAGGAGATAGAGTATATTATTGCTTTATGAATGAAAGAAAAAATGATTACCTTTATCAAATTAAATCTGTTGACTTAAACGGCAAGAATAAGAAAACTATTTGTTCTATACCTTCAACTAAAAGATATTTTACACTAATTGGTGGTTACGGCTCCGGTGTTATTTTTGTTGAAGAAGGATATGAAGAAAATAAATCAGCAGTTGGCTATACTGTTAAGATGTTTAAAAATAAAAAGGTAACTAAACTTTTCAAATATTATTTGAATTATATGGAAAAATCAGATAATATAGAGCCAAAAGTTTTTGCCGGTAAGATTTTCTACAAAAACAAAGTTTATAACCTTGCAACAGGAAAAACAACAAAATTTGTTGTTAAAGAAAGACATGTTACAAAAAACTATATGTACTATATTAACAAGAACAAGAACCTTAAAAGTATGGACAAAAATGGTACAATAAGACTTGTTGCAACTGATGTTTATAAGTATTATGTAGCTAATAATAGTAAAAGTGTTCTTTACAGTAAGCTAGATAGTGATAAAAACGAAGTTTATTATCAGAGAACAGGTACAGATAATGAAGTTAGACTTTGTACTAAAAAGGATATTAGAAATCTTGTAGGAAAATCTGACGATACTGTTTTTGAGGTAATCAGTCCTTTGTTCTATAAAAATAATATTTATTTTATAACAAATGAAGGAAAACGTTATCCAAATTCAAGATTTTTCCATGAATTTCATCATGCTTATATTGTTACTGTAGGTGTAAATGATGGTAACCCAAAGGTTTATTACGAAGCACCATATGGTTATGATATTGATACATGGATTTTTAATTATAATTTCAATTACAAAACTATTGAATATTAATTTGATATTCTTTAATGTAAATACCTACAAAAAGAATAGCAATATTAAAGGGTCTGTATTTTTACAGACCCTTTTTGTGTAGTATTATATTTAATTAGCATTTAAGATTGTGTCAATATCTAAAATTCCTAAGTTGATTTTCCATTTTAAAATTCTCTTTACTGAGGCGTTAATTTGGCTCATAGGTATTTCATTATTATTAACTGCCTTTAATACAGCAGGATACTGAGTATCAACAGATGAACAACATAGCAGGTCGTTACCGGCTTTTGTGGCAATAACTGCTGCTGACTCATCATCGGTAAACTGTGTAATAGCGTCCATAATCAAGTCATCGGTCATTATTACACCGTCAAAATTAAGTTCATTTCTAATAATCTTGTGTACATTCTCAGAAAGAGATGCAGGATAATTCTTGTCCATACAGTTTACTATATTGTGAGAAACAAGGATACAATCAGCACCGGCATTTATACCGGCAATAAAAGGTTTAAAGTCCTTTTCGGTAAATTCAGAATAATCTCTGTTGTCATAGGCGATACCTGTGTGAGTATCAACATTGTTTCCGTAACCGGGAAAATGCTTTAGTACAGTGCCTAGGTGATTTTCTTTTGAAATGCTTACAACAGTGCTAACAAATTTATCAACATCATCAACATTATTACTAAATGAACGGTCGTACATAAACCCATCAGTATCAGAAGTAATATCACAATCAGGTGCCATATTTACATTAATTCCAAGTGAAAGTAAAAGTTCGGCTTTTTCTTTAGCATCATCGGTAATGCCATCCCAACCACCATTAGCAAAAGTATCTTTAGGCGAAAGAAAAGGGTTTTCTCTAAGTTCAGGGTTGCTACTGACTCTTACAACTGTGCCACCCTCCTCATCAACACCAATAAGTAGTGGGATTTTTGCTTCATCTTGATATGAACTAATGGTATTTGTGACTTCTTCTTTAGTCTTGTTTTCAAAGTCCTTGCCAAAAAGAATATATCCACCAATATGATACTTATTAATCACCGTTAATGCGTCAGTATCAGGACATCTAACATAGAACATTTGACCGACTTTTTCTTCTGTAGTCATTTGGTTAATATAATTATCAAGACTATTATTAAGGTTTTCCTCTGGGTTTGTAGTAGGTTCAACTGTTGTGGTAGGTTTTGATGCAGTTGAGGTTGTTTCTACAGCTTTTGTTGTAGAAGTTGTAGTTTCTTTTACACTGTTATTACCTTTGCCACAACTTGCAAAGAAAAGTACCAATACTATGCACAACATAGAAATGATTATTTTGTTATTAATTTTATCCATTATAAAGCTCCTTTAACTGTTAAGGATATTATAACCCAAAAGTTAAAACAATCATAGTCAGTTTAAAAGAGAAAAAATATATTATAGAAGTTCTTTTTTGTACATATTGTAAAATATAATTTATATGGAATAGTGGTTTTATTGTTCAAAATACGTGGTGAAAATTTATGCAATCTATACATTCTATTGGTGAAAGTGTACAATTACAATTAGTTTATGTTGTTAATAAAATCGAAAATATTATTAATTTATTAAAAAATATTGTATATTTTGAACAAGGGTGATATAATGTAACTGTAATCAAAAGAGATTAATGTTTACACATTTAATTAAGGAGATTTAATCCAATGAGAAATTATGATTCCAAACATATTCTCAATATTGCATTAGCCGGCCACAAAGGTTCAGGTAAAACCTCTGTTGCCGAAAGTATGCTATATTTGACAGGAAATGTTTCAAGACTCGGGAAAATTGAAGAAGGAAACACTTCTCTGGATTATGACCCAGAAGAAGTTAAGAGAAAATCTTCTGTTCTTACTGCTGTTGCTCCGGTTGAATGGAAAAATACAAAGATTAATCTTATCGATACACCGGGACTATTTGATTTTGCCGGTGGTATCGCAGAGGGTATGAGAGCAGCCGAAAGTGTGCTAGTTGTCGTATCCGGCAAGGATGGAGTCGATGTAGGAACCGAAAAAGTAGTTAATATGGCTACTGAGATGGGCAAAACAAAGATGTTCTTTGTTAATGGGCTTTGTGATGAAAGTGCTAGATTTTATAGAGTGTTTGAAGATTTAAAGACAGTATTTGGCCCAGCAGTTTGTCCTGTTGTTGTTCCTTACATTAACGACGGTAAGGCTGAAGTATATGTAAACCTTTTTGAATATAGAGCCTATAAGTACTCTGAGGGTGGCAAGGTTGAACCAACCGATATGCCTGACTTAGGTACTAGATTTGATGGTCTTAGAGAGGCTATCAAAGAGGCTGTTGCAGAAACATCAGAAGAACTACTGGAGAAATTTATTGAAGGGGAAGAATTTACCCCGGAAGAAATTATACTAGGTGTTTCACAAGGTGTTAGAGAAGGTACAATTATACCTGTATTTTGTGGTGATGCACATAATACATATGGTATTGATCAGTTATTAAATTCACTGGTTTGGCTTGCTCCAAAAGCGGAGTCAGGTACAGAAATCGGCTCAGATGTTAATGGGGAGCCTGTAGAAGTTACAGTTAATTCTGACGGCGTACCAACTGCAATAGTGTTTAAAACTGTTATTGACCCATTTGTGGGAAAATTAAGTTATATAAAAGTTCTTAGTGGTAAAATTTCTACTGACACACCTCTAGTAAATATGAGGACCGGTGCAAATGAAAGAGTTACCAAGGTTCTTACTGTAAAAGGTAAAAAACAGGAAGATACACCATTCATCTCAGCAGGTGATATCGGTGCAATACCTAAACTTTCAGATACTTTATCAGGTGACACACTTTGTTCACCACTTAGAAAAGTAACACTTGACGGTATTGATTATCCTGTTGCTAACCTTTCTATGGCAGTATATGCCGACAGTAAGGATGACGAAGAAAAAATTACTCAGGGTATTCTTAAATTGATGGAAGAAGACCCAACTATTAAATATGTACACAATCACGAAACTCACGAAAGAGTTGTTACCGGCTTAGGCGAACAACAACTTGATGTTATTGTTAGTAAACTAAAGTCAAAGTACAACATTGATGTTAAGTTGAAGAAGCCAAAGGTAGCCTATAGAGAAACAATTCGTGGTACTGTTAAGGTACAAGGTCGTCACAAGAAACAAAGTGGTGGTCACGGTCAGTTTGGTGATGTGTGGATTGAGTTCTCTCCTAGTGACAGTGATGGACTGGAATTTACACAAACAGTTGTTGGTGGTTCTGTTCCAAAGGGATTTTTCCCGGCTGTTGAAAAAGGACTACAGGACTCAATGAAAAAAGGCCCACTAGCCGGTTATCCGGTTGTTGGGGTAAAAGCTAACTTGTATGATGGTAGCTACCATCCTGTTGACTCATCTGAAATGTCATTTAAAATGGCAGCATCAATTGCTTTTAAGAATGGCATTACACAAGCTAAACCTACTTTACTTGAACCAATCGGTTCATTAAAGGTAACTGTTCCGGAAACACATACCGGTGACATTATGGGTGAAGTTACAAAAAGACGAGGCAGAGTTATTGGTATGGACTCAACACCTAATGGTATGCAGGTGATTGAAGCAGAAGTTCCAATGGCTGAGATGGGTGACTTCAATACCTTTATTAAACAGGTTACGCAGGGCAGAGGTAGCTTTACTCTTGACTTTGCAAGATATGAAGATGCACCTGCTAATGTAGCTGAAAAGGTTATTGCAGATTCAAAAGAATAATGCAAGTTGCTTAATAAGTTTGTTATAGGGTAACACCTATTTCAATATAAATTTTGTTCTCCATTTCTTGAGAATTTATTAATTCTCTATTCTCTTTCTTCCATGGAAAGGACCACATTTGTGGTCCTTTCCTCATATAACAAAGAAATTGTATAATTACAAATGTGCGAACAGAATTATTTAAATGTATATAAGAAAATAGAATTGTAAATTGAGGAATGGGTGTACCGGTAATGAAAAAAGTAATGAAAAGTATTTCGCTATTTTTATGTGCTATGATTTTTGCAACATCATTGCCTGTACTTTTTGCAGAAACTGAAAGTGCTAGTGCAGCCACTACCACTATGGTAAACGAAAAGGTAAGAGGAAAGGTGCTTTATAGCTATAGCTACAAAGTACTAACATTAATTAACAAGGAAAGAAAGAAAAGAAAACTTTCTCAACTAAAAATGACACGAGGACTTATCAGTGTAGCTAATAGAAGAACTGCTGAAATTTCTTTGTATTATGCACATAGTCGTCCTAACGGTGAGAAAAACCCATTTAAAATGTACAAGTGGAAACACTATGTTGGTGAAAATATAGCTTTAAACCAGCAAACTCCTGAGCAGGTTGTTAAGTGTTGGATGAATAGTCCGGCCCATAGAAAGAACATTTTAAATAAAAAATTCAATAGCGTTGGTATTGGCTGTTTTAAAGTAAACGGTTATATTTATTGGGAACAGTTCTTTGTTGATAATAAGGCAAGTAGAAACGCTGCTCAAAAATCTAATGCAGATGTTACATATACAGTAGCTATGAAAACTTCAAATATTAAGTTGCGTTCTAGTGTAAAGTCAGTATGGTTTGATGACTTCTATACAAGAAGAATTACTACATATCAGTTTAATAAAAGAGTTGATAACTATGACTTTGTAACTAATCTAGATAACAGTTGTATTCAGTACAAATCAGCTAATCGAAATGTTGCTAAGATAAATTCAAAGGGTGTAGTCTTACCGGTAGCTAATGGTAAAACTACAATTACTGCAAATCTAAAAGGTTATCCTAGCAAAAAGGTAACTTGGACGGTTATTGTAGATGTTGAAGAAATGTAGTGAAATTAAAATTTAATTGCTTATTTAATAAGTTAAAGTCTTATACATAAGATTTATTTCCTGAAGGGTTGCTCCTGGTGTGTTGGTGGAGCAGCCCTTTCGTCTTGCTATTAAGTTTTTATCAATTTGTCAATATTATGTGGAAAACATTTCTAAATAATATTAGATGACAGATTTTTACTCTTATGATATAATGAAAAAGTAAATGAGTATTATTTAATTTTGTATTCGTTATTTACTGATATATGATTTGTTTTACAGCATATGAATTATATAGGTAGGTGAAAAATGATATTACAAGGTTTAATAATTATTTTAATTCCATTTTTGGGAACATCCCTTGGTTCGGCATTGGTGTTGTTTTCTAAAAATCAGTTAAATCCCAAATTGCAAAAGTTTATGCTTGGTTTTGCCTCGGGAATAATGATTGCTGCATCTGTGTGGTCACTGTTAATTCCATCAATGGAACTTGCTGAGGAAAAGGGAATGGTAAAGTATATTCCGGCAAGTGTGGGATTCTTGTTAGGTATAGGATTTTTATTGTTGCTGGATAGTGTAATTCCTCATCTTCATTTGGACAGTAATCAACCTGAAGGTGTAAAGTCTAGCCTTTCAAAAAGTACAATGCTTGTTTTGGCAGTAACATTACATAATATTCCTGAGGGTATGGCAGTTGGTATAACTTTTGCCAGTGCAATGATGAACGATACGAGTATTTCTATTGCAGGTGCTTTTTCTTTGGCAGTAGGTATCGCAATTCAGAATTTTCCGGAGGGTGCAATAATTTCTTTACCACTAAAGGATAGAGGAATGAACAAGGGAAAGGCTTTTGTTATGGGTGTGCTATCAGGTGTAGTTGAGCCTATCGGTGCAGTGTTGACGCTTGTTTTTGCAAGTATGATAAGTTCTATATTGCCATACTTTTTGTCTTTTGCTGCCGGTGCAATGATTTATGTTGTAACTGAGGAGCTTATTCCTGAGTCACAACAAGGTAAACATTCTAATATTGGTACAATCGGTGTAGCAGTAGGTTTTGCTGTAATGATGGTACTTGACTCAGCCTTTGGATAATTTCTAAATTTAAAACCACTAAACTATAGGTAATCTGCCTTTGGTTTAGTGGTTTTTGTTTTGTTTGCATTATTTAAAATTTGTGAATATAGATTGAAAAATAAAATTAAAACAAAAAATTGAAAAATCCCTTGACATTTTGAAAATAAATGATATATAATAAATGCAGTTAGCAGAGACTAACTAAAATAAATATTACAGACAATCTATGTATTTTTACTTAACTTTTTTCTTTGATTTGTTTGAGTTTCCGAAAGGGTGTGCTTACCTTTCGGAAGATTGTCTGTCTTAGGAGAGTGTTAAATGAATAATTTAGAAATTACTAAAGTTGTAGGTAGAGAAATCCTTGATTCAAGAGGTAATCCTACAGTTGAAGCAGAGGTAACTCTTGCTGATGGTACAGTTGCCAGAGGTACTGCTCCAAGTGGTGCATCTACCGGTGAATTTGAGGCTTTGGAACTAAGAGATGGTGACAAGTCAAGATACCTAGGTAAAGGTGTTTTGAAAGCAGTAAAAAATATTAACAATATTATTCAGGATACAGTAAAGGGTCTTGATGCATCAGATATTTATGCAGTTGATAAGGCTATGATTACTGCTGACGGTACAAAGGATAAGTCAAAGTTAGGTGCTAATGCTATTCTTGCAGTTTCTATTGCAACTTCCAGAGCAGCAGCAACTTCACTTGGTGTTCCACTATATAAATTCCTAGGTGGTATTTCCGGTAACAGATTACCTGTTCCTATGATGAATATTCTAAATGGTGGTGCTCATGCAGCAAACACAGTTGATGTTCAGGAATTTATGATTATGCCTGTTGGTGCTACTTCATTTAGAGAGGCACTTAGATGGTGTGCAGAAGTATTCCACGCATTAGCTTCACTTCTAAAGTCAAAGGGCCTTGCAACTTCTGTTGGTGATGAAGGTGGTTTTGCCCCTAACCTTGCAAGTGACGAAGAGGCTATTCAGTACATTCTTCAAGCTGTTGAAAATGCAGGTTATGAACCTAAGAAAGACTTTATGATTGCTATGGATGCAGCATCTTCTGAATGGAAAGGCGAAAAGAAAGGCGAATATGTTCTTCCTAAGTCAGGTCAGAAGTTTACTTCAAGAGAACTTATTGACCATTGGAAGAACTTAATTGAAAAGTACCCTATCGTTTCCATTGAAGATGCACTTGATGAAGAGGACTGGGAAGGTTGGCAGGTTCTTACTAAAGAACTTGGTGACAAAGTTCAACTTGTTGGTGATGACCTGTTTGTTACAAATACAGAAAGATTATCTAAGGGTATTGAAATGGGTTGTGGTAACTCAATCCTAATTAAGCTAAATCAGATTGGTTCTGTATCTGAAACACTAGAGGCTATTAAGATGGCTCATAAGGCAGGTTATACTGCTATTTCTTCTCATCGTTCAGGTGAAACTGCTGATACAACAATTGCCGACCTAGCAGTTGCACTAAATACTTGTCAGATTAAGACAGGTGCTCCTTCTCGTTCAGAAAGAGTTGCAAAGTATAATCAACTTCTAAGAATTGAAGAAGAACTTGGGGATAGTGCTGTATATCCTCAGATGAAAGCATTTAATATTAAATAAAATTTTTTATACTCATTTACATATCATATATTATAAAATAACGAAATTAGGGGCATACTTTCTTGTATGCCTCTTTTTGATGTAGAAAAAGCTGTTAAAAAATGCTAATAATTGTATAATAAACTCAAATAAATGCTTGAAACTAATATGAAAATCGGTAATAATTTCGATTGAGATAGATACGTTTTAATGATATAATAACCTTGTAATACTAGACGTTGGGAGGAATATTAATTGGTAATAGATTTTCACTCTCACTTTTTACCTTGTATTGATGATGGCAGTAAAAGTGCTAAGATGTCACTTGATATGCTTAGAATTATGAAAGAGCAGAATATTAATACAGTGGTAGCTACTCCACACTTTTATGCTGATGAAAATAGAATTGATGATTTTTTAAATAATAGAGAAAAGGCCTACAGTAGTATAAAGGCTGAAATTGAAAAAATAGGTATTAATATAAAGCTAGGTGCTGAGGTTACTTATTTTCAGGGTATTAGTAAAGCTGATGAAATTAAAAAATTAACCACAGAGGGCACATCAATTTTATTGCTGGAACTTCCTTTTGATAAATGGGGCGAAAGCGTAATTGAGGAAGTTTATTATTTAGTACATAAAAGGAAGTTTACTGTTGTATTAGCTCATCTGGATAGATACTTAAGTATTTCAGAAAATAAAAAGTATATTAAGAAGTTAATAAAAATGCCACTTGTAGTTCAAATGAATGCAGGTAGCTTTTTGGATAATAAAAGAAAAAAGAAAACTGTTTCTTTAATAAAGAAATGCGACAAAATAGTTTTAGGCAGTGATTGCCACAATTTAACTTCAAGAAAGCCTAATTTGTTGGATTGCAGAAATATAATTATTGGCAATTTAGGAGAGAAGGCTATTTTAAATATAGACAAATATGGAGAAGAAATTTTATTTAACGGAGGAAAGTAAAATGTCAAAAAAGTTAGCTTATATTATCAGTGGTGCAGTTTTTGTTGTACTATGTGGATTGATTATTTGTGAAAAATTGTATCCGGAGGTGGGTTCTAGTCTATTTGCTGGACTACTAGGTTAAAATGAGTACATATAAGGATAATAAAAAACTAAAGAAAAGTTTATTGATTGTAGGAATTATTCTGGTAATTGGTGTTTGCTTTGGTGTTGGAATGTATTTTTTACTTGATGCAAAAGAACCTGTAAAGCTAACAAGTAAAGGTACTGAGTCTAGTGAGATTGTAAAAATCGGCAATGTAAAATGTACCCCAAAGAAAGATATTAAAACCTATCTGTTTATGGGTGTTGACCAAAGAGGCGAATTAACAAAAATTAAAAAGTACAATGGTTACGGTCAATGTGATGTACTAAAGCTGGTTGTACTTGATGACAAAAATAAAACTTACAAAACACTGACTATTAACCGTGACACTATGGTTGATATGCTTGTGTATAACGAAAAAGGAGAGTCTATCGGTGAGATGAACGGTCAAATCGCTTTAGCTCATGCCAATGGTGATGTTGCTGATTTTGGTAGCAAAGTTACTAAGGAGGTTGTGTCACAGTTTCTAAACAATCAGGTGATTGACGGATATGTTGCTCTTAATATGGACTCAATCAAAACATTAAACAATCTTGCCGGTGGTGTTACTGTTAAGATTACAGATGATTTTTCAAAGTCAGATAAAACACTGAAAAAAGGTGAAACTGTAAAACTAAATGACGATCAAGCCTATCATTATGTACATGACAGAAAAAATGTTGCTGACGGTACTAATGAAAACAGAATGGCTCGTCAAGAGGTATATTTAGATGGACTAAAAACTACTTATATGGATAAGTTCAATGAAAATAATAAGTTTGTTGAAACTGTTTATAAAGAAGTAGAAAAGTATATGAATACAGATATGTCACTAAGTAAAATGTCAAAGGTTGCATTGAAGCTTTCTAAATATAAGGAAGTCGACGGCCCTACACTTGAGGGTAAAAGCAAAATGGGCGACTTTGGATTTATGGAATTTAGAGTTGACAAAAACAGTTTGAATAATGCAATTATTGATTTGTTTTACGATAAAGTTGAAAAATAACCGGTACAATGTACTGGAAGGGAGATAAAAATGAATTTAGAGAATAAGGAAAATACTTCTCTTGAAACGGTAGAAAGTGGTAAGGCACTAAATCCAAAGGCTTTACTTTCTTTTGAAGAGGAAGAAACAAAAGAAACTGAAATTGATTTGGTTGATATGTTTTTTGCACTGTTTGATAAGCTACATATAATTATTATGTGTACCCTAATAGGTGCATTACTGCTAAATGCTTTTTCATATTTCTTTATTAAGCCAACATATCAGTCAACATCAAAGATTTATGTTGTTTCAGCTTCAAAAGATTCTGTAATTGATTTTTCAGATATTAATGTTGGCACTTCTCTTACTCTTGACTATGAACAGTTGATTCTTAGTTATCCTGTACTTAGCAAGGTAAGTGACAGTCTAAGCCTTAATTATACAATGAAAGACTTGCAGTCAATGATTGCTATTGAAAATCCAAGTGATACAAGAATTTTGAACATAACTGTTACTTCAACTGATCCTAAGGAAGCAATGAATATAGCAAATAAAGTTATGGATATTTCTATTGATTACTTGCCTGATACTATGGGTTCAAATGCTCCTAATGTAGCTGAAAGAGCAAGAATTGCAGACCAAAAAACAGGTCCAAGCTATACAAAATATACAATGATTGGTGCTGTAATCGGACTTTTACTTTCTTGTGGTGTGATTATTGCCAGATACCTAATGGATGATACAATTCATTCTGCTGAAGATATGGAAAAATACTTTGGAGTTGCACCACTTTCAGTTATTCCGGAAAATGAATCACTTGATGATGGTGCAGAAGAAACTTCACAAAAGCGTAAGAGAAAGAAGGTTTAACAATGGAAAAAATCCAGTTATCAATTCCAAAGCTACCTTATGCTGTTGAGGAAGCTATGAACAGATTAAGGGTTAATGTAAAGTTCTGTGGTAAGAATACTAAGAGAATTTTAATTACAAGTAGTGTTCCTAATGAAGGAAAAAGTATGGTATCGGTTCAGCTGTGGAAAATGCTTAGTGAAGCAGGTTTCAAGACAGTTTTAGTTGACTGTGACCTTAGAAAATCCACACTAAAGAATCGTCACAATTTTGCCGATGAAAAGATTAACAGTATTGGCCATTACCTATCCGGTCAATGTGAATATAGTGATGTTGTATACGAAACAAATGTAGAAAATGGCTATATTGTTCCTTGTACTACATCTTTGGAGAATCCTATTTCTCTAATTGAAGATGAAAGATTCAAAGAATTACTTGATAAACTTTCAGATGACTATAGATATGTATTGATAGATACACCACCACTATGTGCAGTAGCAGATAGTTCACTTGTTGCTTCTTTGTGTGATGGTGCAATCCTTGTTGTTAGAGCAGGTTCTACATCAAAGAAACTTGTTAAGGAGTCTATCGGTCAGCTTAACTATGTAGGTTGTAACCTATTGGGTACAATCCTAAACAGAGTTGAAACAAAGACCCATACTTACAGTAAATACTATGGTAAGTATAAAGAGTATGGTGAATATAAAGAAAACTAATTGGTAATAACATATTTGTTATGCAAATGTGTTTATTATATATAGGGGTACAATTCGTGGCAAAATGTGCCTTTGTATTGATTTTATAAGGAGGAGATATTTATGAAAAAGATTGTTACAGTAATTATGGCAGTACTAATGATGATGTCTGTTGTAACCGGTGCTTCTGCAGCAGCTAACAGCCCATCAAAGCCATCAAAGCCAATCGTTGTTAAGCAGTCAAATGTTTCCATTAAGTCACTAACTTACAATGGTAAGACTCAGAACCTTAATAAAAAGGTTACAATTAAGGTTAAGACAAAATATGGTAATGTTACTTTAAGAGAAGGCAAGGATTATAAGCTTGTTTACAAAAAGGCTAAGAATGCCGGTACATATAAGGTAACTGTTGTTGGTATTAATTCTTATAAGAACTTTAAACTAACAAAAACTTATAAGATTAATAAAGCTAATAACAAGATTACTATGAGAGCTACAAAGAAAACTGTTAAGTATTCTAAGAAGAAGGCTACATCAGTAACAGTTAAGGCTAGTGGTCAGGGTAAAAAGAAATATTCAACTGCTTCAACATCTAAGAAACTAAGAAAGTACATCTCAGTTAACTCTAAGGGTAAGGTTACTCTAAAGAAGGGTGCTAAGAAGGGTACTTATAAGGTAACAGTTAAGTTTGCCGGTAACGGTAACTACAAGGCTGGTACAAAGACAATCACAATTAAGGTTAAATAATTTTAGCCAAAATTAAATTGTTAAAAAATAAGCAGACACTTTAGCCACGAAAGTGTCTGCTTTTCTTTTTATAACTTTTCTAATTTAAAAAGGTCAGCACAGAGTACTGACCTTAATTTTATATTAATTTTCGGATTCTTTCTTTGAAGTTTTCAATTTTGTTTGAGTATCTGTCAACAATATATTTATTAGCTTCTTTTTCTTCCTTATCCTCAAGTGGTGAAAGACCCTTGAAAAGCTCACCGTACTTTCTTTCCAGTGCTTTAGTTAGAAGATAGTCGCAAAGCTGAGGGTTTTTAGGAAGTAGAGGCCCATGTAGATATGTGCCAATAACATTTTTATATACAACACCCTCGTAACCACTTTTACCGTTGTTACCTTTGCCGAAAACTACTTTGCCTAATGGCTTATTCTTGTTAATATAAGTTCTGCCACCATGGTTTTCAAAGCCAACAATAGGCATTTCACATAAATCACTTTCAATGAAAATGTTGTTGATTAGTCTGCCTTTTTCTTGAACAGTATAAATATCTACAATATCAAGACCATCAATTTTGCCATCATCAGTTTCGTAATATTTGCCAAGTAGCTGATAGCCACCACAAATAGCAATTACAACACCATTGTTTTCTACATAAGACTTAAACTCATCTTTGATTTCCTTTAGTCTGTTACAAACCAGCATTTGTTCTCTGTCAGAGCCACCACCAAGAAGAATAATATCAAGATTTTCAAAATCAATATTGTCCTCTAGGCTATATGTTTTTACTTCTGAGTCAATGCCTCTCCACCTTAACCTTTGTACCATACATTGAATGTTGCCTCTGTCACCATAAAGGTTAAGTAAATCAGGAAATAGGTGTCCAATAGTCAGTTTCATTATTTTTCACCCTCCATTCTCTTTAGAATGTTTCTTGTACTGTATAGACCTGTGTAGTTAACCAATACATATAGATTCTTTGTACCGTTTTCAACTTTGTTTCTGATAGCAGTTTCAATATTTGGTTCAAGTGTACTTGGAATGTCAACATACTTTAATCTTAATCTCATATCCTGACAACGAATACCACTAACTGTAATTGACTTAATGCTCTTATCTTTAAATCTATCAAAGTCAACATCCCATAACCATGATACATCATTACCGTCTTGATCTCGGTCATTAATAAGGATAATTACATCTTTATCCTTAGTGTCGGCCATAACTGCATTAATGTTTTGGTTGAAACCTGCCGGATTCTTAGCAAGGTTAAGTTCAATATCCGTACCTTTAATGTTGAAGTGTTCAATTCTACCATTCTCAGGGTTAAAGTTATCCAGCATTGACTGGAAACCTCTCATATCAACACCGGAATGACTTGCAACTGCATATACTGCAAGAATGTTGTAAATGTTGTAGAAACCTTTGTACTTTGCGTGAATATTCTTGCCTTGTACTGTAAATGCAAGGTGGTCACCACATTTAATATTAGTAGCCGGATAGTCAATTTCAGGACGCTTAAAACCACAGTTAGGACATTCATAGTCACCTAACTGACTGTAGTGATAGTAGTTGTAGTGCATCTTTGTACCACACATTTCACAGAATCTACCTTCACGAATTTCTGAATTTTCATCAGCATCAAATACCTTTTCACTAATACCGTAAGTGATAAACTTGTTGCCACTTTTCTTAGCTAAGAAAAGGGAAAGTGGGTCATCACCGTTAATAACAAGTGTCATATTTGGTGCCATTTTAATTGACTTACTAAGAATATCAATAGTAATATCAATTTCACCGTAACGGTCTAACTGGTCACGAAAAATATTGGTCAGCACCATATAGTCAGGCTTTAGTGTTGGTAAAACTCTCCTTGTAGAAGCCTCATCAATTTCAATGCAAGCATAGTCACAGTCAAGCTGACAATCATCATTTGTTGCAAGTACAAATGCAGAAACAACACCGTTTAGCATATTAGAGCCGGTTCTGTTACAAAGAACTTTCTTGCCTTGTGACTGTAATGTTGTACATAGCATATTGTTGGTAGTTGTTTTACCATTTGTACCACACACAATATATACCTTTTCTCTAACTTGGTCTGATAGCACCTTTAGAATATTTGGTTCAATTTTTCTGGCAATAAGTCCTGCCCATGTAACACCTTGTCTGCCCATTTTTAGGCACAACTTGGCAACAAACTTGGCAAACTTAATTGCAAACTTCTGTCTGAAAGTCATAATAACCTCACAAAATTATTTCATTAATTTTTTATATATAAAATCATTATACAAGAAATTACACCTAAATACAAGGTATATAGGTGTAGTGATATTATATATATGAAATTAAAATCAATCAATAACAGTATAAACTAGGTTTTCCCATTTTAGTTTAGTACCCTCATCAATGTCACTAGGCAAAAGTGCCATAGCAACCTGTAACAAGTCATTATCCTCAATATCGGTTCTTTTTAGAAAACCATAGTCACCACTGATTCTTTCAACAACATAATAATATGGTCCCATTATGTACCTCCATAAATTTTATTTTAGTATAAAGTGTTTTATTAATTGAATTGCAACAATATGTAACGGATAATATCCGTAGAAAAAATATTTAATTTTTAATTTTCCCCTTTTGCCATTGTAAAATACAATAGGAATAATTGTTAGCATACTCCACCATTGTATAGCATCTCTTGTTAAACAGAGAAGGATAAGTCCTACTGTAAACATTATTAGCTTAAGTTCTTTTTTGTCAAAGAGATATACCATTAGTGGCAGTACAATACCGAAGAAACCATAGTCAATGCCATAGTTTATGTCACCTAAAAACATAGGCATAATCTCCGATACAAAAAGTACAAACAAAACTGCTAAAATAGGGAATTGCCACTGTACTGTTTCAGAGTTGTTTCTACCATAATCAAGTGAATATATTAATAGTATAGATAATGAAAAAGTTATAAATATATTCATATGAAAGTCATTTTCAGCCAATATACAAACTGTCTGAAATGCAAGTCCCATTATAAATATAGTATAAAAATACCTTGTTCTGTTGTGGGTGTATTTGCAACCTTCAGCAATCATATATGCAAATATAGGAAAAGCCAGTCTTCCTATTGCCCTCATAGGGTAGGAATTGTCCATTAAGTATAATCCTATATGGTCAACTGTCATACATATTAAAGCAAATATCTTTAGCATATTGCCAGAGAAAATACCCTTGTTTTCTGTTGTCCGTAAATTACTCATTTTTATACCTCATTTTCCATTATAGATTATATCATTGAGATAAGATAAAAACAATGTGTAATTTTATTTTATATAACAAAAGCACCTCCTTAAGAAGTGCTTTCATAAAATTATAATTCATTATCCATTATGGAATAGTATTCTGCAAGAATAGTATCTTTGTTATGAACACCGGAAAGTCTTTTTAGTTCTTCACCATTCTTAATGAAAACCAAAGTCGGTACGCTCATTATGTGGAAGTTTTTGGTTAACTCTTGATTATCGTCAATATTGCACTTGTAGATAGTTATATTTTCTTTTCTGCCAACTTCTTCAATGGTTGGCAGTAGAATTTTGCAAGGGTTACACCAACTAGCATAAAAATCTACTATATATACATCTTTGTTGTTAAACATTTCTTTTGAATTTCCTCTAATTTCAATTACCGGCATAAAATCCTCCATCATATAATTAAATCAACTTATAGTCATATATTTAGTATTGGAACAAATATAAATTATATACAATTCATTTATTGTAATGATTAAAGCAGTTAGTTATAAAATAGAATTTTGTTATATTATGAAACTTTTTATAAAAATAAATTGTTTGTACAATTTATTTGTGGTATAATGTAATAGTTGTTTATAGATTAATTGCATTTTGGAGGTAAAATATGATTTGTAAAAATTGCGGTTCAGAAAATCCTAATGGTGCAAAGTTTTGTGCCAAGTGTGGTAAAAAAATAGAAATGTCAAATCCTGTTCAACAGAATAATATTCCTGAGAATAACCCTCAGCAGAACAGTGTTGCTCAGAATAGTGTTCCTCAGAACAATGTACAGCAGAACAATATTCCACATAATTATGTTCACCAAAACAGTAATCCTCAGGGTGCTCAAGTTCACCAGAATAATGCACCTCAGAATAATGTTCCTAACAATTATAATTCACAGGGTAACATTCCAAATAACTATAACCCACAGAATAATATGCCAAATAATAATATTCCACAGGGTAATGCTACTAATAATGTTCCTAACAACTACAATCCACAAGGTAACTTCCAACCACAAAACGGAATGCCTCAGAATGGTGTGCCTCAGTACAACAATGTTCCTAACCAAACAGTTATAGACCCTGTTACAGGTCAGCCTGTAAAAAACAATAACTTTAAAAAGCATCTACCACTTATTATTGGTATTGCCGGTGGTGTGGTAGCTGTTATTATTGCAGTGGTTATTGTATTTAGTGTTATTGGTAACAGTGGCATTAATGGTGTACTTAATAACCTAGAAGATGGTATCAATGATAAAGATGTAGAGTCTATCAAGAAATGTGTACCGGAATTTATGGTTAAAGATATGAATGTTAGTCAGAAAGATGTTGAAAATCTTTTTGGTGTTAGTAACGATTATGATATTGATGTTCACTTTGATATAAAAAGTGAGGAAGATGTTACTGATTCTATGTGCAGTGATGCAAAGGATTACACTTGGAAAGAGTATATTCAAGATAAGTATGAAGAATACAGTGGTTATGATGGTGGCGAAGTAGAGGAAGTAACAAAAGCTAAGGTTGAGTATGATATTGACTTTGACAATGACCTTGCAAATGCTGCAGCAGCTTTAGCTTCTTCTCTAAGCGATGAAAGTGCAACTAAAGATATTTACTTTGTTAAGTATGATGGTAGCTGGTATCTATACGATATGTAATTTAAAATTCACTAAAGGATTGCTAAAGTTTTAGCAGTCCTTTTTTATTACCTTGACCAACCTAAATAATAATGTTAAAATCAAGGTAGATAAATTTTAGGGGTATGTTATGGCTGAAGAAAATGTAAAAAACATAACAACGAAAAAGGTAACTAAGAAAAACTTAAGCACAGTAAGGCTTATTGTTGGTGGAATAATAGTTTTAGTTTTTATAACAATACTATGTTTGTTTCTTATTTTTACTTGTGTGATAAAGCTTTCTCCCAGTGGTATGGAAATTAAGAGAAGTGGCATTGGTGTTGAAATTGTAAAATATACCGGTGATGAAAAAAATCTTAAAATTCCTGACTTAATAAACGGACTAAGCGTTGTTTCAATAGGTGAAAAGGCTTTTTATAATACCAATGTTGAAAAAGTTGAAATGCCAAAAGATTTAAAAGAAGTTGGCAGTTATTGTTTTGCAAATTGTAAAAAGCTAAAGGAAATTAAGTTCAATTCAAAAGAAACTAACTTTGGGCAAAGTGCCTTTGAAGATTCCTCTGTTAAAAAGGTAACACTCCCTACTAATCTCCAAAAGATAAGTAAGGCTATGTTTAAAAATTGCAAAAATTTAACCAGTGTTTCTTTTCCTAATAAGCTATTGTATATTGATGATGAGGCTTTTTATGGTTGTACTTCTCTAAGTAAAATGACTATAGGTGAGGGCATAAGAAAAATCGGTAAAAATTCTTTTGATAAGGAAAGTTCCGATTTTATGCTTTGCAGTGTAACCGGTAGTATGATAGAAGATTATGCCAGAGAAAATAATATTGAGTATGCACCATGTAATGAATATTATGAGGTATATACTAAGTATCCTGTTTATGTAGGTAGCAACCCTTATTCTACAGTTGAAGTGTCTAACGGCAGAAATGGTATTATGAATTTTTACCCACCACAAAGTGGATATTATCGTGTAACTTTAAAGGGTAATACTGTTAGCTTTGATATTAATAAAGCTACTGAAAAAACACAAAAACTTGCTACAGTAAAGAACAATCCTAATGACTATTTTGCATATTTTGATAGTGGTAAAGAATATTTTCTTTCTGTTACTTCTCAAGAAACAAGTGATTTTACTGTAAATATAAAGAAAGTAAGCAAAGCTACTGTTTCTACATATAGCAAATGTGAGAAATTATATGGTGGTGAAAGTACCTACGACCTTGCTCAGGGTACTGAATTAAGATCTTACCACAGTGTCAATTCCGGAGTAGTTGCTACAGTAAATTCATATACTACGCTTTATAATGTTCAAGATTATTATGTTGATAACAAAAATAAAGTATGGTATCAAATAACCACAAAGATAGGTGCAAGAGAAAGCAAGTTGTGGTTTAAAGCATAAAGAAAACCTATGACTTTCGTCATAGGTTTTTTGCTTACCGTATATAGTATATTATCTTTTTAGTTCAGCAACTGTCCACTTAGTACCTTTGTCAGTTTCAACAAAGTTAATAAGTTTATCCATATCATCAAAGTAACGGTATAGGTCGTGACATTTTTCCTTTACAAAACCTTCACGCATTGAATGTTCCATCATTTCCTGTAGGTTATCGTAGTAGTGGTTAATATTGTAAATAGCAATAGGCTTGTTGATTCTGCCTAACTGCTTTAGAGTAACAATCTCAAACATTTCTTCAAATGTACCTACACCACCCGGAGTAATAATGAAAGCATCGGCTAGTTCCTCCATAATGTGCTTTCTTTCTCTCATAGACTCAGTTTTGATTAGTTTAGTACATTCAGTAAATAAACTTTCAATCTTGTCATCAAAGAAAAATTCAGGTACTACACCGGTAATCTCAGCACCGGCCTTTTTCATACCTCTTGCAGAAGCACCCATAAGTCCTTCGCTACCTGCACCGAATACTAGGGAGTGACCTCTCTTGCCAAGTTCATAACCCAGTTCCTCTGTTGCTTTTATATATGAATCATCAATGATGTTACTTGCTGAACCGAAAATACATATTCTCATATAATTACCTCTTTTCTAATACTTATTATGTCTTGATTATATATCATATTTCAGAAAAATTCAATTAATACCTAATGTTGAAATTGTTTAATTTTGGTTGTATAATATTAAAAAGGAGCGTTGCTATGTCATATATTTGTGTGATTGGAAATGAAAATGGAATAGTAGCTGGCAGTGACTCAAGGGAAACTATTGCACCAAATAAATTTTTGGACAATAGACAGAAGGTTTTTGTTGACAAAAAGCAAAATCTTATTTGGGCTTGTTGTGGCATTACAAAATATAACGGAATAGACTATATTGATGTAGTGGAAAGTATATTGAGAGATACTAACCTGTCTTTTATTGAAAAGATAGACAGACTACAGATTATGATAGAGAGAGTCACTAAAGAATGTTATAACTATATCGGTAACGGTAGTGCTATGGATATTCTGATTGGCTACAAGTTAAAGAGAAAAATACTTATAAGAATGAATATACAAAATGGGGAAGTCAAGAGAAATACTTTCTTTGCACCACTTGCTATTGAGGGTGGTAGTGGAAAAATGATTATGAACAAACTTCCACTTAAAGATTATAACCACTTGTCTTTAAAAGAATTAGAGGTTTATGTTAAGAATAGGGTGCAGGAAACTATTGACAAAGACAAAGAAATTTCTATAAATGACCCTACCCATGTTAATACTATTGGTGGAAAGGTAAGAACAGTTGCCTTGTGAATAATTAAAGGTTTAAGTTTTAATAGATAATGTTTAAAATATTACATATTATAATAAGCCTTGAAATATTTCAAGGTTTGTGATAGTATTACAAGGACTTGTGAAGGAGCAGTAGGTCACTGCTCCTTTTTTAAGGGCTTTTCTGTTCATAATATGTTCATAAAATTAGTACTTTTTATATAAAACCATAAACTCAATGTTATGGAAAAAGAGTATAGTACATTACTGTATTTTTTGGTATAATTAAAGTAAGAGATTTTGGTAAATATGTTTATGAAATTTGAAAGAGAGGCACTTAAAATGAAAAAATTGTTTAGACCATTATCTTTGGTAATGGTGCTGGTTGTTTTAGCTACAACAACGACTTTCTCAGCGTTGTCAGCTACAATCGACAAAAATCTAACCGGGGCAGGTATTAACGTGGAAAAAGTAGCAGCGTATACTAACTCAAGTGATGGGTATGCCACTTATAGTGGTAACGACTTGGGTGCAAATTATTCAGCTGACTCTACAACCTTTAAGGTATGGGCACCTTCAGCATCTAGTGTGAAGGTTAAACTATACAAGACAGGTTCAGATAGTGAAGCTGGTGCAGGTGTCATTGGCACTTATGATATGACTAAGGACAGTTCTAATGGTGTTTGGTCATTAAAACAAAGTGGTGACTTAAACGGTATCTACTACACATACCTAGTAACAGTCAATGGCAAAACAAATGAAACAAGAGATGTATATTCAACAGCTTGTGGTGTTAACAGTAAGCGTTCAATGGTTGTTGATTTAAATTCAACTAATCCTGATGGTTGGAACAATGACTCTCATGTTCTTTTCAATAGCTCTTCAGAAGCTACAGTTTGGGAAATGTCAGTAAGAGATTTTTCTATTGACAGTTCTTCAGGTGTAGATGCTGACAAGAGAGGTACTTTCCTAGGTGTTGCTCAGCATGGCACAACACTTAACGGTAAAGGCAATATTAAAACAGGTATTGACTATCTAATTGAAAACAAAATCAATTGTGTTCAGATTATGCCAATGTATGACTTTGGTTCAGTTGATGAAACAAAGGGTGGTCAAAACTGGGGCTATGATCCAATGAACTACAATGTTCCTGAAGGTTCTTTCTCTACTAACCCATATGATGGTGCAGTAAGAATTAAGGAAATGAAAACAATGATTAAGGCACTTCATGATGCCGGTATCTCTGTTGTTATGGATGTAGTTTATAACCACACATATAACACAACAGATTCTTGTTTTGAAAATACAGTTCCGGGTTACTACTACAGAATGAACGGTAGTCAGTTCCTTAACGGTTCAGGTTGTGGTAATGTAACTGCTTCCGATAAGACAATGTACAGAAAGTATATGATTGACTCAGTTAAGTATTGGGTAAATGAATACCATATTGATGGTTTCCGTTTTGACTTAATGGGTTGTCACGATATTACAACGATGAATAAGCTTAGAGATGAGCTTGATACTATTGATAAGAGAATTTTAACTTATGGTGAACCTTGGACAGGTACATGGCCAAGAGACCCTAACGGTATTGCTGACTCATCAGCAGCACTAATGGATAACGCAAGTAAGCTAAATCCAAGAGTTGGTATGTTTAATGATAAGGTTAGAGATGCTATCAGAGGCAGCAACGATAACTACGGTGCAGCATCAGGTTATATTATGGGTGCAAGTGGTTTTGATGCTGCAGTCAAAGCCGGTGAAATGGCTAACACCTCCACAATGTGGGGTGGTAACTGGTCAAAAGCACCTACTCAGACAGTAACATATTCTTGCTGTCACGATAACTTAACTCTTTGGGATAAGATTATGAAGGTTTGTGGTAGTAGTGACTATGACGGTACTAACTCAACATACCTTGCAATGAACAAACTTGCGTCAGTAATTGAATTTACTTCACAAGGTGTTAACTTTACTATTGCCGGTGAAGAATTTGCCAGAACTAAGTACGGCGAAGATAACTCTTACAACAAGGGCGATAGCAAGAACCTAATTGATTGGAACAGAGTTTCTAAGTATTCTGACCTAGTAAACTACTACAAAGGTCTAAGAGAAATTCGTTCTGTATATAGTCCATTTACAGATAGCTCAATGACTTCTGTAAATTCATCTTACTTCTGTACAACACCAAGTGGCGTTGTAGCTTATACAATGCAGAACAAGACTGCTAACGCTAACAAAGAATGGGGTATGATTGCAGTAATTACAAATGCAACTTCTAACACTCAGACAGTTAAGCTACAAGCCGGTACAACACTTCCATCATCTTGGGTTACTGTTGCTAATGGTAACAGTGCAGGTCTAAAGAACTTAGGTACAGTTAACGGTTCTACTGTTTCAGTACCGGCAAGAAGTTCTCTAATCCTAGTTGATGCAAGTACATTTGACAGAGGTGTAACTCCTACAACTCCAACAACATCAACTACTACAGTACCACCTACAACAACTTCTGCTAAGAAAACAATCACTTACAACACATCAAAGATTAAGAACTTTAATGATGGTGTTTCTACAGAAACAGTAACAAATGGTCAAAATGTTACAAAGACAATTGAACCTGAAGATGGTTACGAAATTGTTTATGCTAAGGTAGTATGTGGTGGTAACGACATTACTTCAACTGCTTATAACTCAGCAACAAATACACTTAGCTTTAATGTTACAGCAGATACTGATGTAACAATTATTGCAACAAAGATTCCTGATACTCATCTATATGGTGATACTAACGGTGACGGAACTGTTACTATTCAAGATGCATCAAGTCTACAGAAGTATGTTGCAAGTATTGCAGATTTAAATGATACAGAACTTAAGTCATCAGATGTTAATAATGATAATCGTATTGACGTTAAGGATGTAACAATGATTCAAAAGTACCTTGCAGGTACAGTATCAAGTTTCCCATCAGGTAAAAGCTTCTCTGATGAGAAACCTACATACACAATTCCTACAAATACAATTACAACAACATCAGCTACAACAGTAACAGTTCCTACAACTGCTACTACTCCATCATCTACTGTTTCTACCGGTGATAAGGTGTTAACACTTGACCCATCAGCAGTTTCAGCCGGTAATGAAAGATGGGTTGCTTACTTCTTTAATTCATCAAATACATCAAATTATGTATGGGTTGACCTAGACAACAGTAACTCAGTAAAAGTACCTGATGGGATGGATACAGTTATCTTTGTTCGTATGAACGGAAAGACAACAGAAAACACTTGGGACAATCGTTGGAATCAGTCAGGTGATTTAACAATCGGTTCAAGCACAAAGTATGTTGCTACCGGTTGGGGTTCAGGCAATCTGTTCACAGGTAACTGGGCATAAGTAAATAAACTATGAACATTCAAAGTGTCAACAATTGTTGGCACTTTGTTTTTTATGCACAAAAACTATGCCTGTCATTTGTGCATTTATACAAAGTTTCGTACTGGATTCATAACAATATTACGAAATGATGAATAAAATTAAAGTATATTGTAAATTTATTGTCTATTTTGTATAATAAGTATATGATATATAAGTAAAAATTTTTAGTGTAGAGAGATATTGCATAAAATATTTCTCTAGGGGCACTAAAATTCTTGTTTACTATAACTATTTTAAAAATATAATATTGTGTTATAATTATTATTGTATTAAAGACAGACAAATTATGGAAATATAAGTGTATTTTAATATACTTAAAAGAAGAAAGGAGAAAGAACTTTGATTAACAAAACATCAAAAGTAGCTGCCAGGTCTTTAACAGCAATTACATTAATAGTAATGATAATCATTTCTTGTATTTCTGCCGTTGCTGTAAATAAAGACACTGCACAAACCGGTGCAAGTAAGGACGTTGAGTCTGTTGGTGCAAAGATGACACAGGGTCTTGAATATTACCTAATAGGTAGTTTACCCGGATCTTCTTGGACACAACCAAGTGAGGACTTTAAGTTATCTAAAATTGATAATAATCATTACACAGGTACTTTTAAAATAACCGGTCAAGCTACATATCAATTTAAAATCTATAATAGTAATGGAGATTATTATAGTAAACCCGGTACAATTTTTAAATCCGGTTCAACAACAGTTACAGGTCTTGTTTTAGGTGGTTCTGATAACAATATGACACTTAGTGTTTCAGGTGGTGAATCAGAACTTACAGTTGATATGTTCTGTGAATACAGTGGTGACAGCCGATTAACAATTGAATTAAATGAGATAAATGACGATGGTACATATCGTGGAGGTACCGGTCATAAATATATTGCCGACCCTAATGTTGTTAATCACTCAATAGATACAGAACTTCTTAATGTTAAGAGTACATTTTTTGATTACTATAATGATGAAGAAGTTAATGGTAAGTGGAGAGATAGTCTAACCGGTTTCTATAGAACAGTTAAATCCGGTGACTCAAAGTATAACAGAGAACCTTATCAAAAGCTTAACAGAGCTATTGCACAGTATGCTAACGGAGTAAATAACAGTTCGTGGACAACACCTCTTTATTTTGGTGATTTTAACACAGATAACGACGGTTATCAAAAAGACGGTTATGTGGGTTATGGCGTAAGTAACCTAAAGAAGTTCTTGAGTGTACCAAATAACTCAAATGCCACATCATCAGGAACCTCAGGTTCTGTTGCCGGTCTTGCCGATGTTACACTTGCAGATAACAAGAAGTTAAGTAAGAATGGTGTTACAATGCCATACTTTGATGAAGATTGGCTTGTAAATAATGGCTATGGTACAGTTGTTCATTCTGACTTCCCTATGAGAAAGACAACTGATGGACACGGTCAGGATTACTATGAATATGATAGTTTAGATGGTAAAGATAACTGCTACTTTGATGGTTATGAAAATCTTGCAAGTGGTGGAAATCTTACAATGAATTATGCCAGTGGTAAGAGTAACTCGGTTTATGATGCTTTAAGTGGTTTCTCGAAAAGTACTATTAACAATCCAGGTTTCTTCCCATTTGACAGACAAAAGGACCATAGCAATAATGGTTATGACTTTGGCTTTGGTATGAGATTAGACCTAGATTTTACTCTTGGTGCTAACGGTAAAACTAATGGAGAGAATACAGTATTTAACTTCTCAGGTGACGATGACCTTTGGGTTTATCTTGATGGTGTACTTGTACTTGATATGGGTGGTGACCACAAGATGTCACAGGGTTGTATTGACTTTACAACTTTAAAGTCTTATGTAAATAATATTGATACTAAATTCCAAGGCACTGATTTAGTATATAAGAATGATACAAGTAAGTCAGGCTATGGTTATTCAGCTGAATTCCCATTACTATTCTCTGACAGTACTGCAAGAACCGGTTCAAGTAAGTTTAACAACAACAAAGTTAACGCTCACCATACACTAACTGTTTTCTATATGGAAAGAGGTATGATTGAATCTAACTTAAAAGTTGGTTTCAACTTTGAACCTATTACTGATTCACTTGATGTTACAAAGACAGTCGATACATCTAATGTTAACCCTAAACTACAGACAGCAGTTAAGAATGCTGATGACTTTGGCTTTGCTATTCAAGAAAACAATGTACCTGTAAGTAATAAGAAATATAAGTATTCTGACAATGGCACAATTAATAACGCCAAGACTAATGGCAACACAGCTACACTATCTGATAGTGACAGTGCTTCCTTTAACAGTCAGTTTGCTATTGATAATAATTTAACTGTTACCGAAGGTACACCAAAGAAAACTATTATTTCTAATATGGATACCGATAGTTTGATTTACCTTGATACAAAGGATATGAGTTGTTCGTGGTTCTTCAATAATGGTGCAGTTCCTGCAATCTCCTTTGATAACGGTAACACATTCCACCAAATGTTCTCTTATGAAACAGATGGTAGAACAATTTACTACTATGAATCTGATGAATCTGAAAAAGATAGTAGCAGTAATAACAAAAGCTTTATTATCGGTAGAAAAGATGATATGGGTGTTTGGAACAGAGTAAGATTCTCGGCAATTACCGAAAATACAAATTGTATTAACGTTAAGGCTTGGAGAAAAACCTCTACCGGTGATATTAGTGTTGTTGATAACTCCGGTTCAATTAGTGAAGTAACTAAGTTTGCTTTAACCCCACCTTCCAGTGGTGATTATACAATTGATACTACAAAGGAAAGTTTGTTAGCCGGTCATTACAATACTAATTGGTCATTGTATGATGTTAGTGGCACTTCACCGGACTTAATTACAACGGGGGACACAAAGGTTTCTAACTTTAAGTATAAAAATAAAGCAGATGATGATTTGGTTTCAACTCATCTAAGACTTGATTATGTAAACACACCTCAGGTTGCTAATATTAAAGTAAACAAGAAGGTCGTTGATAAAAATGGTAAACCAATTACTGATGATGATACACAGTTTGATGTTACTTTAAAGCTTGACATTAACGGTGACGGTGTATATCAAGATTACGGTCTAACCGGTAAGATTTCTCAGAGTGCATCTTATACATTCACAGGAATTCCTGTAGGTGTTAAGTATAAGGTTGAAGAACAAACACCAACCGGATATAAGGTTTCTTATGGTACAACAAATAAGAATGAAGGTACACTTGGTAATGCCGGTGCTACTGTTGATGTTATCAACACAGTAACTCCTGCAAGTATTACAGCCGGTATTACAAAGACACTTGACGGAATGGTTTATGATGGTTCAACATTCCAATTTAAGTTAGTAGGTCTTGCTTCTACAACTGTTGGTGGTGTTACAACAGAAGATACTTCTTCCGTAACAGATACAATTTCAACTGTTGTTGATGGTAATGCAGCATTTAATTCTATTGACTATAGCACAGAAGGTACATATCTATATAAGATTACAGAAGAACCATTAGTTGGTGGTCACGATTATCAAACTGATTCTTCAGTATATATCTTTAAAGTTGTTGTTGCTAAGGATAATGGTGTTCTAAAGGCAACAGGTACTTATTATAGAGGTACTTCTTCACAATCTGTAGAAGAAATTGTTGATGCTAATAATACAACTAATATTGCAAGTTTTAAAAATACATCAACTAAGGCTCAGGCTACTGTAACAAAGGTTGATAAGGTTAATTCTGATGGTTCAATTCCTGATGATGCAAAAAGATTAGCGGGTACAACATTTACTCTATATAAAGTTAGTGGCAAAGATGTTACACAAGGTGAATTTGTTAAATCTTTAGTTACTGATAGTCAGGGTGAAGTTACATTTACTGATCTGGATATCTTTGTTAAAAACAGTAATGGTACCTACAAGAATGGTAGTGACGGTAATACTCCTGAATATCAGTGGTATTATGTAGTAGAAACTGCTGCTACTTCCGGTTATACTCTAGCAGATAACCAACAATGGTTTAACTTTAGTGGTGCAAATTTTGATAATACAAAGAACCGCTATACTCATTCTTTCGTAGCACTAAATACACACATTACAGTTCCTTATGCAGGTATTAATTACCTAATGCAACATAACTTCTTGTTGTATGGTACATTGGTTCTTGGTTTAGGTGCAATTCTTTCTTGTGTATATATGTTAAGAAAGAGAAAGTTAGGAGCAAAGGCTCCAACCAATAAACATGGTAGGAAATAAATTACATATATATTTTAATTAAAAAGGAGAAGATGAAAAAATGACAAAATCAATTAAGAAAATTTTTGCAGCTCTTTTAGTAGTTGCAACTCTAGCACTTATGATTCCATTTAGTGCTAGTGCAGATACTGCCGGTACTGCTGGTAATTACAAGCTAACACTTAAAATCAGTGGCGATGATAAAGATGCTCAGGCTAAGGCAAAGGCTTTTAGCTTTAAGCTTTACAGACTAGCTGATATTAATACTTCAACCGGTGCAGTAGATTACAAAGTAACCGGCGATATTCTAACAAAGGCTAAGGCTGCTGTTGATACTAGTAGTTCTGCAGACCTACTAAGTGCATGTGATAAATTAGCAACAGCTCCTGGTGAAGCAACAAATTATGCTTGGGATCCTGCTGAGGGAACAGATGGCAACTATGAAACATCAACTGAAATTACAATTACAACAGCCGGTATCTACTATGTAAGATCACAGGGTACAGGTTCTCTAGCTCAGGGTGCTATTGTTACTTTACCATTAGCAAATGATGATGGTACATACACAAATGATTACAGTGCTGACTTAGCAGGCAAGATTAATCCTTCACCTGTTAAGGTTACTAAGAAGATTACAGCTGTAAACAACGCAACAACTAATGTTAAAGCTGACGGTGCAGTAGCTTCTGCTTCTGTTGATGATGACGTAAAGTTTGAACTAACTGCTACAGTTCCTGGTTCAAATCAGGTTGGTAATAAGGTAAAGAGCTTTGAAATCCTTGATAAAATGACTGCTACAGAACTTCAGTTCAATAATGATGCAGCGGTGTATGTTTCTGATGAACAGGGCAAAAACTATACTAAGATTTCTGATTATAAAGTAACAACTCCTTCAGATGCTACTTTTGGTATTTCTTTAAATACAACTGATGGTTACATTAATTCTACTTACTATGGCAAGACAATTAAGGTTGAATTTACAGCAAAAGTTCTTTCTGGTGCAAAGGTTAGTACAGCAGGTTCAAACGATAATACAGACTCTCTAAAATACACAAATGAAGCTGGTGCACCTTATGAAGTAGATGGTAATACAGTTCAGGTGTTTACATTCCAGGTTGGTATTGCTAAGGTAGATGCTAATGATACATCTAAGCCTCTAGCTAATGCAAAGTTTAGCCTATATAAGACAGAAGCTGATGCAAATGCCGATGCTAATGTTGTTGCAAGTGGCAAAACTGGTACAGACGGTAAGTTAACATTTAACGCAAAGCTTGGTGCAGGTACATACTTTGTAAGAGAAACTGCAGCTCCTAATGGTTATGTTCTTGATTCTTCAGCAAAGTCAATTACTATTGAAGCATCATACTCAAAGCCATCATCATCATATGTAGCAACACCTGTAGGTGGTGAAAATGGTGTAGTTTATCTTCAAGTTAAAAACACAAAGATTACAGTTCCATCAACAGGTGGTATGGGTACAACTCTATTCACAATTTGTGGTGCTTCTCTAATCGTTCTTGCAGGTGTAATGTTCGTTGTTCTAAAGAAAAAGAAAACTTCTAAATAATTTTAATATAACCAAATAATCGTAAACTTTATTTGATATATGTAATTTTTCTAATTGGGGTGTGGGTGACTACACCTCAATATTTTTTGTTGCAATTATTACTAGCATATTTTATAATTGTATTATTAAGAAATAAGGACATTGTTTATGAAAAAGAAACTTCCGGTAATCGCAATAATTTTAGTATTTATAGTTGGCCTTGGAATAATGAGTTATCCTCTTGTTAGTTCAATGATTAATAATTCAAAGGTTAGAGCTGACTCAGCTAATTATTCAAAAATAGTTGATAATTTAAATAAAAAGGACTATTCCAAGTTCTTTAAAGATGCAAGAAAATATAATAAAAGTTTAACAAAAACTGCAATTATTACTGACCCTTTTGATGAAGATGCTTATAAAGCTATTGGTGCTCACTACAACGATGTGCTTAACATTGACGGTAAAGGTCTTATCGGTTATGTAAAGATACCAAGAATTGATGTTGAATTGCCTATTAAACATGGTACAAGCAAAAGTGTTCTTGATAACTATGCCGGTCATTTACAGAATACTTCAATGCCTATTGGTGGCAAAAGTACACATTCAGTTATTTCAGCCCATACAGGTGTTCCCGGTAGAACTTTCTTTGATAACCTTACCGAACTTGTTAAAGGTGATATTTTCTACATAAAGGTACTTGATAAAACTTTAGCCTATAAGGTTGACCAAATTAAAGTTGTTCTTCCGGAAGATACAAATGACCTTAGAATTATTCCTAATGAGGACCATGTAACACTTTTAACTTGTACACCTTACGGTATTAACACCCACAGACTTCTTGTAAGAGGTGTTCGTACAAAGTACGTACCTGAGGAAGTGGCAAAAAATAAGTTAGTAAAACGAGCACCGTTTGAAAAGTGCTTCTACTTCTTAGGTTACAAAATCCCTTATTGGGTTGCCGGTGCAGTTATTGGTGGATTTGTTCTTTTAGTTGTTATTATTGTTTTAATTGCAGTTAGAAAGAATAAGAAAAAATCTTCTTTAAAGCATATTGATGATAATTCTGAAAAGAAGGTAGAGTCTGATGAAAAGTAAAAAGGTTCGTCGAGTTCTAACAATTATTGCTACAATCTTTCTCGTTACCGGTATAGGGCTTGTTCTGTTTCCACCTGTATCAAATACTTATGGTAAGTATGTAGCTAAGGGTATTTCAGATGACTTTGAAACCAGAGCGAATCATCCAAGAAAAGGCTCATATGCTGATGCCAAGAAAAAAGGTGAAGTCGATAGTAACGGTTGCCTATCTGATGGTACACAAGTTGTGTATGATGTTGATATTAAAAGACTAAAGGAAGATAGCATTAAGTATAATAATATGCTTAAAGAACACCAAAGGGAAAAGCTGACAAGCTCACTTTCATATGTAGAGCCTAGCTTAAAACTAAGTAAATATGGAATATTTGACGGTGTGTATGGTTACTTAGAAGCAACTACTATTGATATGAAACTGCCTATATATTTAGGTACTGCCAGAGACCACTTAAATTATGGTGCAGCACATTTAACATACACTTCGTTGCCTATAGGTGGTAAAGATACAAATGCAGTTCTTGCCGGTCATACAGGATATGTAGGAAGAATTTTCTTTGACAATATTAGACAACTTAATATTGGTGACAAAGTAAAGGTGAGAACCTATTGGTCAAAGATTACATATAAGGTAACAGGTACAAAGGTAATTAATCCTAACCACGCTGATGATATATTTATTCATGATGATAAGAATATGATTATTCTTATGACTTGTATATCAAACGGTAGTGGTGGTTTTAATAGATATTTAGTTTTTTGTGAGAGGTAACTATGGATAATAATTTAAATAATTTACAAAGAGTAGAGGCAGGTCGCAGACTTGAAATTTTAGGTTATGAAAAAGATGTTTGTGAAAAATACCTTGATGAAGAATTTGCCCTAAAGTTACAAGAGGCAGACAGTAATGAAGTACCTGAAGAAATTAATATTGCACCATTTCTAAAAATGGAAGAAGAACAAAATATCTTTACTTATCTATATAGATATTCTGTTCTTGATGATGGTAATTTACAGTTAAGATTGTTTTTCATAAGCAACAACCCTGATGATTGGGAAAAGGATAGAGAAACTTTGCAGTATGCTTTGGAAAATGGAATTGACTCTAAAGATGCAAAGAATATTTTTAAAACATTCGTAAGACCTTTGAATAAATAAAACAGAAATGGGCTAGAGGTTAGAAAGACTTTTAGCCCACTTAACACAAAGAAAAAATAATTTTAAAAAATTTTAAAAAAAGTGTTGACATTTAAGTTTATATAGGATATAATAAACGAGCGTTAGAGATGAGGCACTTCGAGGTGTAACTCAGTTTGGTAGAGTGCTTGGTTTGGGACCAAGATGCCGCAGGTTCAACTCCTGTCACCTCGACCATAAAAAACAAGGATTCCATTAGGAATCCTTGTTTTTTTATTATCCGGCAAACGAGTGACAGGAGTTGAAGGCAACCGTTAAGAAAACAGTCCTGTGGACTGTTTTTAAGGAGAGCGTAGATGCTTCTATCCTTTCGTATTTGTGCTTATAAAGCAAGGTAGGTAGTAGTGCAAGAAGAAAATATGTCACCAATAAAGTAAGCAGAATTTAAAAAATTAGTAAAAATTAAAATATACCATTAGTACGGATTCCATTAGGAATCCTTGTTTTTTTATACCCGGCAAATGAGTGACAAGTACTACAAATTAGGGTTTGTCTTTTTAATTTTGATTGTGTGTTAAGGTAAATTCCTTTTAAATACAATCGGCAATAAAGAAAAATTCAAAGTGAGAATACGAACTTAAAACCATATTAAACTATGACTCACAGTTGTAGGGGACATCATTGATGTCCCGTTTGAAAATTAACCTTTCTATTTGTATTTTGTCCTTTGTAGATATTATAAATTTATAATCTGCAAATAGGACAATAATCCCATAGGTATCACACTTTTTAACGGGCGAACGATGTTCGCCCCTACAACTGTAAGCCAAAAGTTTGTTGTAATTTTGTCCTATGTAGTTACCCTAAATTTGTACATATTCGCCAGTCTCCCTTGTGTAAAGGGAGATGTTTTGCAAATGCAAAACAGAGGGATTGTCACGGTAGATTGTGTTCTCTAGATAAAATGTGTACGATTAGATAAAAGTTATCTATAAATATAGGAACGAACAGTGTTCGTTCCCTACATCATATATCGAATAAATCTTATATAATCTAAAGTGCCTACCAAAACAATCCTTCCACCACTTCGTGGTCCCCCTTCCTTTACACAAGGAAGGCTGGATGGTTTCTACTAATTCTAAATATCTATCACATAACAAGGTAAGTTCTAGCACTACAAACCCAAATTTATCTAACTTACCTTTACCCACAAATAAAATTAAAAAATTCTTATAATCAACACAAAGCCAACAAATTGATATTTTATAATTAGACCTACAATGGAGAAATTGTAGGTCTTTATGTTGTTTTAATTAAGTTTATATGGTTCTAATTAATTGCATAATTAAATGTATTATATTTTTATTATTTCACATTATTGTGACTATTTCAAAAATAGGAAATCTAATAAAATAAAGAAAAATAATATTAAATTAATATAGGTAACATTTAAAACAAGCAATAATAGTTACAACGGTTTTATTCCAAATAGGGAAAGGATTTGAAGTACAAGACCACAGACTACAGATGCTGAGATGCCATACACCAACACAGGACCGGCAATAACAAACATTTTAACACCTAAGCCTAGAACTAAACCTTCACTTTTAAATTCAATAGCAGGAGAGGCAATAGAGTTTGCAAAACCGGTAATAGGTACAAGTGTACCTGCACCACCGATTTTTGCAATGTTGTCGTACCAGCCAATAAAAGTTGTAAGTATTCCTAAGAAAATCAATGTAATAGAAACAAGTGTACCGGCATTATCCTTGTTCATTCCTAAATATTCATATAGGTTTTGAAAGCCTTGACCAATAGCACAGATTAGACCACCAAGCCAAAAAGCATTGAAACAATCTTTAATAATAGGACTGTTGTGGCTATACTTTTTTACAAGTTTACTATATTCTTTGTTTGAAATCATATTATCACCTAAATTTATTTTATCCAATAAATGTATTGTTATGAAATTTTATTTTGCTATTTCATTTGTTAAATTTTTGTTGTATAATATCCTTGTATAACTATGAAGAGGAATGAAAATGCATTATTTAGATAACAGTGCAACTACTTGTGTCTATCAGGACTCAGCAAAAGTTGCTTATGACATTATGACAAAAAATTACGGTAATCCAAGCTCATTGCATAAAATGGGCTATGATGCATCTCTTGCACTTGATAACGCAAGAGAAGTTATTGCAAAGTCTGTTGGTGCTGAACCAAAAGAAATTTATTTTACTTCCGGTGGTACAGAAGCCAATAACCTTGCAGTTATGGGTACTGTAAATGCTAAAAAGAGAAATGGCAACAAAATTGTCACAACAGCTATTGAACACCCATCAGTTTTGGAAACAATGAAAGTCCTTGAAGAAAGAGGCTTTAATGTTGTTTATATTAAGCCTGAGAATGGTGTAATTCCACTTTCTGCTTTAGAAAAGGAAATTGATAAGGATACTATCCTTGTGTCTGTTATGACAGTTAATAATGAAACAGGACTTGTAACACCTACAGAAAAGATACCTGCAATTATTAAGAAAAATAATTCTAAGGCTATTTTCCATACTGACTTTGTTCAAGGTTATGGTAAGTTAAATTGTAAGGTAAAGAAAATCGGTTGTGACTTGCTAACAGTTTCTTCTCATAAAGTACATGGACCTAAGGGTGTGGGTGCTTTGTATGTGAAGAAAGGTACACGACTTGTACCAAATACTTATGGTGGTATGCAAGAAAATAAAGTGAGACCCGGTACAGAGGCTTTGCCTTTGATTGGTGCATTTGCAAATGCAGTAGAAAAATTTAATGTCCATAAAAATTATGAGAAAGTTAAGGAATTACATTCCTACTGTATGGAACAGTTAGGTGATATTGATGGCTTAACAGTTAACAGTACAGATTTTCCATATGTTATAAATGTGTCAACAAATTGTGTTATGAGTCAGACAATGTTAACATATCTTGCTGATAAGTATGATGTGTGTATTAGCTCAGGCTCTGCTTGTCACAAAGGTGAACTTAGTCATGTGCTTTCTGCTTATGGTTACAGTGCCGATAGAATCAACTCTGCACTGAGAATCAGCTTTTGTGAAAGCAACACTAAAGAAGATGTTGATGCTTTAGTAATGGGTATTAAAAACGGTTTAAAAGAACTGGTAAAATTTAAATAAAGTTGAGAGATAATATGAAAGAAATTGTTTTAATTAAAGTTGGAGAAATTATCCTAAAAGGTTTAAATAGAAAAAGCTTTGAAAGTAAGCTGATTAAAAATATTAAATCAGCACTTGATGGTGGAGATGAATGTAAAGTTATTTCAGCTCAATCAACAATTTATGTTGAACCTGTTTATGATGATGCTGATATTGAGGACATTTGTGATAGAATCAGTAAGGTGTTTGGTATTGTTGCTTTCCATAGAGCAGCAGTAGCAGAAAAGACAATGGAAAGTATTTCTAAGGTTGCTGTTGAATACTTAGCTGATTATTTGGACACTGCCAAGACTTTTAAGGTTGAGGCTAAGCGTAGTGACAAAAAGTTTCCTCTAAAGTCACCGGAAATTTCTCGTGAAATGGGTGGAATTATTCTAAAGCACTTTAACCACCTATCAGTTGATGTACACAACCCTGATGTTCAAGTTACTGTTGAAATTCGTGACTTTGGTGCATATATTCATGCAGGTGTTGTTAAGGGTGCAGGTGGTGTACCTGTTGGCACAAGTGGTAACGGTACAATCCTAATCAGTGGTGGTATTGATTCACCTGTAGCTGCTTGGATGATGGCAAAGAGAGGTCTAAGGCTAAACGCAGTACATTTTGCTTCACCTCCATATACTTCACAGAGAGCAGAGGATAAGGTAGTTAGATTACTAAAGAAAGTTTCTGCCTATGCCGGTGAAATCACAATGTACACAGTACCGTTTACAGAAATTCAGGAAAGAATCAAGAACAATTGTCCAGAAGAACTTTTCACAATTATTATGAGAAGACTTATGATGCAAATGTCTGAACGAATTGCAAAGGATACTAAGAGCAGTTGCCTAATTACAGGTGAAAGTTTAGGTCAGGTAGCTTCCCAAACAATGCAAGCAATTGTTACTACTGATGAAGCAACAGATATGGTTGTATTCAGACCATTAATCGGTATGGACAAGGAAGAAATTATCCAAATTTCCAGAAAAATTGATACATTTGAAACATCAATTGAACCATATGAAGACTGTTGTACAGTATTTACACCAAAGCATCCTCGTACAAAGCCTGTACTAAAGAGAGTTAAGGATGCACAAGAAAAAGCTAATTTTGATGAATTAATCGAAACATCATTAAATAACCTAAAAGTTACTCACATTAATCCATAAGGATGAGGAAAATGAAGATACTTCTGCTTCTAAAAGAAGATATACAAGTTAATAGAAAAACTTCTGTATTAAAAGAAGTGCCAACTGACTTGGAAAGTGTGGATAAAACTTATGAATTAAATCCAAAATTTCTAAAGAAAGCTGTTCTTGAGTTGCAGAAAAATAGTGATGTAACAGAAATCATCACTTGTGGTTCTTCAGATACAGAAAGAAAGTTTAGAACAACTTATGCAGATACTATTGCATATTTTGAGAAACAACTGAACAAAGATAAAGAGGGCCTTCCTGAGAAAGAAAAGGTACAAGGTAAGCACTTTGATATTTCTGAAAAGGACAAAGAACTTCTCAAGAAAAAGGATGTTTCAAAGTTAGAAATAGCCTTTGCAAAGTTTAAACCTAAAGCAAAAACTGCTTTAAGTTATGCTAAAAATTATTGGAAATATTTAAAGGGTAAAACCTATAACAAAAAGAAAATTCCTGTTTATCTTGATGTGGATTATTTCTGCTTTAGTACCGATAAAATCGACTTCTTTGCATTTGTAAACGTAGATGATGAAGTTATTTTAAAAGGTGAAAAGTTCTTAGCTGAGAAAAAGTTACAACAACAGTACATAGTTAAGAATTATGACAGTGGCATTAATAAATTTATTAAGAACCATATTCCACTAAAGGTAGATAAGAAAGACGAAGTAATTAGAAAGACTATTCAGAATGTTGCAGTTGTAGCATTTGTTGTGGCAGGTGTTTTCTTACTTTATAACAATGTTTATAAGTCGGTAGAGAACACTGCTATTCAGTCAGAAATTCAATCAATCTACTATGATGGCGATACATCAAAGAAGGTTTCAGAAAAAGAAAAGGTAAAGAATTTCAAAAAGTTACAGAGTATAAATAGTGAGATTGTAGCTTGGATAAATGTGCCACATACCAATATTGATTATCCTGTACTTTACCATAAAGGCGATACATTACATAGTCAGTATTATTTATACAAAAACTATGAAAAAAATTACTCTGAATACGGCAGTATCTTTGTTGATTTCAGAAGTCAGCAAAATGTAAAGAGTAAGAATGTTATAATGCATGGACATCATATGATGGACGGAAGTATGTTTGCCAATTTATTGAAATATGGCAAAACCTCTATTGATATGAATTTCTACAAGAAAAGTCCTACCTTTACAGTTACAACTCCTGATGATGGTGATGAAGTTTACAAGATTATTTCTGTTTACAAAACTACCGGCGATAAGAACGAAAAAGACTTCTTTAACTATCTACAAGGTGACTTTACAAGTGATGCAGAATTTATGAACTATGTGTATAACATAAAGGCTAGATCACTTATAGATACACCTGTTGATATAAACGAAAACGATACACTTGTAACCCTTTCAACTTGTTCCTATGAAGTTCACGAAAATTACAGAACTGTTGTTGTAGGTAGGAAGGTTAGAAAAGGTGAAAGTGAAAAGGTAAATGTTGCCTCTGCTGTGAAGAACAGCACACCGTATTTTCCATCAAGTTATTATTATCGTTTTGGTGGGGAACAGCCAAAGTTAAGCACCTTTAAAGCCGAACTAAAGAAAGGTAATATTGATTGGTATGACGGTAAGGGAAACCTAAAGGGTAAACAGAAGCTTACCGGTGGTAAATTTGTTATTGACAGAACTTCTACTACAACAAAGAAACCAAGTTCAAGCACAAAGAAAACTTCCTCCACTTCTACCACTAAACCTACTACAAAAACATCCACAACAAAAGCTACTAAGCCTACCACAACAAAACCTAAAAAGGTTTATTATACTGTTAAGTTTGTAAATGCAAATGGTAGAGTGATAAAGACTCAGAGAGTTGAGAAGGGACATAGAGCTACTGCACCTAAGAAACCATCAAAAGCATCTACCAAGTATTATAGATACAAGTTTGTAAGATGGAACAGAAGTTTCAACAAGGTTTACAGCAGTTTTGTGGTTAAACCGGTTTATGAGAAGATAAAAATTCCTCAGCATAAGCCAAAGCCAACTAAACCGAAACCAAAACCAACAAAGCCAAAGCCTACTAATGTACCAAAGACAACTGTGCCTACAACTCATCATACAGAACCGGCAACAGAAGAAATAGACGAGGATTGATAACTATGAAATGCGATTTAATTTTTTATCTTGCAAAGAAAACTGCATTGTGTGAAAAGAAGATAAAAGAGCTTTTTGACAATACTATTTATCAGCTTAATTCTGTTACTGCTTCAACTACACCTGACAGTTTAGGTATGCAACTTACAGATGCACTAAATTGTGTGAATCTAATCGTTGTTGTTGGTGGGCTAAGGGATAATGATGTTAGAGCAATTTCAAATGTACTGTCTAAAGCACTTGCAAATTCTTCAACAAATATTATTCCTAAAAGGCTAAAAAATGAAGTTGGAGATTTTGACGGATATATTCTAAGGTCAGGAAAACAAACGATAATTTGTATTCCTGATAATCCGAAAGAAATCGAAAATATGTTAAATGAAAATATGTTTAACTACCTAAACAGAATATACAGTGAATAAAGCAAAGAGGCTTTCCTAAGTGGAAAGTCTCTTTTTGTATAACGAAAACCCCCGATTGTATCGGGGGTTCAAAAAAGCTTTAGCGATGAGTATAAAAAACAAACTC